>JBILSS010000008.1:0-26668 GCA_044371965.1 Vampirovibrionales bacterium
GATAGGCTTTTAAAGACCACTCATCAAAGGCGTCTTCATGAATCAAGGTATAGGTTTCGTTTTTGTACTTGTCGTTTTGCCAAGTCGCACAATGTTCTAAGGCGGTGACTTCATCGCCTTCATCAAGGGTAAACAACAACGAACGCCACGCCGTGTACATATAAGGCAAGGGTTCCGACTTCTTAAAGCTAAGGGTTTCTCGTGCCAAGAGTTTCTTACGAAATTCGGACAAGGGCATCTTTAGGCGTTCTTGGCTGTCGTCAAAGTGAATCATCCAACGCTTCATTTCGGCTTTGGTGAGGTAATTCTGTACCATGGCATCCACAATACCCAGCTCATCATTGCAAAAGGTCATCAACAAAGCAAAGTCACCGTTGTGCCATTCCGTGACGAGCAAAAACACTTGATCGCCTTTTTCTGAAATATAACTACAGTAAGCGTCTTGCGTTTTAATGTTAGACGCCCATGAAGGTGGCACATGACTCAAGGTATCGAGCTGTTCAGCGTCTTTCGCCTGATACACACCAGACAACTGCAATTTTTTCAGAGCAATTTCAGCTTCTTTGCGTTCATTCAACGGCACTTTTTGTGTGGAAGGGTATTTGAAGTAGCGGTTGTAAATCCCCCACGCTGCCAAAATACTGCCTGAATTGCCTAAGCTTTTCAGTAACCACATCCGCAATTTGGGTAGGGTTGATACTTGTAATAATAAAGGCAAGGCGAAATGAACGATGCTTTTCGATGGCACACTCGCTTCAACGCTATTTAAAATGTCGAACAGCTCTTGAGCAGGGACATCCAAAAACGCTTCGATGAATTCCGTCATGGCATCGGGGTTTTCTTCCGCCATTTCAAAGACTCGCAGGGCTTCACGCTCCAGCAAGCCTTCAGGATCCTTCATGTTTTCAAAGAAGAATTCAGGATCCACCTCATCGCCCAAAGAACGCAACATCACATGAATCACGTCCTTTACGTCATCCGCCACATTCGGGTTGGCGACAATGGCATAAAGCGGTTTTTGCAACGCCTTGAGTTCGCCAATTTCCATCATCAAGTCGGTAATGGCTTCCAATCGCTTGTGTTGGCTGTTTTCGCACGTTTCGAGTTCTTTTAATAAGAAGGGATACCACCCTTCTTTCGGTGCTAACGACAATAAATAGTGACCTGCTTTTTCTCGTTCGGTGCGAGAGGGGGTCGTTTGGGATTGCATCAGTTGAAGGGTATCGACGAGCTGACGTCTCAATTGCATGGGGGAAAGGGTGGAAGACATAAGGCTTACTCAAAAACAGTTGTTAACGTTTCTATCTTATCACAAACCCTCGATTTTCACAAAAAAGCGTGATGATACGATAATGCATCATCACGCTAAGCTTATGAATGATTTAGTTAAATCTGTCCTTCATAACGGGGGGAGGCGGTGAATTGAGATCTATATACTGATATACGAGTTGCTTAATCCTCAAAGCGTCTGAAGATAGTTGAAGTTCTGCCTGTTTCACCTGTTCATTAAGAGCATTAAATTCTTTCCAAGCTTTTTCTAATTCTTCAAGTGTCTTTTGTGTTTTTGTAAAAGAATTCTGTTTTCTCCAAAAATAAACATCTTGTCCAGCTTTTATAAACTGTTCTTCTAAAGATGCTTGTACACTCCCATTACGTTGGAAGTTACTTTCTTTCACTTGTGTAGTGGGGGGGTAAGGCGAGCGCCTGCGAAACGAGGGGCGATATTCATCGACATTTTTTCCTTTTTTATTATCGGGTATTATAGCAAGATCCACATGATCTTACACTCACATAAAAGCCCCTCAAGCCTAGCTTGGAACACTTGCGTTACACATTGTTACAATGCTTTAAAAACGTAACACTCTAAAGCCACCAGACCCCCAACGCCAAATGCGGATTCGCCTCGATTTTCGCCAAAAAACGAGGTTGATGTGCCGTGTAATACCGCTCAATGCACCGTATCGCCAATTGCACCTGCTCTTCCGTCACCACATTTTCTTCGCATTGCAAGGTAAACGCCCGACTATAAAAATCCAGCAAGACATAGGCAATTTTCGCCATCACCACGCTATGCCAAAACGACGCCCCATACAACAACGGGCTTTCTCGACGCAACACGTGAAACAAAAACGGCTTGCCATAGCGATCCATTAAGTCGGCGGGAAAATCAATGCCAGCGAGGGCTTTTTCGGTGATGATGGCATCCCCAAACAAGCGAGGATCCTGATAACGCCCCTTGAATCGCCATTGCCACAAGGGGAAATTGCCGTATTCACTACGTAGCCAAGTCCCCAACACATGATGCGTTTGCTTCGCCGTCGGAGCCAAAATGCCTTGCGTCTTGCGAGACTTCGACAAGGTGAGATCCTGCACCGCTCGCAAGGCTTGCCAAGGCGTGAGCGATTCATCTTGCAAAAGGGGGAGGATTTCGGCTTCGACAAAGGCTTGAAAATGCGATCTTGAAAAGCGTTGAAATCTGTGAAACGGAAAGGGAAAGCGGGCATAGCTGGTTTTTTCGTGAAGCCCTGTGGGGTGAAAGGGCGACGGTAAGGCATCGGATGCCGTGGCGAGCGTTTCGAGTTCGGCAGGTTGCACAGGGTTGTTCCACAAAAACAAGTGCGACTTGGCGACCGTTGAGCAGGCGGCGGAAACATCGTAGCGAGGGGCTTCGCTGGCATCCGCATTGGGCAAGCGAGCAAAGGGAAAGCGTTGGCAGTCTAACGGTTTGGCGTCCGCCCCTTCATGGTGATGAATCAGGCAGTGCAAGGCATCATCCCAAAACACGCATTCGTTGTTGGCTTTTAGAGGTAGAAAATACCCCCAATCGTCGATGATTTCAAAATCCACCCCCTCGGATGCCAAGCGAGCCTTCACCCAATCGAGCTTAAGCAGGGCATCAGCACGTGGCGTGTCAATGGGGACTCGCCATGTGTTACAGCAGTGTCCGCACTGGCTGCATTGGAAGGTGGTAGGGGGTGGCAATCGCTTTGTCAATAGTTAAGGCTCCTTGATTATACGTCATATAATACCATTTAAACGATTGAATAGCGTATAGGTGGATTCTAGGAGCCTAGACTCGCAGATGTGTGAAGTGTACAAAGACGAGTATACAGAAAAATAGTAAAAGTATTGTGAGTGGGGTAAAAAATAACGAAATGCCCTGAAAACGCCGTCGTGCGATAGGGGCTTGGTTTTTCAAGTTTTTGAAGGGATGCCACAGGGCATCCCTTTTTTGTGGGGCTGGTGTATCGTGTTTTTGTCCCCTCTCCTAATTTTAGGAGAGGGAAGAGAACGTCGTAAGACGTTCGAGGGTGAGGTTAAACTTTAGACTCCGTTTGTGGTTTAACCGCCCCCTAACCCCCTCCTAAAATTAGGAGGGGGGACAGAGCCACGGTTTGAAAACAACACCTGAATGCCTCGTAAACACCCTGAAAACGCCGTTGTGCGATAGGGCTTGGTTTTTCAAGTTTTTGAAGGGATGCCACAGGGCATCCCTTTTTTGTTTGAAAAATAGTGTGTTTTATTTGAACTTTGATGTATAATCCGTGAATCTACTTGTTGAAGTTTCTTTCGTATGATGATGTGGATCACTGAAGCCCAAGTATGAAAAGGAAAACAAGGCATGTCTTGGATTGGGAATCTCTTAAGTGCTTTTTTGGGGCTGTATGTTTTGCTTGATTATTTGGATCTTCAAGATCCCGAAAATCGCTTGATTTTCACGACCGTAATTGCTTTTTTTGGACTGGGTATTTTGATGAACTTATTGGCTGTTCCAAATCGCATGGCTTGGTTAAAAAAACTCCTAAATGATTTATGGAAGTCACTTATTCTTTTGGGTTATTTGGCTTATATATTTAAAGCTTCTTGGCTTATAATAGATCTTGCCATAAAAGGTATAGCAAGACTACTCACATATGGCTTTAATTGGGGTTCTCTTCTTCTGCTTCTTTTTGCTGTTCCTTTTGGTACTTATCTAGCTATTTTTATTCCTAGTCGTTTCTTAATGAAGAAAAAAGATACTACAGAGAAATTACCATTCTCCCCCCTCCACTTCCTACATCCGACAAGCGGTCTCCTAACGCAGAATAAGGATACTACAGAGGAATAGCGAATGTAAGGAATTAAGTACTGATACCACTTTTTGTAGTATTATTAACTTGCAATCTCATTACTTTTTTGTGAAGATAGAATTACTGAGAATGAATCAAGGATGCTATGGTGTGTGGAAATTCTAGAAATTACTGAAAGAGAATGGACTGAAATTGAAGGCTTGTCTTCCAAAGGAAAACGAGTAAAAGCATGGTATCAAAGAGTTAGTGACGGGAAAAAGTTCTTATACAAATTACCTAAAGTCTTCGAATCACAGGGGTATATCACTAGTGAAATTTGGACGGAAATTATCGCCTATCATTTAGGAAAAGCGTTAGGATTAAATATTCCAGAAGCCCAAATTGCTAGAACTGATTGCGATTATGGCGTATTGGTGGAAAATTTTTTACAAACAGATGAAATACTTATAGAAGCTAAAGACTTTTTAAAGTTTAGATCTGAAAAATATTCGCATAATGTGTGTTCAATTAAAGAATTCTTTGATTCTGACCCTGCATGGGAAACTTATAAAACGATGCTTGTATTTGATTGTCTAATTGGAAATAATGATAGGCATGATGAAAACTGGGGAATATGTTATCTTTTTAATAATTCTCGCATTCATCCTAGATTTTCTCCTTTTTATGACAATGCTTCTTGTTTAATGCGAGAATTAAGTGATCAAGAGATTGAGTCTAAATGGAATACTGATGAAAAAATTTTGAAATATGTAGAAAACGGTAAGCCTCCGAATCTGCATTGGAACAATGAGGACAAGAGACGATACAATCACTTTGAGTTAATCGAAAAATTAATTCAAGACGAAGTTGAAACAAAAGACATCATTGAGAAATTCTTAACAATAGATTATATTGACGCTGTCAATGAGACGATGAAAGAAATACGTCAACTAGAGGTTCCTCAAGCCTATATTTTTTCAGAACATAGAAGTCAGATTATACTGAAAATATTAGAACTCAGAAAACAAAAAATGGAAAAGTTATTAACCTTATGAGTACATTTAATACGAAAACAACTTATTTAACATGGCGTAAAGCAGAAGGTCAGAGACGTTTTGTTGTTGCCAAATTAGTGGAGGCTCTTGAAGGTTATAGATTCGAATATCTGTTTACAGACAAGTTAAATGAAGCAAAGAAGGCAGGATTTACTGGTTATCCTGCTTTCGAATTGTGTGAAACTATTTATGAAGGTGATGTGTTAAGCACTTTTGCAAGAAGACTCGTCGATTCAAGCAGGAGTGATTATGACAAGTTCTTAAGATATTGGAATGCGGAAAGCTATAAAGGCAGTAACTTTGCTCTTTTGGGATTGACTGGTGCCAAGCTACATACCGATACGTTTGAATTCATTGCTCCTCACGACGAAGTGCCGGCTCGTTTTCTAACTGAAGTAGCAGGCTTGCATCATGCGGATGAATCTCTGTTAGACCGAATCAAACAGTCACAGTCTTATGAGAAAATCACGTTGCTAGCTGAACCCGAAAATGAATATGATCCCTTTGCTGTAAAAGTCCTATATGGCGGATCAGAACTTGGATATATTAAAATTATCCATAGTGAATCTGTCGCTAATGCGTTACAAAAGAATCATGTAACGGCTCAAATTAGGAACATTATTAAAAATGGTTCCATTAAAGAAATACTCTTGAATATTGAAGTGACCTAACGAAGTGTATATGCTTACCCTTAGGCAGTTACAAACTCACAATTTGAGGTCATTTAGCACATAGAGCAAGGGATACAGGTACACCTTCCCATAAGGATGCTAGGCACAATCACAGGGTTAAGTGCAGGGATTATGAAGCCTCTAAAAATTACAATGAAGCCCTTTTTCATCTAAATCAGCAATTGGCATAGTGGGGAGCATTGCCTTATTATTTTGTCTGTGTTCAAATAGGGGATATAGAAATTAGGCTCGCCCAAAAAGAGGTCTAATTCGTCAGATTTAACCCGTTGAGGAGATTTGCCCGTGCAAAAACGTCGAGTACTGGTCGCCACAGGTGGTGGAGACTGCCCAGGATTAAATGCCGTTATTCGTGCCATTGTCAAGCGTTTTGACCACGAAGAAGAATGGGAAGTGTTGGGAAGCATGGAAGCCTTTAACGGCGTTTTGAAAGACCCCATGGAAGTCATGCTGCTAGACGACGCAGCGGTAAGTGGCATTCATATTCGTGGCGGTACGATTCTTAAAACCACGAACAAAGGTGGTCCTCTTGCGTGGCCTGTCGTTGATGCCGACGGTAGCTGGCACACCGAAGATCGTGTGGAAGACATGAAAGAACGCCTCGACAAGCTTGGCGTGGAAGCCGTCATTTCCATTGGTGGCGAAGGATCTATGGATATTGCCTATAAGCTCCAACAACGAGGCATGAACATGGTCGGCGTGCCGAAAACCATTGACAACGACCTTTCCGCAACCGATGTGACCTTTGGCTTTCAAACGGCGGTTGAAATCGCCACTGAAGCCGTGGATCGCTTGGTGACGACCGCTTCTTCTCATAACCGCTTGATGATCTTGGAAGTCATGGGTCGTCACGCTGGCTGGATCGCTCTTTCAGCCGCCATCGCAGGCGGAGCCGATGTCGCTTTGATTCCTGAAATCCCTTACAGCGTGGACGGTGTCGCTGCTAAAATTAAATCGCAAATGGAACGAGAAGGCTTTGCCATTGTGGTCATCGCCGAAGGGGCGAAAGCCAAAGACGGCGATGTCGTCAGCAAAGCATCCACCGAAGTCGGCTATGCGAACGTCCTTTACGGAGGCGTGGGGCATCAGTTGAATGAAGAGCTTAAAAAACGCGTAGATGTCGACAGTCGTGTGATGATTTTGGGTCACCTACAACGCGGCGGAACACCTTGTGCGTACGACCGTATTTTGTCGACTCAATTTGGCGTAAAAGCCGCTGAAATGGTCTTAAATGGAGACTTTGGCAAAATGGCGTCTTACCACAACAATACCGTTATTGCCGTTCCTTTGGAACAAGCGATTAGCGAATACAATTTCGTCAAGCAAGACAGCGACCTCGTGCATGCGGCTCGTGGTTCCAACATCTGCTTGGGAGACAAACATTTCAGATAAGCCTATGACTAATAAATTCCTTCTTGGACTTCAAAGCTCTTTTCTATTTCTAAGAGAGTATAAACGCCTCTGGCCTTATGTGGCACCTTCTCTACCCCTGTTTTTACTGGCGATGGGCTGTGCCATTATGGTGGGCTTGTTGGATGCCATGATGCCCCTTGCCATCAAGCTGTTTATGGATACGATCTTTGAGCATAAAAACCTGCTTGAAGTCTTGCAGTCTTTGCCTGCGTGGGTCACGCCATTTTTGAGCGTCTTAAAGCCCTATGAAACTCTGTTGGCTCAAATTAATCTTATGGAAAAAGCCTATTATATTCCTGTGGGCATTGTGCTGTTTACGATGATTCAGGGGGTTTTTAATTATACGTCGACGGTGACAAACGCTGTGGTACGTGTCGATGTGAGTCAACGGCTCAAGCAAGATTTATTCGCCAAATTGCTTAATTATGAAGCCGCTTGGTACGACGCCTCTTCAAGCGGTGAAGTCATTTCGCATTTTTGTGGCGATTCAGACACGGCAACCGCTGGTTTAACCGATATTTTCAAAACCGCCACCATTCGCTTTTTTAGTGTCGCTGGGCTTTCTTTAACCTTACTGGGATTGTCTCCACAATTGGCGTTTATTGCCTTGGGTGTTTTAGGCACGATTGTCATCCCCATTACGATTTCTCGCAAATACCTTAAGCGTGTCAGCGAACAAAGTCTCAATGCCAATACACAACTCACGATTCCTTATATTGAAGCCTTGCAAGGTAACCGTGTGATTAAACTGTTTCGGTTGCAGTCTCATCAGCTGGGTTTATTGAGCCAAGCGCTTAAAGTGGTGCGGAAGGTCAGCATCCGTATGGCTCAAATCTCAGGGATTTTGACGCCTCTCATGCACACGATCGCTGGTCTTGGCATTGGGCTTGTTTTGTATTATGGCTCTATTCTTATTCAGGACGGCACACTCACTGCTGGCGGATTCGCCGCTTTTATCACGTCGCTGATTCTGCTTTACACACCGATTAAAAGTTTGGGCAATTCTTCTACGCAATTTCATTTGGCGTTTTTAGCCCTTGAACGGGTCTTTGATCGCATCGACCGACCCATTGAAGCGAAGCCTGTGGGAAGTGTTCCTATTCATCACTTGGAAACGGCGATCGACATTAAGGATCTTTCTTTTCAGTATCGACCGCATTTGCCGAAGGTTTTAAAAAGCCTCAATCTTTCCATTAAAAAAGGGCAGAGCGTTGCCTTTGTGGGGGGATCAGGCAGTGGTAAATCGACGCTAGCTCACTTGCTGTTACGGCTCTATGATCCTAGCGAAGGGGCTATTTCGATTGACGGCACGTCCATTGATCAGATTGAAGAAGCGTCCTTTCGCCAGCTCATTAGTGCCGTGTTTCAGGACAATTTCATTTTTCACGGCACCTTACGAGACAACTTGTTATTGATTAAGCCTGCCGCCACCGAAGCCGAACTCAAGGAAGCCCTTGCCAATGCGTATTTGTTAGACATGGTGGAAAATCAGTTACCCGACGGGCTAGATACCCTACTGGGCGAGCGAGGCGTCCTACTTTCAGGTGGGCAACGTCAGCGTTTAGCCATTGCACGAGCCTTATTACGCAACGCCCCGATTTTGGTCTTGGATGAAGCGACGTCTGCTCTGGACAATGAAAGCGAACGCATGGTTCAGCAGGCGATTGACGTTTTAATGCGGGATAGAACGGTGATTGTGATTGCACATCGATTGAGTACAATTCAGCATTGTGATGTCATTGCGGTAATGAACCATGGCGAGATCGTCGAGACAGGGACGCATCAAGCATTGTTGGCTCAAAATGGGGCGTATGCCAAGTTGCATCGTTCAGGGGATGCGTTACTTGTTTAGTGCTTTTAAGGATTTTGACTTGGTGAAATAGGTGGAATACCGCCCAGTTTTCCCTTTTTTTGAATAGCAGCTGTTCGCTCTAGCATACCTTGAAGATTCTGATACAAAAGTGCTACCTGCATGTTAGGATCAGGACCAAGAGCAGTACCGCTTCCCATACCTAAAACACCGTTATTCATGGTGCCAAGGGCTTTCATGAGTTTGGTGAGAATGTCATCATGTTCCTTCATAATCTGCGAAGTGGAAAGTAAGTCTTCATTGGCGACATTGGCATAGCCGAAAGCGTCTTTCTTCTCAATGGCGGAAGGGGCGAGTTTATCATGAACACCAGTACTTTTTCCAAACTCAAAGAGGTTACTGTAATTGATCGTCTGCCCCAATTTCGAGTTGCCTTGAAGGTTGTTTTCAAGATTTTGTTCAAAGGCTTGCTGTTCTTCGGCGGTAATTTGACCGTCACCACCTTGAATGGAATTGTCCATCACCAAGCGAGCTTGGGTGAGTTCCACGGCACTTAACTCGTCAGAACCTGCAACAGAAGAATAAAGCCGTTTGAGTTTTTCCTTCGCTTGAGGCGTCATGCTAGCTTGATCGCCGAGCAATCCACCAGCATCCACAAGTTCTTGCAGGTTTAATCCACCACTGCCGTCGGTATCATGTGTTTTGATAAAGTCAACGGATTGCTTATCGGCGGCTTTTTCTTGGATTTGAAACGGTTTTTTTACATTTAAATTGGAAAAGGGGTTGTTGTAATTAACGGCCATAGCAGGGTATTTCCTTAGAGGTTTAATAAGAAGAGGGGTATTTTCTTGAACAGATGCCCTATAAATAAAGGGGCTAATCTAATAAAGAATCTTTCAAACCAATGATTGCGAAACTGTTACAATGTGTGAGAAAGCTATGAAAAAGTGGGAGTCAAGATAAACCAACATCTTTAATAATCATACTTGGCAACTTGCTTCTTCATTTTTTTTCTCCAAGCTTTAACAGGCGTCAATATCAGCATCCCTTTAAAGAGAACTTTCAACGCACGGTTTTTCAATTTTTCGCCAAGGGATCTATGCAATTCATACTGGGCAAAAATCGGATTCAACGCCTCTTCATTCCCCAAGGTCGTGGGATTCCCCTTCTCATCATAGCCGTAGCTAAACAAGCGATACTTCACCACATGAGGCGAAAGGGCGTTGCGTTCGATTGCTCCATCCGCTTTGGTGGCATCATGTTCGATGATGAGAAAATCAATCGGCTTTTGAAAAAACGAGATGAGCTTTTCGCTGTAGTCTAAGACGAGACGATCATCCGTTGCCTGATTATGAGCGAGCCAAATCAACAGTACTCGATTGTTGGCGTGGATTTGCTGATAAAACCGCTGAATTCGCCGATCGTACTTTTGCTGAACCGCTCCTATTTGAGCGTCAAGAGCTAAATTCGCTTTGAAATCATGGTAAAAATAAAAGTCCGTCACCACGTTTTCGTAATAATCGTGGGTCTCATCATTGAGAACAGTGGGGTCTTTTTCAAGGAACTTCATATCCTTTACATTCATAAAGTCCTGAAAATGTGTCAAAATCAATTCCATTCGGGTTTGAAACAAGGCGTGAGTCAACCAGTCAAAAGGTCCTGAAACACGTCTCAATTTAAAGCGATTCATGTACAACGCACAGGCACAATCGGTGCCGAGCGAGTATATGAGATCATAGGTCTGTTTCATCTTACACCTCTACGGTTAAGCCAAAGTGCTTTTTAAATAATTTAGCGAGCATATTGAATCACCATTTCAGCAATGTATTCTCGTTCTTCTTTTGTAACCCACCAGCCGACGGGAATACAAAGATGAGTGGCATTGAACTGTTCGGCATTAGGCAGATCTGCCCTAAACTCTGCAAACATTGAATGTGTGTCATTTCTCGCATGAACTTTTGAAGACATCACACCTTTTTCATTCAGCGTTTTCATTAACTCATCTCGATTGTTTACATGAAAGGTATACAGCCAGTAAGCCGATTTACCATAAGGATTTTCGGGACACAGCGTAATGGCGTCCACCTCTTTAAACGCTTCATTATAAAAATAAGCATTTTCACGATGCTTGCCAACAATGTCATTCAGGTGCTTAAAGTTTTCATTTCCAATAACGGCACAAACGTCATTCATATGGAATTTATACCCCGCTTCAGGAACGTCAATTTCACAGCGTAAATCAACACCTTCACGAATGGTTCTGTCTATTCCAAACCAACGGAGCAACTTGGCTCTTTCAAAATCTTTTTCAGATTTAAAGTAAAGCAAGCCTCCATCTATAGAAGTGATATGTTTAATGGCCTGTAAAGAGTTCATTGAATAGTCAGAATGATTGCCAAACGGCTTGCCTTGGTATTCCATACCCATGGCATGTGCACCATCTTCTATGGTTTTAAGTCCATACTGTTGTGCAATTAAGTTGATTTTCTCAATTTCACAGGGATTTCCTCCCCAATGCACCATTGAAATGGCTTTGGTGTGCTTCGTGATTTTTCTTTCAATATCTTCTGGTAGAATGTTCCCTGTAATGGGGTCCACATCTGCCCAAACAATTTTGGCTCCGCAATTTAGAATAGGCGTATTCGTTGCGGTGCATGTAATGGGGGTTGAAATAATTTCGTCTTCATTAGAATTATAATAGCCTTTGTAAGCTTTTTGATTTAACGCCAAATGGTAAGCCAAATGAAGCGCTGAAGTTCCCGCATTTACGGTGACTAGTTTTTCATTGCCAGTGTAGGCAATTAGGTTTTGCTCAAATTCTTTAACTTTAGGACCTTCACCAATCCAGCCACTATGAATGACTTCCAGTAAAGGTTTGTCAATCGTAGGGGAAATAAAAACCTTAAATAGTGGGATTGTTTTCTTATGTTCCATTTTCATATTCTCCACGTAATAGACTCATCATTATATAATCGTGATACTGCCCTTCTTTAAAAATCGCTTGTCGTTGTACGCCTTCATTGACAAAACCCACTTTTTTATAGAGGTTCTTTGCCGGCTCATTATTTTCTAATACCAATAACCATAAACGATTCATATTATAATAATCAAAACCAAGCCTAAAAATGAGATCATACATTTTTGGGGCATGCCCTTTGCCTCGAAATTCTGGGCAAATGTCTCCGCCAACACACATTGAACGGTTAATAAAATCTATGTCAGAAATTCTCACCATACCGATTGGTTGCCAATCGGATTCTTCAAACTGTTCGAACATTAAAAACATTTTAGATGAATCGTTTTGCAAGCCTTCAAACCATTTTTTTTGCTTGGCCATATTGAACATATGAAACGAACCTAAGTATTGACTTGTTTGGGGAGATTCCCTTAAATCTTTCAAAAACGATAGATCTGTTTCTTCAATCAATCGAAGTCTATAAGTGTCATTAATAAGCATATACGATTCTTTATTTCAGCTAGTGTAAACTCAGTTCATTCTAAAATAGATATTGATGTAAGTCAATGCACTACCAAAGGACGGATTCTATAGTGTTCACTAGATAAAACAGGCTATACAATACCAAATTTACTGTAAACAAGTAGAATAATTATAAAGATAAGTATAGATGATATTAAAATACTGGCAATAAATAAACGCTTGTATTTTTTAGCCTTTTTAGCTGGTGGGCGTAATTCATTCAAGGCGATATGAGAGGCGATTGATTCTTGTTTATAGTGCTCTTCTAAGTAATTTGTTATAGATTGAACAAACTCACTTTCCCTATCTTTCAATAGCACACTCGTATTCGTGTCATGCCATCTGTATTTCATGAGTGGTTCTTGAATGTTATAAAATTGTGTATGCTTTAACAGGTCCATCCACATCATTTGATCTGAATTTTCTGAATATTGGTGCAAATATCTTAGATTATTTCTTTCTAATAATTCTTTTCGGACCATGCTGTGACCTATAATGCCACTTCTTTGAAGAAAGGTATACAATCGTATTAAAAAATCAAATTCGGGTAGTAAATGTGTTTTAAATTTATCTGATTTTTCCCACCATTCAAAATAACCAGTGCCAACTACACCAATGTGGGGATTTTTTTCAAATACATTAATCATTTTTTCAAATTTTGTAGGTAGCTGTATATCATCATGGTCAAGAATTGCAATGAATTGACTCGTCGATTTAAAAGAAATGTCCATTAACTTGTTTCGAGTTTCCGCAATTCCTAGATTTTTTTCATTTCTAAAATACTTAATTCGTTCATCAGAATAGGATTTAACAATCTCTTCCACCGTTTTGTCTTCAGGGCAGTCGTCTAAAATAATGAGTTCTAAGTTGTAATAGGTCTGTGTCAAGATGCTATCAATAGCTTCTTTTAAATGGTGAGGCTTCGTTTTATAAGCTGGCATAAGTACAGATATATTTGGATTAATCAAGATATAGTCCTTTCATTCCCTGTTTAATCAGGATTAAAAAAATCAATGGCACTGCTTAAGTCTTTGGCGGATTTCTGTTTTCTATACCAATCGTAAGACTTGGCAATATGTCCCAAATCCAAGGCTCGAAAGCCCTGTTGAGCGAGATCATACGCCAGCACTTTCGCCGTTGGGCCCAGTATCAGAATAATCACATGATGCTGGGGTATTGCTCGGCAACGCTCCAAAAGCGTATCATAAACATCAAAGGCATTCAATGACGGAGCCAAGACATAATCGACCGATTCTGCCACATCAAAGATGTTATATTCAATGTGCTGAAAAACCGTTTCCCCACAGACGATCGTAATCGCTTGGTCTTGCCAGATTTTGGCGATTTTCTCGAAGTAGGCTTTGACATCGTAGCTTTCAAATAAGTTGGACGCCAACGTCAATTCAGCGGCGTAATAGGGGTGATTAAAATCGATGTACTTTTCCAGTTCGTTGCGAAACGCTTGCCCATTTTCTCGCCAAAACCGTCGGGCAAACGGCACGATGTTTTGTTTAGACGTATACAATACTCTAGGAAAGGCAATCAACACATTTTCTTGCGTAGACGCTAAAATTTCTCGAAAACGAGCCGAAAGTTCTGGCGATGCGGTTTGCAGGGGAATGTCCTTCCCCTTAAGGAGCTGGATTTCAGCATCTCCAAATCGGCAGAGGCTGGCTGTTTTGTTCGTGATGAGCGTGCGAATGCTGTCTTCTACATTCAGAATTGAAGGGATGCGAAGCGTCTGAATCTCATCATAGACTTCATATTTAAGGTTATTCAGTATCAGGTCATAATCTAAATGGGATTCTTGCAGGCTTTTTAAATCCACCTTGCCCAAGTGTTTTAGATTTTTAATAAACGTTTTGAGCCGTTTCATTTAGATTTCTCCATTTTTAAAGTATATTTATAACCTTCATGATAAAAAAAAGCGGGGTAATCATTATTATCGGCAATCCTTAACAGATTAAATTGCTCTTTGATAGATTTGTTTATATCTAACTCACTCGAATCGGACGTTCTTCTTGGATAAAACGTTTCTTCCCCCGTCTGTGATATGGCAAGCTGAAGAATTTGTGGATAGTCATCTACAAATTTCAAGCATAGTTCAATCATATTTTGAGCTTGTTTGAATCGGATTTCATCACAAAGCTCGTGTCCTTCTAGCTTAATGAAACTTTTGATATAGATGTCCCCTGCATCGACTTGTTCAGTTGCTTCAAATAAACATACAGGAATTTCATTCTTTCCTTCAAGCACTTGCCATGCCAGTGGAGCCCACCCTTTACCTAGAGGTAAATCGGAGGCGTGAATCACTAAGTTATGGTGATTTCGAGACAGAATGTCCTGCTTGACTAAAGAATAAACGCCCAGCAAAAAACAGACTTCTCCGTTCGTTATGTTGTGGGCATCATGAGTCATGTCAACAACATGTCCTCTTTCTTTTAAAAGGTGTTTTAATTCATTGACATATCTGTTAAACCAACTTTTTTCGTCTGTTAAAATGCTGATTTTCATACATGTAAATCCTTAAACTGATAGGTTAACGACTCATCTAATGTATCATAAAAGTCGCTTAAGCGGTTACTGCCATCAATCAACGCCTTGTATTTTTGACGCACTGCCTCCGCTTCATAATGGCTTAAGTAGTGCTGAAAGTTCTGTTCCACCGCCGAGAGCCGTTTTTCAGGGTGAGACAACAACTCCAAAATCCCCGCTTTCATCGCCGCCACGTCTTCACACAAATACGGAAAGCTTGCGTCAAAGTATTCATGGAAAGAGGTTAACGCATTGTCCCGATTAATCTTCACCACGGTTGGCACTTTTAGCCCCATCAGTTCCACCTGCATTAACGCTCCACTTACGGGGAAGCTGTCCACATAGACATCGCAGGCTTGAAAATACGCCCGATACTGTGGCGTAAAGGGGCGTATTTTTAGACGGCTTCGGTTTTTCGAATCTACATGCTGTTGAATGAGGGCGTGTTCCGTTGGGTTAAATTCAGAGAAAATCACCCAGTGACTATGTTCATCTTGCGAAAGAATCTCGTTGAGCATGGCAAAATACGGCGATGTCTCGCCTTCAAAAAATTTATAGCCTGTACCCGCACTCATGAGCAGGGCGTGATGAGGCGCTAGCCCTAGTCTTTCACGAAGGCTAGCTTTTTCTTCGGCGGAAATAGTGGCGATGTCTTCTTTCGCTTGATCGGGCAATCCCACGACGTGGCATTTATCGATGCCTCTAAAATGCTTGGTCACATAGTGCGTGGTGGGCATGCCTTCTAGCACTAAATCCGCAAAGGCAAAGCCCAAAGCAGGGTAATGAGACCCATGATTAAAGTAGATGATTTTAATGGACGTATGCTGTTTAATGAGTGCTAAAAGCATCGTGGAAAACACATCATCCATATGAGCAAAGACGAAAACGACTTTGGGGGCGACTTGCACAATATGTTCAAAAGCGGTTTCAATCTGTTTTTGAACATCGAGAAAACCCAAGTTTGCCCCTTCGACTAAAGTCCATTGCTTTAATTGTGCCAAAAAATGAGAGGCATTTGCCTCTGTTTGCTTTAATCGAGTCAAAAAAACGTGAGCTTTGTAGTCCCTTTGCAACAGTTTCGCCAAATTCAAAACGCACTTAGAATGCCCCCCCGATTCATAAAATTCAGAAGCGAGAAACAGGACGGTGTCCTCTTTCGTTTCGGGCAGGGTGGGTAAGGCATCAAATTTTTTCGCCTCTTGGGCAATCGCCTCATCAAACGCTAAGCAGTTCATGCGATTGGCTTTTTTGAAGTTCCGTACTAAGTTGTGTAAAGGCGTCCTATATTTAAAGAGATGAATGCCCAAAACAAAGACACGAATGCAATCGACACTGTCTTGTATTCTAAACAGTGGCACGCCAAAAAATTTCCATTGGGTCTTCATTCTTAAATCCTTTTACAATTACTTTTTTTGTTTAATGAGTTTCACCAAGAGCGGTTGCAGTAGCCAGCGTCTGGTTTTAAAGCATTTTTGCTTGTAAATGACACGATCTGTAAATAAAAAGTGGCGAAGATTTAAAAGTTCAATAAAATGAACAGCTTGGGCGTAAATGGTATTTTGTGCCAAAAGACGCTGGCGTAAATCCTCAATCACGGCTTGAGACGCCGAACGGTCCACCATGTTGTCGTGAGGCGATCGATTATGTTGACCTGTATAGTGATAGTAGCCTGCTAGCACGTCTACAAAAGCAGGGGTGTAACCGTGAATGAGTAGGTTTAAAATCAACGCATAATCTTCGGAATACGTCAGACCTTCTACTGTTTTTAGGGCATTCGCATCGATTTGCTGACGGTCATAAAGCGAAGCGTGAATGGGCAGGCAGTTGTCAAACAATAACGCCAATGCCATGAATCGCTTGGGGCAGTGAAACGGCTTTTGAGATTCAATATACCCGTCTTCATTCACCGTACTTTGCCGAATCAAACCGAATCCCCATGGAAGTCCTGTGTGTTTCAGATGTTCATGTATCAAGCTTAACCCGTGTGGCGAAAGGATGTCGTCATCATCTAAAAAAGCGATATAGCGACCACTGGCGGATTGAATACCCAAATTAAGATTTTTGGCTCGCTCATCCTCATCCGTGGGGTTTTGAATAAACTGAAACGACAAATGCGATTGAAACACGTTCAAACGTTTTTGCAATGCCATGAAATCATCGGTGTCTTTTCCCTGATACACCAGCACCACTTCTTTTTCTGGGTAACGATTCGCATAGACGCTAAAGACGGCTCGCACGACATCTTCATGCCGATGGGGGGTCGTACGCATCACAATAGAAATCATCTCATTTTCAAAAGGCATTTTCGTTTACCACCGTGTATCTGCAAAAGAAAAACGTTGTTTAAAATTGGCCATTTTACTATGCCGATGTTTTTGTTTGAGAATAGCATATGAGCGGCCCATCATTGCTTTTATAGCCGTTTCGTCTCGATCTGGGTTAAAGGTATCGTGAAAAAAGAGAGCGTCTTGCACGGTATAACATTTCATGCCTGCTTCTCGAACTCGCCAAGACAAATCGACATCTTCAATATACATAAAGAAACTATCATCAAAGCCCTGAGTCTTTTGATATGTCTCATAGGGGATCATTAAAGCACAGCCCGAACACCACTCGGTTTCGCCTGTTTCAGGGTGATGCACCTTCGGATGCTCTTCAGGGAATTGACGTGCTTCAAAGAGTCCCTGCTTGCCTTTCGCAAAGCGTAGCAAGGATGAAAGCATTTCAGGGTGAGGAATGCCGTCAGGGTTTAACGCCAAATAATACGTAAAAGCCTCGGATGCCATCATCGCATTATGCCCTGCACCAAAGCCCAGGTTTTCGCCCTGAGTGTAGCAGATATTGAGTTGTGGATAGTCGCAAATCAATTGAAGCACATCCGCTTCTTGAGGCTGAGGCGAATGGTCCCGAAACTCCATTTTCAGAGGGAGAGAAAGGTCGTCAATCATCGTGAGTACGTCCAACATTTTTCTCAATAAGAAAAGGTCCGATCGATACAGAAGGATCCCTATTTTGAACACTTTAATGCCCTCTCATAAGAAAAAACAAGACCTATAGCATTTAAACTTTAGCATAAAAATGTTGAAGAATCAACGAATCTGAAAATGCTACACGATTTTTAATGTGGACGAATTCATTAAGAAGTGACTAAACGGTTTATTTTCACCTCAAAAGGTCTGTGACGACAAAGCAATTAACAGGGGTCTGGTAAACTTTAGCTAATTTATCAACAGACTTGCATTCTGTACATAAATTTGTCATAATGCAACTAAGAAAGGTTGCATTAAAATGTCGCAACAAGACAAGCTCAAACAACGACTACTCAAAAAACCAAAGGATTTCACGTGGCAAGAATTGCGTAAGGTACTTTTTGCATTCGGCTATGAAGAAATCGCACAAGGCAAAACAGGCGGCTCTCGAAGGCGTTTTATACACCCCACGCATCCCACGATTACACTGCATAAGCCACACCCCACGCCGATTCTGAAACAATACCAGCTCGAACAAATTATTGAACTACTTAAAACGGAGCAACTCCTATGACACATTTAATGGAATACAAAGGATACTACGGCAAAGTGGACTTCAGCCCTGAAGACCAAGTGCTTTTTGGCAAAGTGGCGTTTATTCCTTCTTTGATTAGCTATGAAGCCGACAACGTCAAGGATCTGATTCAAGCCTTTCACGATGCGGTAGACGATTACTTAGATTTATGCGAATCCCAAGGCAAAACGCCTGACAGTCCTTTTAAAGGATCGTTCAACGTGAGGGTGGGAAGCGATTTGCATCGTAAGGCGATGCTGTATTCGATTGAACAGGACTTGACGCTTAATTCGCTGGTCAATCAAGCTTTGGAAGCGTATCTCAATGGGGGTAGCCTAAAAGCCGATTACATCTTAACGGAGTCGCCTAAATCCAAACGTAAGAACTTGCGTTCTTCTTAATTGATGCGTGCTTGCAATGAGAGGCATTAGGGTTTTTCGGTTTTCTTTGTTTATGCTAGGCTGTAATGAGCAATTCTAAAATTGAGGGTTGCTAATAAAGCAACACCCCCGTTCTATAAAAGAAAGGAGGTGAGCTAAAATGATTATGTCAGAAGTACTGATTCTGTTGATAATCTTCTTATTAGTGCTTAAGCACTAATAAGGTAGCAAGGAGTTTCCAAGTCTGTAACACTTGGGGACTCCCCCTTTTAGTATTGTGTCAAATGTTTGATGCTTTGTCAAGGGGGCGACGCACGAGCTTTTTGTTGTAGAATAGGACTGAAGCCCCCTCTTTTAAATGTAAGGACGTTTTGTGAATATGAATCAAGAAAATAATAATGAGACTATTTGGGCTAAGGACCTTCTAAATAGGAAGAAATTTGCTGAAAGCTTTGAAGGTTTCTTAGAGAAAATGACAGAGGTACAGAAGAAAAAAACAAAAGAAGAAGAGCAAGAAACTACCATTGTAGCGTTGAACGCTCCCTTTGGAAGTGGGAAAACTTATTTTTTAGAAACGTGGTATAAGGATTTACAAAAGTGTAACATACCCTGTGCCTATTTTAGTGCATGGGAAACAGATTTTGCACAAGAACCTTTAGTTGCTTTTATGCACTATATGTTATCTTCTTTTAAAAGACAAAAAACCGCACAGGATATGATGGATAATGATGAGAGTGTGAGACAACACTCCTTAGAACTTCTCAAGTTAATAGGCTTGTCGAATGTAAGTGATTATGCCTCTTTTCTATTAAAAGGACAACCCGATAATTCTATTGATTTATTTGGAAAGATTATCGAAGAACGAAAACAATTCAAACACGCCTTAAAATCTATTATTGAAAAAGCTTGTGAACAAAAAAAGAAAAATGGGGACACGCCCTTTGCTTTTATTTTAATTATTGATGAATTAGAACGGTGTAAACCCACTTATGCGGTGGAATTACTGGAACAACTGAAACATTTTTTAGGAGGCATCCCCCAACTTAACGTCGTTTTAGGAATAGATAATGAGCAGTTAAAACACACCGTTCAACATCATTATGGACAAGGTTATGATGCAGAGGGTTATTTGAAACGCTTTTTTCAAAAATCGGTATTATTACCGAGAACAGAGTACAACAAATTAGAAGGTATTTTTTATGATGATAATGATCTGAGTGAAAAAACAAGCTTTGACCTATTACGACCTGATTTAAGAAGTTTGATACAATACAAACGTGATAAAGATTTATTAGCTCCTAAATTCAATATTCAAGAGCCTCGATCTCGATTACCTTATGATACAGGATTTATCAAGTTTTTACTTTTATTAAAATCAACAAAACCCAGTTTTTATTACAAAGTGATGAAACGACTTTTAGATGAATCAGAGTTTATAAATCAAATGCAAATATGGCTGAATCGACAGGATATTTATAATTTTAGTCAATATGAAGAGACGTTTAAAGAATACTTTTTACACATCTATTTTTTCACTTTTTACGAAAAGGGCTTTCCAAATACTGAACAAGATAAACGTCAGAATTTTTTTGGTAAAAAATCTGTAGAAAATAGTGAACTTTTTGACCGTATACGGGAAGAATATTCTCAGTTAATACTAAAGTATCGTGGTAGCAACATAAGGGATTTGCTTAACATTATTATAGAAGAACAACGATGGCCTACAGATTAAAAATGAAAGTCACTAATGGAAAAACATGAACTCGACACCATATTAAACGGACTCGCTGAACGGGTGGGCAAGGCCAGCCTCGTGCTGAAAAGCACGAGCAATCTCGACAAGCTCCACACGCTGGACATGCAAAGTCAAGACCCCGACTTGTGGAACGATCCCAATAACGCCCAAAGCGTGATGCAAGCTCTTACGCAAGTGAAAAACACGCTCGCCCAAGCCGATTTATGGCAAGGGCAGATCGAAGAAGCGACGTTGATGCTTGAACTCTTGGAGGAAGACGCTTCCCTTGAAGCGGAGTTTTTGGGTATCGCCAAGACACTAGAAACCGCTCTGGATGCGTGGGAACTCGAGCAGATGCTCGGCGGAGAATATGATGCTCACAATGCTTTATTGACCATTAGTGCAGGGGCGGGCGGCACGGATGCTCAAGATTGGGCGGAAATGCTCTTGCGGATGTTCACCCGTTGGGGGCTAAACAAAGGCTATACGGTCGAAGTGATTGACCGCAGCGACGGCGAAGAAGCAGGCATAAAATCGGCGACCTTACGCCTAAAAGGGCGTTACGCCTACGGCTATAGCCGAGCGGAACATGGGGTGCATCGCTTGGTACGGATTTCGCCGTTTAATGCCAACGGCAAGCGACAAACGAGTTTCGCCAGTATTGAAGTGGCGCCTTTGGTGGAAGGCGTGGAAGCCAGCCACATTGAAATTCGCCCCGAAGACATTGAGTTTAGCACGGCTCGAGCAGGGGGAGCAGGTGG
Organism: Vampirovibrionales bacterium; assembly: GCA_044371965.1. GTDB lineage: Bacteria > Cyanobacteriota > Vampirovibrionia > Vampirovibrionales > JAJTHC01 > JAJTHC01. The sequence continues at coordinate 21,449 of JBILSS010000008.1, forward strand.
GCAGAACGTCAACAAAGTTGAAACGGCGGTGCGTTTGGTGCATTTACCCACAGGCATTGTCGCACGATGCCAACAGGAACGCAGTCAACTTCAAAACAAAGCCATCGCCATGGACATGCTTAAATCGAAATTACTCGCCTTGAAAATCGCTGAGCATGACGCCAAAATGGCTGCCGTCAAAGGCGATACCTTGTCCGCCAACTTTGGCAGTCAGATTCGTAGCTATGTGTTTGATCCCTATTCGCTGGTGAAGGATCACCGTACGGGGCATGAAAACGGCAATACCACCGTCGTCATGGACGGCGACTTGGATCCCTTTATTGAAGCCTACTTACGAGGTCAACGCCTCGTCAAGTAGCAAATCATTCTATAGAAAGCTCTGCGAAAGTCCCATTCGGCGAATCTTCTGTGTCAAAACAAGCCGTTTTTTCGTTGTGTACGTCTATGTACACGCCTCAAAAGCCGTTTGTTTTTCCTTGAATCTTCATCCGACTTGAACTTTTGCAAATCATTCTATAGAAGGCTCTACAAGGTACAGGCATTTTCTACTAAAGAAGCTTTGCGTCCCACAGAATAATAGCTAAAGCCCTGTTCCTGCATGCGAGCAGGGTTGAACAAGTTACGACCGTCCACAATCAGACGGCAAGCCGTGGCTTCACGCAACTGACTGAAATTGACTTGCGAAAACTCGGGCCATTCGGTGAGAATGGCAATGGCATCCGCCCCTTTGGCACAGTCGTAAAGGTCTTCGCAAAACTCGACGCGACGAACCTTATGCTCCGCAGCAGGCATGGCAATGGGGTCAAACGCCTTGACGGTGGCACCTCGATTTTGCAAGCCCCAAATAATCTGCGTCGACGGACATTCACGCATGTCATCCGTATTCGGACGGTAGGACAAGCCCCACACCGCAATGGTTTTGCCTGCGAGTTGCCCCCCACAGGCTTTTTCAACCCGTTCAATAAAACTAATACGCTGGTAACGATTCACCGTTTCCGTGGCTTTTAGAAGATCCAAGTTCAGGTGATATTGGCTGGCTAGGTAGGTGAGCGATTGTACATCTCTCGGCAAGAAAATACCGCCATAGCCAATGCCTGCGTGCAAAAAGTGAGGCGAAATGCGTTTGTCCATACCCAAGCCTTTGGCGACCATTTCAACATCCGCCCCACATTTTTCGGCGAGTTGACCAATCGAGTTCATAAAAGAGATTTTCATCGCCAAAAAGGCGTTGGTGCTATGTTTAATCAATTCCGCCGTGGTGATGTCTGTCATCAAAATCGGAGCGGGTAAATCTTGATACAATTCCATAAGAAGTTCTTTAGAATGATGAGTTTCCGCCCCGATAATGAGCCTGTCAGGGTGATAAAAATCGTTGACGGCATGCCCTTCTCGTAAAAATTGAGGAACACTGGCAATTTCAACCGTACAGGTGCTACCTTTCGGTAAATTGCGTGCGACTTCCGCCTTGAGCCAATCGCCTGTTTTAACAGGTAAATTATTGCGTTCGACGATGAGTCGATACCCTTCGGTGAAGTCTTGCGAAATGTCTTCTAAAATCTTGGCGATGTGTTTGGTATCCATACGCCCGTCGGCAAGAGGTTGGGCGGAAATACATAAGAAGATAATGTCGGCGTTTTTACAGGCGTCTCGAATATCCAAGGTGTAACGCAGATGTTTATTTTCAATCTCGGTTTTGACAATCGATTCCAAGCCTTCTTCGTAAAACGGCACGATGCCTGCCTGCAAGCGTTCGATGCGTTCGGCGTCTAAGCCTCCGACTGAAACATGGTGACCCATGGCGGCAAAACACGCCCCTGTCACGTTGGCGACGTATCCTGTTCCAATAACGGCAAGTTTCATGCGAAAGGCTCCTTTAAATCAATTCATTTAAGCGATTGAAGATCGTATAGGTGGATTCTAGGAGCCTAATGTTTTTTTGCACAGGCGTGTACATAGACGTACACAACCAAGCAAAAAAATCGTAGGGACAACGAAGACACCATACGATATTGAATCGTTATTGTTTATTGTAACCCTTTAATCAAAAGGTGCAAGGTGTGTGCTTGGCACACTTAGCGTAAATCAAGGGTTTCAGCCTTTTAAAATCCCTTATGTGGGGGAAGCTTCAAGCGAACGGTTGGCTAGAATGAAACCCCACCGTCGTCAGAACCCTGAGCAGCGTTTTGCATCACCCTTTGGGTCGTGGCACTTTGTTGGGGTGCTCTTTGTTGTGGAGCATTCACAACCATTTGGGTACCAGATTGCATGGCTTTAAAATCCATAAGCGTCATTTGCGGTTGTGGAGCATACATCTGTTGCTGTTGAGGCATCATCATTTGTTGTTGTGGCATCATCATTTGCTGTTGCGACATCATCATTTGTTGTTGAGGCATCATCGTTTGTTGTTGTGGCATAGTACCTTGCATCATCATCTGCATCATTTGATTCATTTGTGCTTGAATTGCCGTATTACTTGATGTTGAACTACTGTTTTGAGTGGTGGTGGGTTTTTGAGTAGCTGTGGATGCCCCTACATCGAAAAATGGGTTGGGGGAAGAACTACTGGAAGATGCTGTAGATCTTGAAGAGCTAGGATTACCCCAAAAATCTAGAACTCCGTCATCACTGCTATTTTGGGAAGGGCTAGAAGAACTACTAGTCGTACCTTGGGAAGGATTCCAATAGTCACTTGGATCATTCGAAACACTCGCCCAAGAATTTACAGGCGAACTGTTTTGTGAAAAGCTCGTGTTAGTAGGTGCTGGTGCAGGTGCGGGTGCGGGTTGATTTATTTGGGCTTGCATTTTTTTTAGTTCTTGCATCATCGTCACAGCAAATTGCTGTTGCTGATTCATTTGTTGTGGTTGCTGAGAAGCCATCATGGGCTGTTGCTGAGGCATCACTTGTTGCTGAGGTGCCATCATCATCTGTTGTTGTTGTTGAGGAGCCATCATCATCATTTGTTGTTTAGGTGCAGCCCCAATAACGGTATTCCCAAAATCATCTGTAATGGTTAAGCCTGCAGCAACCGCCATTTGAGGAGTCATTTTGGAAAGGACTCTTGCATCGCCTTTAATGTCACTTAAACGGATGTTTATTTTAGATAAATCACTGGTTTTGGCTAATTGTGATGATAAATCGGCCGTCATCGCTTGACCAATTATATTTGACAAAGAACCGTATTGACTCGCTGCCCTATCTGAACTGGCGATGGTATTCATAACCTGAACCGTATTACCTGAAGGCGAACTCGGTAGGTATTGTTGGGGCTGAATGTTAAACATATTCATCATGAATGTGGTCGATCCTGTTTCTATATTTATGCCTAAAGAATGTGTGATCGTCCCACACAAGTCTTAAATGCTGTTACTCTCTCTCATGGTGTATCGGCAGGGGGGAGCTGAAACTTTAAGTTTTGTTACATCTTGTTACGTTTTGGTTTTAAAGTTCTGCTTTTGGCACAATTTTCGATTCATCGTCTTTTTATCCTAGTATAGTCGTGTACTAATAAGGATCTTATAATGGCAAGCACACCGAATTTTCAAAGTCAACAGACACAAAGTTTACCTTATGCCTTTTTCGCCACAAATAAGGCGAAAGTTCCTTCAAGCCAAACGATCAATCGGCAAACCGCGAAAGACTTGCGTCATCAAAATAAAGTGACCGACACCTTCGATGCCCCTAAAGTCGCCACCCCCATTCAAGTCTTACCACTTCTACCCAAAGAATTGGGTGAACTCGCCAAGAACCCCTTAAAACAAGCTCAACTCTTGCAAGTCTTGAGCACCTCTCCTTCTGTGGATGAAAAGGGGCAGATGCTTGAAACGCCTCAAGCTCGTTTGGCGATGTTTCACCGAATTTCCCAACAACTGCCGAAGGCAGAGCAAGCACAACTCGAAGGACTGTTGAAAAATCCTAAAAATCCCTTGCTCCAAACACAAGGAGACAATGCCCATAGCACGCTGTATTACTTGTACGCCATGGCATTTGCCCCCAAAGCCCACGGATGGCATGCCCCCACCTTGCTCAAAGATGCCATCACCATTTTGTCGCATCCGCAGGATATTGAGCAAGACAACACACCGTTGACGCCTCCCTTTCAAGCAGCCTTGCTGGCAAGTGTCAACAATCCTAACGGAGACAAGCATAACGCCCAAGTCTTACCCAAACAACGCACGGCGGAAGACTTGAATGTGATTCGTACCTACAATTGTAGTGAAGCGTCTGAAATGTCTCGCATGGCAAGTTTGCACCCCAAAGAATTGATGCGTCACTTGGTGGAATTGACCAGCCCTGTGGAAAGTTTTTATGAAAAAGCCACGCCTGAAGAGTTGTCGCCTGATGACCCGAGCCAAGTCTATACGGAACTGGCGAAACGTAATATGGCGTATCAAAAAACGGCGGACGGCAACGTTTTGGTGGAAGTGCCAGCGTCTCGTGCCGCAGTCTTGAGGGGGCAGAATACGCAAGCCAAGCTCCTACGAGGCGAAGCTTTAGGACAGAAAGAAGCGTCGCCTTTGCAAGTTTTGTATCAAGAAACCTTGCTCTACAACGGTGGACGCAAAGCCTATGACGTCGCCACCGACAAGCGTGATATGCTCGATATTGCTCAAACAGGGGTATGGGCATCGACGGCTTTGAGCGATGCTGAAAAAGAAGCCTTGTGTAAGCCGTTGCAAACCCCTCAAGCGGATGAAGCCCGAAAGGCGTTTGAAGACGCCTTTGCTCCTTATAAAGCGAAGATGCCTCCTGAAGAAGTGGCAGGCATTTCAGAGTCGGTTTGGGGTGAAAATAGTGGCTTAACAGGCGATGAAAAGCTTTTTAATGAACGCTTGATTAACGACGGCAAGGCGTATAAGTTGGTGCAGTACCAAGCCTTGAACGCTCCGCCCGACCCGAATGATCCGAATTATGGGGATTTGTATTTGTACGGCTATTATCGTCAATTTAAGGACACCGAAAACGATTTAGTCACGGCTTTAGCCCAAGGCGAAGAACCGATTTTAAATGAATCGATTTCCCTCAAAAAAGGCTATACGGTACCAGGGCATGAAGTCAAGCTAGAAGGCACAGGCGTTGATCTTCGCACAGGTGAGCGTTACTTTGATTTGGTCAATACCGATGATGACGCCAAGGGGCTTGAGCGTGTGTCGGCTCGGGACTTTATTCCCAAGGTGGGTCATGTGAGCTTACCCAAAAACATCAGCCAACCCATTCAAA
>JBILSS010000106.1:0-7996 GCA_044371965.1 Vampirovibrionales bacterium
ACGCCGCAAGGCAAAGGCTTCGAAAACTCCAAACTTTCAGACGTTTACCCCCGAATTGCGTACTTGGTTAAGCGTGGCGTGCTTCGCCCCATAGCACCGGGCTACTTTCTGTCTTGTTTTGGCTGGGACCGCCCTGCTTTGCCTTAAAGTCTGCTTCCGCCTGAGTCGCCTGCTTATGGCGATAGTCGTGAACTCGGCGGTGGAAGGCCTCAGGCGTTTCCAGCACCTGCGATTCATCTGGCGGACGGGTCACAAAATCCAACGTATAGCGGGCATCATTTGCCTTGTCGCCACTCAACAATCCATAAGGATTTTCAGGCGTGGCGGGCGTCATGGACTGCCACGCTTTTTCAGCGTCACTCTGCACTTCGGTAATGTGGTGAATTCGAGGAATCAACTGGCTTTCATGCCACCACTGCGTGCGACTGCCTTGCGATGACGCTGCCTTGGATGTGTCTTGCACCAAGAAGTCCGTGCTGGTGAAATTGGGGATTTTCAGCGGACTCGTGCGTGAGGCAATCACCCTTACGACGTGTCCCTTCTCAAAGGAGCCGTCCCCTTTTGGTTCGACAACGTTGGCTAAAATCTGCCCCAAGGGGCTGGCAAGTCCCTGCAATACATCTTGCTTAATGGCGGTAAAGGGCTTGGTATAGCCGAGCAAAACGTGCTTGGCATCTTTTTTGTTTTGAGCGGTGTTGTCTATTCCCACTTGCTGATAGGTCACATTTTCAAGGGCGATGTCGTCTTCTAAAATGCGTTCTAGCATCAACTGCTCTTCTTGGGTCAAACCAGAAGCGGTGGCATCCAAGCTGGCGTGAATGGCTTGTAACTCTTCGGGTTGAGCGGTTGTCACCGTGCTTAAATACGCCTTAACGCCCTCTTTCGCCAAATCAGGACGGCGTGGGCTTTGGTTGATGATTTTGTTGAGGGCTTCTTTGTCTTGAGGCGTTAAAGTCTTAGCATTGTTGATGCTTGCACTGCTTAGGGCAAGGGCATCACGAGTATCACGCCCTGCGTCATAGCTTTTGGATGTAAAATTGTATAGCAAAGCTTCTTCCAGCAACAATTCCGCACCAGACGCCGTGTTGGGATCCTTCACCTCTTGAGCGTTCATGGCACGAATTACCCCCAAATGAGGCACAGGCATCGATACTTGAAAGCGAGTGGGGGCATTCTTTTTAAGCGTTTCTTGCTCATCTAAAATGTGATAGTCGAGATTCAAGTCCTTGAGGACTTGTTCCGCCAAAATGGGGGCATCGGGGAAGAGTTTGTCCGCCGTGACGATTTCGTGAATGTCTTGCGTCGGGTTTGAGGCTTCATAAATCATGCGAGCCACTTCTTTGGGGTGCGTGTCGACCAAGCGTCCGATTTCGCCAAGCACGCTACAGCTATTGAGCTGCTTGGGTTGAATTTCTTTCGCAGAAGCAGGAACGGGCAAGGCATCTTGCTGGTAGGGCGATCCATTGGGGTTATGATAGCCCGACATCATTAAGGGCAGGTGATTGGCATTGAGGGGGCTGATATTTTGCGTCAAGCGAGACGAATCCGCCAGCAGATTGACGGTTTCCGCCACCGTTTGCCGAGAATCCAGCCCAGGCAAGCAGGGTTCCTGCAGGCGTTTGTTGAGGTAATACAGCGTCGAATGGGCATCGTCGCCTTTGTTGTCGCTCAAAACGCCTTTGTTCCACAGGTGGAGTAGGGTCTTTTTTTCTTGCGGATTTTCGGTAAAGGCATTTTGCAGTTGACTAAACCACCGCAGCTGATCTTCGGTGGAATCTGGCTTAGCTGGGGCTTGACTTGTTTTGACGAAGGCATTAGGCATCGTGGAAAACAAAGCAGGTAGAAAAAACGGCGTAGACATAGCGAGCATCACTTTAATTAGGCTAGAGAGAGAAGACTTGTAGCAATCATACACCAAAACACAAATAATATCAAATATATATTTATGGAGGCTCTACGAAAGGGGAAAAACCTCTTACAGAACCTTCTACAAAATGGGGATGGTCAGCGTTTTCAACACCAAGACAGCTGGAAGCTGGTAGCCCATTTCCCCAAAAACAATCGAAACCAGTGTATCGTATGGGTTGGAACTCACGGTTTCAACCCGTGGTTGATTCCACTGTACCCGAAAGCCTGCTTGAAAATCAAAACAGGGATTTTCACACATAAAATTAATGTGATCCGCATATTCTTGTGGTATAAAGTCTGTAATTGCCACATCTGGCGGATTGTAAGTCCCTGGCATAGAAGAGCTTGATAAAATGATATAAGGCAAGGGCGTCGCTTTTACGAAGGCTTCACGAACAAAGGCATTGCGTGTAGGGAAACCCACTTGAGGTTTGATGCTATAGCGAATAACCGTTCGTTGATTTTCAAAGGCAATCCAATTATTGCTGACTTGATCCCACGAAATACGCACGGCGTTGTCGGCATCGGCTTTGAAGTAGGTGGCAAAGGTGTTTAAAACGGTGGATTGATGGATTTGCATACGGGTATTTTGCGTTTGCTGAATAGCTGCGTGTAGTAATTTAAGCACGGCGACCGAAATAATGGCGAGCAATCCCAGTGAAACGAACATTTCAATGAGCGAAAACGCCGTGTTTTTTGATTTGAAGTGTTTTTTGATGAAATATAACATAGAAAACCTTAGCATTGCAAAACATAATGAGGTATCGATGGGTTTGAGGAAAACTTTAAAGGCTCCGTTTGTCTAGCGTATAGCGAAGTTTTTTGGATTTTGAGCTTCGTTTTTAGCTGGTCGTCGTCAGAGACCTTTGCTCCGCCAAAGGTCTCCAACACCTCTAAAGGCGGTTTAAGGGGGGACGGGGGAGGACGTATTGCGTTTCTCCTCCCCTTCGTCCCCCCTTAAAAATCCCCCCTGAAACCCCACCTCGTCGCATCATTCCCTTTGCACGACGTCCGCAAAATGTCTCGGAAGCCTCGCATTTAGTGCGTTGACGTCTGCTTTAAGGCATTTCCGCATTATTGTAATGAAGCATATTAATAAATTACACCGCCCGAAACATAGGCATTTGCCCCTGTGCAAGAAGGCAAATTGTTCGGCAAACCGTGCCATTTCGCCCAGCCCAACCACGCAAAACCCAAGGCTTCCTTCGCTTTATTAGGAACGCCATAATCTTGAGGATGCTTGATTTTAGGCAGATTCCCCAGCCCTTCTGATTGCCAATAGGCTTCAAATAGCTCCAGCAAATAACGGTTATAGACGCCTCCCCCACTAAAGACAATTGCGTCAACCTTGCCCACCTTCGGGAAGATAAATTTCTTATAGGCAATCGCCATACTCGATGCCGTGACGTGCGTTAACGTGGTGATGACATCTTCTTTAGGGCAATTTTTAGCATATTTATCCACTAAAGAAAATAAAACTTTGTCACTAAAATCGTCTCGACCTGTTGATTTTGGGGAATCTTTTTGGTGAAAGGGATGTGCTAAAATAGCCGTCAACAAAGCAGAAATGACCTCACCAGATTGAGCCATCACGCCGTTTTTGTCGTAGGATTTCCCGAAGTATTCCAACATCGCACGGTCGATCCACAAATTAGCCAGCCCCGTGTCAAAGGCAAACGGCTCCAAACCCAGTGATTCCGCAGGCAAAACGCTCACATTGCAGATGCCCCCCAAATTGTGAGCCACCACCGTTTGGTCGGGGTCACTAAAACGCAGGGCATCGTAAAACGGTAACAAAGGTGCCCCTTGCCCGCCACGAGCTATATCGCCACGCCTAAAATCAGCGATGACCCGCATCCCCAGCGTTTCCGCCAATCGAGACGCATCCCCGACTTGGAGTGTTCCCATTTCGCCGTTTTCATCGGCTTGATGAAAAACCGTCTGCCCATGGTTACAGACCGCAACGACGCTCGATTTGTCGATTCCCCACGTTTTCAACGCCGATTCAACGGCATCCGCATATAAATCCGTGAGTTCTTTTTCAAGCGTAATGAAAGCAGCCAAAGAAATCGTTTTTTTCGTTTGTAGACTTAACACCTGTTTTTTTAGCGTTTCAGGGTAGGGATGCTCATAATGTTGAAGGTTCTCTTCAACTAAAGAAACTAAAGGTTTATTTTCTTTAGCTTTTTCTTTATTTCCAAGACTAAAACTTATTTCCTTTAGTTTTTTGTGTTCATCATCCAAAACTAAAGAAACTAAATCTTTATTTTCTTTAGTTTTCTTTTTTGATGTTTTGACTAAAGAAACTAAATCTTTAGCTTCTGCGTCAACTAAATAAAATAAAGGTTTATTTTCTTTAGTTTCTAAAACACTTAAATCCGCCACAACGACATCCACTGCATCGAGCGAAGTACCACTCATCACGCCGATGAAGCGTCCGCTTAGGGGGTGTTTAGAATCTTGCAAAACCCTATCATTACAGGGAATGGAGGTGTGCTTTGGTGTGCTTAGGGACGCTAACAGGCAAGCGTTCCAATGTTCGTAAAAGGTGGATGATCCCACGTTCGTTTGCCCTCATTAATGGATCGACTAAAATGGTTTTACAGCCCGCTCGTTGCCCCGACCACAAATCGGTAAGGGGTCTGTCCCCTACTACCGCAACGGTTTCAGGCGAAAGCTTAAGCCATGCAATGGCTTGTTTAATCATTCGCGTGCTGGGTTTGCGAGCTGGCCCCAAGACAGGCACATTCAGCAGATGTTCCGCCTGTTTGAGGTAGGCGACATCTTTATTATTGCTCACCACGATATAGGGAAAACCAGCATCCTGCATGGTTTGTAGCCATTGAGCCACATAATCTTGCAATTGATGCGTATGAGGCGGTAAAAGCGTATTGTCCAAATCAAAAATAAGCCCCTTAACGCCAATTCCTTCGAGGTGTTCAGGCTTCAATTGGGTCAAATCACTAAAAATATAATCAGGTTTCAAAAACATCTTCATTTCCTTTAGAATAAGGGCTTCTTACTCCCTCCCCTTTAAGGGGAGGGCTGGGGTGGGGAGTAGATGTCACGCTAGATTCTGAAAATCCCCCCCTCTCCCTAACCCTCTCCTCAAGGAGAGGGGATAAACCGTTGCTACTCAAAGCTATACGCCTTCCATAATTGTTCGCCAAAACGTTGCCAGTTTCGGGTTTCCGCCATGCGACGTGCCATTATTCTAGCATGCTTCGTGCGATTTGTCTCGGCTTGAGCCAATTTATGCAGGACGCTCGGCAATTTCGTGGGGCGTTCAGGATTAAAAAAGAAGCCCCCCTCTTTCGCCAAAACCTCAAACGACAGGCGTTTCGGGGCGACAATCGGCAGGGAATACGCCATGGCTTCTAAAATCGTGGGATAAAATGTTTTGCCAGTGGGCGACACACAAAACGCCAACGCCTTGGGGTAAAACATCGCCTTGTTAAAAGCCGTCGACGGCATTAACAAGACCCGATCCCCCACAAACGAATACAGCGGATGCCGCTTCACCACGGCTTCCACCGCCGAAAACGTGCCTGTGGTGTAAAAAATCATCAAGCGACGCCGCCCCTGTTTGGCAACCGCCGCACCGTTTTGCTTGATCAAATGGTACGCCAAGCGTTCGATGCCTTCACCTTCGCCGTCGGCTTCGTCAGGCTCGTACTCGTAAGCGTCCAACAAGGCTATAAACGCTAGACTTAGCGTGCTTTCAAAGTCTTCATGGGCTTCATCTCGTAGCGAAATAATGAGATATTCAGATGGCTTAATCGAATAAGTTTTAGTTTCTTTAGCTTCATCAAGTTCATTAAAAACTAAACCTTTAGTTTCTTTATCTTCTTTAGTCTCGTCTTCAACTAAAGAAAATAAATGTTTATTTTCTTTAGTTTCTGTATCTTCCTCTAAAACTAAACCTTTAGTTTCTTTAGCTTTTACGAAACCCTCATCATCGAGCAGAGGCTTGTCTAAAGGCTGTTCTGCGCCGTCCTTAAAGTGAAGCACCACCTCAATATCAGGATCGTCCGCCAATTCGAGGAGTTCCTTAATATCGTCGCCAGAAAGGGAAAGGCTCTTTTGCATGGCTTCAAACGCCGATTCCAGGATGGATTCAGACAATTCAACGAGTTCATCAGACGCATTTTCGCTTGGTTCATACACTTTTTCAACCCATTGATGCTGAACACACCACGACTGAAACGCCTTTTCAAGGCGTTCAGGCGCATCTTCAGACGCCCCTTGAGCCAGACTCGCAGGCATTTCCATCAACCAACACGGCGGCGCCACCGTGATCTGATCGTCTTCCAAATGAGGCAGGCTTTCTCGAAGGGTATCAGCGGTTTCAGCGTCCCACGTCACCAAGCGATGCCCTTCATTCACATAGCCCAGCTGTTGCTTTAAAAGGGCTTGTTTTTGCGAAAAATCCCGAATCGACGTGCCTGTTTCCGCCATAGTCAAGAGCGACAAATCCCCCACAGTGATGACATCGACGGTGTCGGCGTGATCGGCTGAAATCGGCAAGCCTAGGCTATGCACCAGCGTGCGATGCTCGTCGTTTTCCACAAAACGGTTCAATTCAAACAAGGTCGAACGATGCTCCAAATAGCGAGCGAGGGGGTAAAACTTGTCTCGCAGGGGGAAGGGGAGCTTTTCAATGTTATTGTGCGACGACGCTTCAAGGGCGTATACCGTCTGCCAAATGCCTTTCGCCACAGGCGAATCTACTAGTATTTCGTCAAGGCGTGAATCTTGAAGTCTCCATTGGCGGATGAGCTTGGGGTGAAGCTGAAGCAGGGTGACAAAGCCTTGCACCGTGCGACTATTCCAGTAGACCTTGCCCATATTTTCGGGGTGTTGGCTATAGCGTTCATGGATCCAGTTGAGGGAAATGAGCATGAGCCGCCAATCTTCACGGCTAAGCGTGCCTGTTTGCAGGGCAAACGGCAGGGCGGTGGCATCAAGCACGATGTGGGGGGTTGGGGATGTATACATTCTTCTATTATAGTGCAATCCGTTACATTCTGGTAGATTTTTATGAATTCGGGTTTTATGAATCAAACCCGATTTATCTTTCAAGGGAAAACCCCTTAAAAAAGCGATGCACCACGCCAAAGGCTAAATCTAAGCCTTCTTGCGAGGAGGCGTCTTGCCCCAGTCCTGAAACGATGCCACAAACTCATTGGGATCCAAGCCCGCTTCTTCCAGCTCTTCCATCATGTAATCAAATACAAAGGGGGCGACGTCGTAATTGAGGGTTTCCACCCACTTGACCAGCACCGAAATCGGGGGGTTGCGACGCTTCTTTTCAAAGTCGTTGATGCGTTGCGTGGGGACGCCTATAGCTTCCGCCAGTGCTTTCATCGTCATGCCCATGGCTTGGCGTGTGCGAGTCAACTGCCCAATCACGCTTAGGTCCCGATTTGTAAAGGGGTATGCAATACCACGTTCCGCAAAAAAGTCTTCAATGGGTGTGCCTTCGTCGTCGTCGTGTAAATCAATGTCGATATTCATGGGGTGTAATTCTTTCTATGGTGATAATGGTTTGTGACGTTTCTTCAAAAATGACTCGCCATTGTTTGTTGAGTCGAACGGAACGCAAACCTTTTAATTTACCTTTTAGGGCTTCATCATTAAAACGTTTAAATCGCATTTCATAGTCGTCTTTAGACTTTTTCATAAAAGCGATCCAATCGATAAAGGCATTTTTAATCTCTATCGGAGCCTTATCAAAATCTTTTTTGGCTCGCTTTTTAATGACAAAAGACATACAATTTCCTTAAAATGAATCATATTACACACTATAACCAAATATGGTTACAGTGTCAAGCCCCCCGATGCACCACCTGCGAAAAAGTATTAAAAAAGCGATGCACCACGCCTGATGCCAAGGCGTATGAAGACCAGCGTCCTGCTTTTGCGTAGCTTGAAGTAGGGGTTTTTCTAGCTCCTTTCTTGAGCTGGTGCTTGGAGACCTTTGTGCCGCCAAAGGTTCTCCAAACCTCTAAAAGCGGTTCAAGGGGGGACGGGGGAGGACGTATTGCGTTTCTCCTCCCCTTCGTCCCCCCTTGAAAATCCCCCCTGA
>JBILSS010000107.1:0-7992 GCA_044371965.1 Vampirovibrionales bacterium
AGCTATTAGACTATTCTAGGAGCCTAGATTTTTTTGTGAGGGCGTGTACACAGACGTACATAACAGAACAAAAAAATCGTAGCGACAACGAAGAGGCAATAGAACATTTTATATAGAAAATACTATAATCTCTAATATAAGGAAACAAAGATGAAACTCTCTTCACTTTCGATGACCCCTCCCGCCCAGCAACGTTAAGGTGCTAAGCAATTACAGAAGAAACCATTAAGTCAAATAGAAGACGCTGCGGTTAAAATTTCTCAGAATGCAGAAAATCCAAAAATTTCACCTTTCGGACAACTGCTAGACAGCTTACTTTTCGCTTTAAAAGATAGCGGTAAAAAGTACAGTCTTAACACTTTAAAATTTTTATTGAATAAGATTGAAAAAAATGAAAATCCTAGTCGTAAAGAAGATCGTTTTCGTATTCTCCTTTTGCAACAAATAAAGTATTTTCAAGAAAAGCAAGATTCTAAAGCTTCTCTTCCTTTCGAAAGACGTGGCTTGAACTAATTGCATAATATGTAACAAACTGTAAAGCACCCTCAAGTTTTTGGGGAAAGCGTACGATACCTTTCTCAGCAAGGTGGTCATGACTATAACGTGCATTTCTCGTATCAGAAATGCCAAGCTTATGAATGATCGTGAACACATCTCGTGTTTACCTTGGTATAGTCAGAATGTTTGCAAGGGGGTTCACCGTCAAGACCCCTTTTTTCTTGTCTTTTTTTGGGGGATCTGCCAAGAAGAACTCAAAATCCTTGCTATGTAACGGTTTCTAACAGTTTATAATCTGTTTTGAAAGAAGTGCTTGCCAATCTACTACAGTTTAGGTAGAATTGAATTGTAAAAGGATCTCCCTTTTGACAATGTCGTGTTTCATGTATCCCCTAATATAGTAGATGTGTTAAGGAAAATATCGTATGGCTCTTTCCGCTTCTTCAGGATTGTCAGGTGGCTTAACGCCTCCCAATCAGAATAAATCACTTAAAGCTGGTTCGCAAAAGGCCCAACAAAGACAGTATCGCCTAACCATGTTTGGCAATACGTTTACAGGGGCTGCAGGCACGCCGAAGTCTCAATTTAAAAACGCCAGTGGTGTTACCGCTGCCGAACATTCTCGTCAGGGTGTTTTGGCACATGAACGGGCGCATGACAGTAAAGCCAGAGCGGCTGGATTGTCTACATCAGGACCTGTGCTTGAAACGCAAGATGGTCTAACCGTTGCTGGGCATGTGAGCCTTTCGGTGCCTCAACTTGATGTTCAACAAGCCATTATGAATCCTAGCTACTTGTCTAACTTTAAGCGTCAAAGTCAAGGGCTAATTAGCTCGGCTCATGCACCTGAAGGGGCGGGCATTGGCGGATACGGTCAAATGTCTGGTGCCGATCACAACGTCGCCGCTATGGGACGTTCGAACTTAGCTAAAGCTTCACAAGTTGAATCGCAACGACCTTCGATTTCTAAAGCGTTGGCAGCGAAGCAACAAAAAGCGGCGTTTGGGTATCATCCTGATTTAATGCAGGCACACAACGCAGGTACGATTTCTTAGTTTTTTCTCGTCTCATACCATTTAAATGATTAAATAGCATCCTAAAGCAATTGCGGTCTATTCTGATGAGGACTCCTTGTTGTTAAGTTAGGGTGCTATTTTTATAGTGGTCGATAGATAAAACACTATAAATGTAGGGGCGTGATTTATCACGCCCCTACAGAGAAATTTTTTACGCTTTCCAATCGTTTACGGCAAGCTCAACGGAGCCATCGCCGTTGGGTATGGACGCCTTTCATTCGTTCGATGCACACGCTGGTGAGCCTTCACCTGCTTAATGATTTCAGAATGGTGAGAATGAAAAATCTCTACACGAGAATTCAATGAAAAACGTTTTCTTACAGTCACATCAGGCTTAGATTCTAAACGCCCACGCACCAAGTGATAGGCACAAAACGAAGACGTGGCTAATCCCACTATAGACGCTATTGCAAAACGCATGGTCGGGGAATCTTGCGTCAACTTGCGTAAGGCTCCGCTGGTGAGTAAGCCTGTGAACAAGCTTGCACCTGGTACTATGGCAAGTCCTAGCATCAAACCAGAACCTGTAACATCTCCCTTTTTATCGCTGATTTTCGATTCGTAAGGCTGTACACGATGCACGTCCAACGCATTCCACAAAAAGCCCAAGAAACTAAATCCTAAGATTGAATTCAATAACACTTCAGGCACAATCATACGTTTTTTGGCGGAAGGAATGCTATGATGAATCGCGATGTAATGGCGAATGCCTTGTGTGACAAAGGTATACGCATTCTTCGTGCTGTTTTCAATCAAGCCTTCTTGTAAAACTTTATTTAACGCCGCCACCCCTTTAGGGTGGCTACTGGGGAATACTGATGCCAAACGTAAACGTTCAAGTTCAAAGTCTGCTAAAAGCTTTTGACTTTCCGTTTGGAAGGCTTTAGACGTCATTTGTGGATCGTTCAATAAAGCTCTAACGGCTTCCACGTTTGCTCGTAAGCGTTCTAAGTGAGGGTTAACCTCTTTTGCAAAATTAGAAATGCCCATGCTTTCGATGTTCAACGCCTTGTCTTCATCAAAGTGCATGCCGATTCTTTTGGTGGTATTGTCATCCAAAACAAGCGATTCATTGCCCACCACTTTTCTTAAAACGCTCATAAGGCGTTCACTTTGGATCTTCTTTTTCTCTTGTGGATCTTTGAGTTTAGACGTATCGATAGGTTGTGAAAGTTCTTTTAATAAGCTATGCTTGATGTAACCCAAGGTATCCCTGCCAAAAGGGATTTGTCCTTCGCCTTTGCCTTTGAGCTTAGCAAATTGAAACAAGTATTCTAAAAACGCATGATTGATGCGGTGGTCTCGTTCAATCGGTTCGCTGGTGTGCATGTCAAACAAGCGTTGAGCCGCCCCACGATGAAACGTTCCATTGGTGGCAAAACGACCTTGACTCGCCAGTTGTAAAAATTGTTGATATTCTGGCATGAAATCGCCTAGCTTCAAGGTATGTACGACATGTTCGTAAGCGCCGACTGGGCCTGTAAACAAGTCATGTTGAATATCGGCTTTGGGTAGCTGTACGACTTTACCGTCTTTGACTTGCGTCGTGCTGTATTTGGGGATATTACGAGTCCCGTATTTTGACAAGGTGGCATTGGTGCCTGCCAAGCGATCAGGTTGCGTCATAATGCGAATGTGCTTGGTCAATTGAGGCAAGCGAGACAGAGGTATCGTTTCATATTGACCTGTTTCAGAATTCAAGCGATGAAAGGTTAAGGTACTCATGGCTTGAGCAAGATGCTGATAATCTTTCCCTGATTTGGTCATAGAATCTTTGGTTAAGGCATCTTGCAAGCCTTCAAGCTGATGCAACCCTGAATCACCCAGCTCTTTTTTAAGTTCATCAAATTCCCAGTTGCTTAAATGAAGGTAAAAATCCCTTGCCCCTTCTAGGTTTCTTCCGTTGACGGTGGGCAGAATCGCTTCACGAATCATGGGGGAACTTAAGCCACGACTCGCACGACGCACCATTTCCAAAAGCGGTTGTAAGTACAGTTGTGAAAAGCCTCTAAAGCCATAACGCAGTACATCGGTGGGCAAGACGGTGGTGAGTCGCCACGCACTTTGCATGGCTTTTGAAAAGTCGGTGGAATACTCGCTTAAAAAGTTGGTATTCGTTTGAAGCCCCTTCCCGCCTTCTTGAGCCATGGGGTTAATGCCGTGGATGTTGGCATTGTAAGTGCTTGGTGTATATTTAGGACGGTTGACTTGTTCAAGCCACCCTGCTAAAACAGAGCTTAATGGCACACCCACCACAAGGGCTTGAGAAAGACGAAACATCGCCATTTCTTGAAAGTCTTGAGCCTTCGCGTCTTGCGGATTCGTCGTTGACGGATTCGTCTCTGGTTGAGGCTGACTCATCATCATGTGGAAGTCCCCCCTTGCGTGTGTTTCAGGGCTTTATGTTTGCGTCGAACGTTTGCGTGAGTAGCCTGCTTGAGTAGGGGATCCTGTAAATTAAGGGAAACATTGACCTTGGCTTCAACCGAGGTTTTGTCTTTTTCTTTTTCAGGTGTTGTTTTTTCACCCAAAGTACCTTTAATCGAAGCCACCCAATCGCTCAATGGGATTTTACCACGCCCCTTGTAATCGGGATCCAAACGAGAGAAGGTGTTGTAAACGATAAAGAAGAGTACGTTGCTCAGCACAAACGCTGTAACGGCCGTTTGGAAGGCGACTTGCAAGCCTGATTTAATCAGGTTATTGCGTTTATATTGATCTATATCCGTGATGCGTTCATTCAACTTAAAGCCTGCATCCAAAATGTTAAAGACCTTACCTGTAAACGGCCGAAGCGAAACAGTTTGATTATTTTCGGATTTTTCAGTATTCAAAGCTACAGCTTCGCCAAAACGCTTAGAAAGGAAATAGTCAAACTGGAGTTCTTCAGAACTCTTGGCTTGGGCGTCCATATAATCATGAATACCCGATTCAATCAACGCATTAAAGGTTTGGGTGGCTTCTGAAGAAAATTGATTCAGCGTTAAGTTTTGTTCTTCTTTTAAATCAATAATGTAGTCTCTCAAACGTTGAAGGGCTTTTTCTCTAAAAAGGGTTAATTTTTCATCGTCGCTTAAAGGCTTTTCAGGAGAAATGCCAAAGCCATTTTTCATGGCATATTCTCTCGGGCGAACCAAGGCAGGGGCTGGATTGAGGCTGTCTAAATCGTCGACGAGTCCTTTAAAAAGTTGCAACATCCCTTCATCACTGATGTCATAAAGATTGACAGGTAAAGGAATGTTGGGCTGTTTGGCTTTCATCGCCTTCACCTGCTGGATATAAGCCGAATCGTAACGGGCGTATTTCGTCACTTCTTTGGCGTAAGGAATCAAAATATCCATGAGCCGTCTTGGCATGTCTTTAGGAATGCCCTTGGATCCGTCGGGTAAAAGCAAAACGGTTTCTAGTTTTGCTTCTAGTAAATCATACATAACGCCTGCCTTGAGGACGTCTCTCAACCCTTGTATACTTTTTTGGGCTTCGGCTTGCCCCAACTTGGTGAGTTCTGTTTTCCAGTCAATTTTATCTGAAGCGAGCGGAATAAGGGTGAGCTTGTTCCGCTTTTCATTTTTAGCGTCCAACGCCTTCCACAGTCTTTGTGTCCGTTTTGACAAGCCCGTGGCATCGGGTTTTTTGCCCGTCAATGCCTGTACCGCCGTTTCATACGCATGACGACTTTCACGCCCCACCCAGCGATCGATCGTGCCTTCATTGCTTTGCTTATAGCGAAGATCGTAAAAGTGGTGATTGTAATCATATTGAGCATCTGCCAGCTTATCATACAGACTTGTTAGTGTTGCTGCATCTTGGGGACGAGTCAAGGCTTGATCAAAGGCCTGTTTGGCTTGGGTATACGCCTTTTTGATTTCAACCCCTTTGGCTAATGCCGTGTGAATGTCTTCTGTCGTGCTTTCAAGCGTTAGGCGTTTTCGAAAGGCATCGATTTCCTTGTCCACAAGTGTGCCTGCCTTTGAAGGGGCTTCTTTAATATGGGGAAACATGAGTTCAAAAGGCGTATTTAATCCGCACATTTCTTGAATGGCTAAACCCACGGTATTTCGCCAGTTAGAATTAAACCGTACCCATGCCGATTCTTTAACGGAGGTGTCAATTTTACGAGTGAGGTTTTTGGGTTTCATCATGTAATTCAAAAACCAACGGTTAATGCTGAAAATAGGTTCTTCACCCTTCTTACCCCCTTTGACGGCTTTAATCAAACTAACCGTGCTTAAACGTGTTAAGGCTTCTGAACCAATCACTTCAAAGGTATGTTGATGCGTCAACATGGCAAAAAAGCTACGTGCAATGGAGTTAATTGACGTCATCCAAATCGAGGTCGTTTCCACCAAGCTTAGTTCACTTTTCGGCAGTCGCAATTTAGACAGAATGGGGATGCTTTGGGCGTTAATGCTTCGCAGTAAGCCATTTTCAGGGGTCATTTGCCCTCTCTTCCACAGGGCAAAGAGTCCGACTAAACTGAGTCCACCAACAGTCACCAAGCTTTTTTCAAGCACTCTCGTATCGTTTTCTTGACGCCAATTACGACGCCTTTTCTTCGCAGAACTAGATTCACCTGCTTGAAAGGCTTTTATCTCTGGATTTTGAGACAGATTGAGCTTTAGAGTTGAAACTATACCAGTGGTCATAAAGGATTAACCATTAACGCTTAGAAAAGGGCCTAATTGTGAAAGAGGCATCACGGTGACATTATACTTTAAATAATATGAAGTGTTAATGACATTAAAGCATCTCAATTTTATTTGATGCTATGTCGTGTTTTTTGGATTTCTAGCTTCGTTTTTAGCTGGTCGTCATCAGAGACCTTTGCTTCCTCGTTTTGGCTAGCTCCGTTTTGAGCTAGTGCTTGGATTTTTATCTCCTTTTAAGGTTACTCGTTTGTCAGAGACCTTTGCTCCGCCAAAGGTCTCCAACACCTCTAAAGGCGGTTCAAGGAGGGGAAAGGGAGGACGTATTGCGTTTCTCCTCCCTCATTTTCCCCTCCTTGAAAATCCTCCCCTTTTTGACCCACCTCCTCGCATCATTCCTTTGCACGACGTCCGCAAAATCGCTCGGGGATTCGCAGTTCGCTCACCCGCTCGGATTTAGTGCTTGGACGTCTGCTGGTGCAACGAGTCGAAAATCAATACGAAGGAGCTAGGCAATGTTTCATGCTACGCTCGCAATGACGGGCAGTAATCTTGCCGACAACGCACTAAATGCGAGGCTTCCGAGACATTTTGCGGACGGCAGGAGCGGAGGGAAAGCGAGAGGGGTGGGATTCTTAAGGGAGGGGGGCGACCAAGACCCTCCCTCCCTTAAGCGCATTTAGAGGTGTCGGAGAACCTTTGTGCGTCCAAAGGTCTCTGACAGCACCAGCGTTAAAAGGAGCTAGCTAAACCGACCAGCTAAAAACGGAGCTAACCAAAACTAGAAACCCAAGCCCCCCCCAAAAACGCTACATAGAGAAATCCCTCGTCCTTGGCAAGACGAGGGCTTACGGTTTCATAGAAGTGAGAGAGTCTTCTATGAAGGATCGATTCTAATAAAATTGTAAATTTTTCTTTCTTCTAAACAGGGAAGACAATAGATCAATCGAACAATTAAGATAAATGGTCTTTCTTCTGAAAAGGGAGGATCATACCCCCGATTCCTATTCTGTTTTTCCCCTTTGTTTTCCCCTAATTTACGAATCTAATCATTATGGCTATGGTTCATTTTTTCGATTTTCTTCTGAGAGAGAGTCGGCCGTTGTGTTCAATGGCGTGTTTTATTAAAAGCTTGAAAGCCTTTTTCTAAAATATTCCCTAAACCCAATTACCCTTTTTTTCATAGTGACACGAGAGGCATTACAAAAAAGCTTCATGTTTTTTTATCAAATCTAGTTCATATACCCTTGAATCAACTCTAACAATCCTGGAGGGAATGGAAACCCTTGTGCCTGTTCTTGTTGCGGTGCTTGTGGCTGTTGAAGTTGTGGTGTTCCAACACTTTGACTTTGAGAAGCAGCCGCTAAGAAAAAGAAGAACATTTGACTCATTTCTTCGACGGCTTGTTGGTTAGCAGGTGCGTCAACCGTTGTCGTCAAGTTAGTGGCAGGATTCTGAATATCTCCCCAAAACCTTGACGTGTCAGCTTCAAAGCTAGGTTCATTCATCAGCACTCCACCACCTCTACCGTATGGAAATACTGGCAAAGTCGTCGCATCGTCGTACGGCTTCGCTGGTGGATTATAAGGCTTCTGCACATCATAAGACGGCTTCTTCTTCATGCTTGGTGGGCAATCGTCGTCGCCCATTCCATAAGCTTTACCAGCACCAAATTGACCATGGATTTGTCCTGCAAGCATACCCATACCCATGCTTGCCATCATAAAGCCTTTGACGAAATCAGGCGACATCTGCATCCCTTGACCGTATGG
>JBILSS010000009.1:0-26073 GCA_044371965.1 Vampirovibrionales bacterium
AAGGCATCGTAGCGTGTAGCGATGCGGTTAAACAATCGTTGGACGAAAACAGGTTTTTCTTCAAGGCTAGGGAGTGTCATGTGTTATTGAATCCGATACAGCTTGAAAGTCTTCTAAATTAACGGTGATGGAACGGATCCCATCGACATGTTCACTTAAATCATCTCTAATCACTTGCCCCATAGGGTCCAAAATGAAATCAATCCCTTCGCGTCTTGCTAATTTTGCGGCAGGGACAAAATCCGAATCTCCTGAAATCAAGATAATCGTATCGACCTGCTTTTTATAAGATAAAGAAGCAATATCCAAACCTATTCGTATATCTACGCCTTTTTGAATCACATTAGGTTTAAAATCTTCATCCGTAAAAGTACTTTGTTCTGCTCCTTTACAGTACTTAATTAAAGTTTTGAGACGACCGTCTTTCAATGTCCATTTTTCGTCATGGTCTAAATAAAGATCACCTAAACGCAAGGCAACTTTTCTTTTTTTACTTAACAAACGAAGTAGTTCTGTTTTGAATTGAAATTTCTCGGATTTTTTCCAGTCAAAACCTTTTTCAGAGATGGGAAAATGACCCTTGTTTTCTAAGGGAAGGCAATCATAAAAAAAAATACGATATAAATAAGTAGAATGCTTTAAAGACTTTCCCATCACATGAACATGTTGTGTTACTGTTTTATAAAGTATATCAGTAACCACTTTAGGGTCTTTGGCATTTAAGTTTGGGTATTTATGTTTAAATCTTTTTAAGAAAAAAGCCCCATCAATCAAAATAGCAATACGCAACATTTCAAAATCCTTAAAACAAAAACCTCTAGGGTACTGGTAGCCCATTATAGTGTGGGTACGCTCGCCTAGAGATTACTTCACCATTATAACGAACCCTCTTGCAAAAGTCAAGCCTACGCCCCAAAGCTAGTACGCACGCAGACGCTGGGCATAGCTGTGCAACAAGTCGGCGCCGTATTTGGCACCGTTGAGTTCTTTCGCAAATCGAGCAAAGCCTTCCGCATTACTTTGAAACCAATCCATTTGCAACAATAACTCTCGCAAGGTATCGCCCAAGCTTTCGCTCGTCAAATCAGGATACTCCAGCTTTAAGCCCATGCCTAAATCCACCAAACGCTGGGCATTATGCTCCTGCTCGATCTGCTTGGCATCAGGCACCACGACGCATGGCTTGCCTAGGGTCATCAGCTCCATCGCCGAACTATGCCCTGCTTGGGTAATCACGGCTTGAGCCGCCTTGAAAAACGACGAGCAATCGGTGATAGTGGAATGTAGCGTCACGTTTTCGGGCATGGGTTGCCCGTCCTTAGGCACAAAGGGCGTTAACACCGCAAAATGATAGTGCTGAAAATCAAACGCCATACCCAAAACGGCATCAAACAAAGGCCGCCGATACTCATGCCCGCCAAGGGTTACGACAATTAGCACCTTGCCTTCGGCTTCAGGCAATTCAAGGGGAACCACCTCATCAGGATTAAAGGTCACCAAAGGACCGAGAAAATGCGTCCGTTTTTTGACCTTGGGCTTCAGGCTCAAGTTCGGCAAGCATACCGTGTAAGGTGGTGGGAAATCAGGGATTAAAATTTCTTCCGCACTACAGAGCCAAAACTTCATAACCCATTCAAAGCTCACGCCGAGCAGTTTCACCAGTGGCGTGTCTTTGGCGAAAAACGGATAAAACGCCGATTGATTCGTCAAGACCAAGCACGGCACATCCATGCGAGAGGCGGCAACCACGGGGGCAATGCGACCATCGGCGACCACGAGTGTCACGCCATAATCACGAATGAGATCCATTTCTTCTTGCACCAGCTGATTGAAATTAAAGACGGCACTTTGCGTGTTGAAAATCGTCGCCCCGACATCAAAACCGCCGTTACTTCCCACCAGCTTGAGTTCTTGCGGAATAGGGATGCAATGGTAGCCCAAACCCTTCATGCGGTCTAACGCAATGCCATAGGA
The DNA here is from genome assembly GCA_044371965.1 of Vampirovibrionales bacterium. Classification (GTDB taxonomy): domain Bacteria; phylum Cyanobacteriota; class Vampirovibrionia; order Vampirovibrionales; family JAJTHC01; genus JAJTHC01. Next base: position 1,975 of record JBILSS010000009.1, read on the forward strand.
GCCGATGATGTATTCATGCGGTTCAAAGGTTTTGGTGAGTGCCATGGCTCGAGACGAATGCCCAAAGCCTTCGCTCGACACAGAAAAGTAGATGCGAAATGGCGTATGCGGACGTTTGGTAAAAGATTTCATTGATACATTGTCCCTCACTCTGCCTTCACGTGAAGGGAGACGGTAAACTTTACACGTCCAAGTTAGACACCTTGTGGGCGTTGGATTCGATAAAGTGACGACGAGGCTCCACACGCTCGCCCATCAACACATCAAAGAGCTTGTCGGCAGCGACGGCTTCTTCCACTTCCACCTGCAAAAGCGTCCGTGTTTCGGGGTTCATCGTCGTGTCCCACAACTGTTGAGGCATCATCTCGCCCAAGCCTTTAAAGCGTTGTAAGCCCATGCCTTTTTTGCCACGCTCGTCAATAAACAACTTTAAATCACGCAAACTGTAAAACAGGCGTTCTTCCTTGTCGTTAATCTGCATCTTTAAGCCATTGGCGGCTTCAGGATTCAAAGTACTCGGCAATTCGGGATTCCAAGTCGACAAGGCTTCAAAATCACTGACCAAACGATCAAACTCGTGACTGTCGAGCATAATGCTATTAAGTTCAGTCAACAAGGCATCTTCCAGCAGATCCACGTGCTTACGGCGATACACCAAAATCGAGGCATTCACAGGCTTCGGTAACAACGCCAACTGCTCCGTGATTTCAACAGGTTCAGACGATTCAGTTTTTTCAGAGGCTTCTGCATCGAGTGTTTCAGAGGTTTCAGCTAAAGTCTCTTCTTCAGGTTCATCGTCTTCTAAGCCAGCCACATCAAAGCGATACTGGGGGAAATTCGCTGTGAGTTTTTCAGCCAAGGCATTGACGGTTTCGGCTTCGTGGAAGACATTGGCATCCACTTTATCCGAAACGAGCGTCAACAAAATATCACTCGGCAAGGCATCCAAGACATAGGAATGACGAGCCGCCACATAACGACTCACCATTTGCAAGGTTTTAATCAGCGATTCCGCTTCCACAGACGCCGCACGCTTAACATCCCACAGCACAAGGCTATTCGCCCCACGCTTGTTCACGAGCTGATCCAAACTGCGGTCATTGTAAAGGTAGCTTTCTTCACGACCCACCGTTACCTTATATAAAGGCGGTTGAGCAATGTAGATATACCCATTATCAATCAAGGGGCGAGCATAGCGGAAGAAGAAGGTCAAGAGCAAGGTGCGGATGTGCGCCCCATCGACGTCGGCGTCGGTCATAATAATGATTTTGTGGTAACGTAGGCGATCCATTTCAAAGTCATCTTCAATGCGTGAAATGTTGATGCCCAAGGCTTGAATCAAGCTTTGAATCTCGTTATTGTTGTAGATTTTGTCGAGTCTGGCTCGTTCGACGTTTAAAATCTTGCCTCGTAAGGGTAGAATGGCTTGAAACTCACGGTTACGTCCTTGCTTGGCTGAACCTCCCGCAGAATCTCCCTCAACAATGTAAAGTTCACAACGTTCAGGTTCCCGATTCGAACAATCCGCAAGCTTACCAGGTAAGGTGCTATTTTCCAACGCTGACTTACGACGGGTGAGTTCTCTCGCCTTACGAGCCGCTTCACGAGCCTGTAACGCCTGCACCGCCTTCATAATAACCACTTTGGCGGCTTTCGGGTTGAGTTCGAGCCAGTCTTGTAAACGTTCAGAAACAACCGACTGCGTAATACCCAAGACTTCGCTATTACCAAGCTTTTCCTTGGTTTGCCCTTCAAATTCAGGGTTCGGCACCTTCACCGAAACAATCGCCGTCAAACCTTCACGGATGTCGTCGCCTGTTAAATTGGTGTCTTTTTCTTTAAGGATGTTATTTTTGCGTCCGTAATCGTTGATGATTCGGGTGAGGGCGTTTCTAAAACCTGTGAGGTGGGTTCCTCCGTGATGCGTGTTGATGTTGTTGGCAAAGCTCAAGACGTTTTCGCTGTAAGAATCCGTGTATTGCAAGGCAACTTCGACACGAACGCCGTCTTTTTCATCGTCACAATAAAAAATACCGTCGTACACGACGTTTTTATTTTCGTTGAGATAGCTCACATAACTGCCGATACCGCCTTCATAATAGAAGGTTTCGTTGAAATTACGAGCGGTATCCGTGTAAATAATTTTAAGCCCTTTGTTCAAGAACGCCATTTCACGCAAGCGTGTACCGATGATTTCGCCATCGATGACGGTGGTTTCAAAAATGTCGCCATCCGCCCAAAAGGTGGTTTTGGTGCCTGTGGTGCTGGTTTTGCCGACCACTTCAACAGGGGTTTTTACCTGCCCACGAGCGTACGTTTGCTTGTGGACTTGCCCATCTCGGCAAACTTCCACGATCATGCGTTCAGACAAGGCATTTACCACCGAAGCCCCAACGCCGTGCAAACCGCCTGAAACCTTATAGCCACCGTCTCCGAATTTACCGCCAGCGTGAAGCACCGTATGCACGACTTCCAGAGCCGAAATGCCGTCTTCCTTCAAAGCAACAGGAATGCCTCGACCGTTGTCTTGCACGGTCACAGAACTATCGTCATGCACGGTGACATGGATTTCGGTACAATAGCCAGCTAAAGCTTCATCCACCGAGTTGTCGACGACTTCATAGACCAAGTGATGCAAGCCCCGTTGGCTGGTGGTGCCGATATACATACCAGGGCGAAGACGCACGGCTTCAAGTCCTTCAAGCACACGGATTTGATCCGCCCCATAATCGCCTGAAGATGCCGTCGAACTAGGCGTGCTTGCAGGTGGCAGAACCGTTGAATTAGAAGGCGTGATGGTATTTTCGTCATTTAAAGTCATGTGCATGATTCTTCCTTTACAGCGTCCAAAAAACTATAGAAGGCTTTGCGAAAGCCTTTTGAGGGAGGGAGATTGCCACGCTACGCTCGCAATGACGGTGTGTTTTTTTGAGTTTCGCAGAGCTTTCTATAAATTCATTATATCACGCACATGAAAATTGAACGAACTCATTTAAACAGACGAGACAAAACGATACAAAAGACGTTTTTTTAGCCTTTCCTTCACCTAAAGGCTTAGGATTTGTACATCTTAGGGTTAAACTCTGCGTTTAGGGTATTCCTATTTGAACTGTTTTGCGGTACAACTAGAGTATCGAATCAACGAGTTCAGCGTTTCTCGAAATGCCACGCTCCTTAGATTTACATTTATCATCTACATTGTCCTCTCCCTCTTCGGTTCGCCCTAGAGGGTTTTTCTTTTGGTTTGCCTTATTCGTCAAATGTTTTTATAATGGAAGCATACTAATTTATATATTGGTATCTGTAACAGTTGATTATTTGAGGAAATTAGAAATGAAAAAATTAGCATTCTTGGCTCTTTTAGCCTTTGCCGTAATGGGATCCATCAACTTAACGTCTTCTGCAGACGGCGTTTACGGATTCATCTACACCAATGCAACCGTCCCTGGTGGTGGTTCAGGTTCTGTGACGACGCCTAAAATGGGTCATGCGTCTTGTGTGAGCTACTTTGGTATTGTTGCGTTAGGCGATTGCAGTATTCAAACCGCTGCGAAACAAGGTAAAATCACCAACTTGTCTCACTACGACACTGAAATTGTGAACATTTTGGGCTTTTCCAAAGTAAAAACCTACGCTTACGGTCAGTAAGATTTAGACAATGCTTTATTAAACAACCGCTCTCATCAAAGATGAGGGCGGTTGCTTTTTGGAGACGGCTTGAGGGTGTTGTCTATCTTTTGGGACGTAATTCGTCGAAGCGTTTAAACAAAGCGATTATTTCTGGTTTTAGACTCTGACGTAATTCCCTTTCGCTTTGCCTCCAATTTTTACACTACGGCGTTTGTTGGGAACTTTTAATACCTGTTGACCACAATTTATGTTTCGCCTAAACTACATATAAGCTTGTCGGAGTGGCGGAATGGTAGACGCACACGTTTAAGGGGCGTGCGGAGAAATCTGTGGGGGTTCAAGTCCCCCCTTCGACATTTTTACCATTTAAACGATTAAATAGCGTATAGGTGGATTCTAGGAGCCTAGACTCGCAGATGTGTGATTGTACAAAGATGTACATAAACACATCGAGAATCTTAGCGACAACGAAGAGGCAATAGAACATTTTATATAGAAAATACTATATGATGGCTCCCACAAGAATGGGGCATGCTTTGAGCATGACTTAAAGCGGTTTTCATCAAAAATATCAACGCCTCTTCTTGCGGATATAAGTCCTCAAGCGTGTCAATCTCAAGACGCAAGGCATCATAGCCCACTTGAGAGCGTTGCAAACCAAGATACTGCCACATTAAGATTTTAATTTTATTTAAGAAGCCTGCATCCTTGGATTGAAGGGCTACCGTACAAGAAAGCATCGTGTTGGGGGGGGGCGTCTTTTTCAAGACCTCTACGACATTTCTTCCCATCACCACGCATTCGAGCAACGAATTCGACGCCAATCGATTCGCCCCATGCAAGCCTGTGCAACTGGCTTCCCCAATGGCAAACAAGCCCGAAATGGCGGTTTCGCCTTGCCACGTGGCGTCGATGCCTCCCATGCAATAGTGGGCTGCTGGTGCCACAGGTAATAGATCTTTTGCCATATCGATGCCAGAAACTAACGCCGTGCGGTAGATATTCGGAAAGCGATGCTCTAAAAAGGCTTGACTGCGATGCCGCATATCTAAATACACGCAAGGGTGTTTCGTTCTAAGCATTTCAGACGCAATCGCACGAGCCACCACATCTCGAGGAGCCAATTCCCCCAAGGGATGCACCGCTTCCATGAAGCGTTGACCGTCCGCATTTACGAGCAAGGCTCCTTCGCCTCGAAGCGATTCACTGGCTAGAAAACGCACCTGCCCTTCTGTGACAAAAGCGGTGGGGTGAAACTGCACCAAGTGTAAATCCTTGAGTATTGCCCCTGCTTGATGAGCCAAAAATAAGGCTTGCACGCCATCGGTGGCGGTATTGGTGGCATGTAAATAAATCCCTGCGTAACCGCCTGTCGCCAGTACCACATTCGACGTATGGATGTATCGCTTTTGGGCTTGTTTACTGTCGTAAAGGGTTGCTCCCACAATGGCGTGATGCTTGCCTTGATGTAAGGCTTCTAAGGCATGAAAGGGCAAAATCTGGATGTTTGACGTCGCTTTGACTCGTTCAATCAAAGGCGTCACAATTCCAACGCCTGTTTGATCTCCATTCACGTGTAAGATGCGTCGTTGAGAATGTGCCCCTTCTTGCGTTAAGGCTGGCACGCCTTCGGGATCTAAATCAAAAGCCACGCCGTAACGCATCAAGGTTTTAATGGCGTCATTGCCTTCGGCTAAAATATGACGCACCACGACTTCATTATTATAGCCTGCCCCTGCTTCAAGCGTGTCTTGCACGTGTTGTTCCAAGGAATCAGGCGTATTCCATTCCACATAGGCGGCGATGCCTCCTTGAGCGTAAGCCGAGTTCGATTCCGTGGCATCTTTCGGTTTGAAGGCGAGCAAGACCTTTAAGCCTGATTCCGCCGCAGTGAGTGCCGCCGTCAAACCTGCCAAACCCGCCCCAATAATCAGCAGATCGCCATGAAGTTCAGTGCCTAAAGAAGCGTGTTGTGGAAAGGAAGGACGACTTGTGGTCATTAAGAAATCTTCATCATTTTATGGGTTTGGGGAAGCACTCGAACCGTGCTAAAATGGCAAGCCAAAAAGCCTTGCAAGTTCAGCAAGTGGCTCGGCGTGATATTCAAAACACCCTCTTCAAGCAGGGACGTTTCGGGCTGAAGATAAATCGGCGTTTGTGTGTCTGTAATAATCGACGTCAAATGCGACAATTCATCCAGCGTGCTGTCGTGATTCACCACGACTTTAACAAACAGCTCCACATGAGGGGCTTGCGTTGCGGTACGATAAAAATCGGCGTGTTGTTGCCAGCGTTCCGCTTCTTTCGTGCTGGAAGGAAGCTTGACATCCATGGAAATGACATCCACAAACTGTAAGACTTTTGCCAAACTATGCGGTTGCGTTCCGCTGGTTTCTAAATAGGTTTTCACCCCCAAACGCTGGATGCGTTCCATCACGCTTTTGAGATAATACGGATACAACAGGGGTTCTCCGCCTGTGAAGCTTACGCTGTGATGCGGTGCTTGAGCGATTAAGCCTGCAATCAACATTTCCGTATCTTCCACCCGTTGCAAACCAGGGACGGCAACCCATTGGTTAGATCCAGGTTGTGTTTCAACAACACAGTCGCCTCGTGGGGTGGTCATGGGTGTGTCGCAATAAGCACAATGCAGGTGGCAATGGGCGACTCTCACAAAAACTTGGCGTTCACCAGCGTGCAGCCCTTCGCCTTGAATGGACGAAAACACTTCTTGAATAACGGCTTGGTTGCTTTCCAGCTTAGGGAAAGGCACTGTTGATTTTAAAATGCCATGTGGCGGATGCTTTTCGGCGTTGGGTTTGGCGAAGCTTGTGTGATTTGTCATCATAAAACACCTTATTTTCAAAGCGTGACCTTAATGCTATTAAACACCAAACACAGAAAAAAATGCGACTAAGATTATAGAAGACTTTACCAAAACGGTAAAAACGCTAAGACCCTTGTGACCACCGCCCCTGTGGCGAATGCCAACACCCACGAAAATAAAAAGACGCCCAAACCTTCTTGCCAGCCTCGTTCTTTGAGCATGACGGTGGCGGTTGCTAAACACGGCACAAACAGGGTAATCACAACAAGGCTCGTGAGCATTTGGAGCGGACTCAACACACTTTTCAAATTGTAAAAACCTGCCAGCCCAAAATCACGACGCACCATGCCCATAATAAACGCCGAAGCTGCTTCCTTCGGCAAATGTAATAAGGTTTCCGTTACACCGCCCAAGGCATTTTGAATCCATGCCAACGCCCCTGTAATATCCGCCAAAGAAACCAATAAGGCTCCTAACATAAACAAGGGCGTGGCTTCTACCAGAAAGCTCCATGAACGTGTCCACGTTTTTTTGGCGATGTTTTTCAAGCGAGGCAACCGCATCGGGGGTAGATCAATCACCAAGCCTGTCGATGTCCCTGGCATGATTTTGTTCAACACAGATCCTATCGCAATAAACAAGCCTGTGAGAATCATAATATAAAGTAACCAGCCCTTGAGTCCGCCTGCTAGTGCCATCATACCCATGATTAAGCCGAGTTGAGCCGAACAGGGAATGGTAATGGCTAGCAAGGTCGTGGCGATGGTGCGTTCTCGTTGAGAACTCAAGACTCGTGTGGAAATCGCCGCCATGGTGACGCATCCCAAGCCTAAGATCATGGGAATAATCGCACGCCCGTTGAGTCCCACTTGACGCATGGCACTGTCGCTTAAGGCAGCGAGTCGGGGTAAATAGCCCGTGTCTTCCAACAGGGACAAATACAAGTTAAAGCCAATCACCAAGGGAGCCAAGACCCCAATCAGGTAACGAGGCGTCATGGTGAGCAAGCCAAATTCACCCGCTAAAATGGTGTGCATGGGCGTGCCAAGGGCAAAAAACTTAGCGACCAGAGCATCCACAAACGGTACGACAATGCCGAGCATGAGCTTGCCTTCGACGAGTTCCACGGTATCCCCAGCGATCCACACACCGATGATTTGATACAACGCCATGAGTGCCAATACCAAGCTAAATCCGCCCACAACAGGATGCAACAAGGCTTTGCCCAAGGCTTTTGAAAAGGCTTGAAAGTTCAGTTTCGTATCCGTTTCGCAACAATCGGCGGCACACGTCACTTGGGAGACATAGCTTTTCAAATACAAACGCCGATGCCCATAAATACGGAGCTGTTCCGCTTTATTCTGCTCGATTTTCAGCAAATCCGACGGCAAAGGCAGTTCAGGCGTACGACGCCCATAACTCGCATAAGGCAAGGCTTCCACAATATCCGAAATGCCTTGCCCCGTAACGGCTACGCAGGTAACGACTGGCACTTGTAACTGCTGTTCAAGGGCAAGGGCATCGATTTTGCGACCTCGGGCATGGGCTTCGTCCATTTGATTCAGCACCACAATGAGGGGGCATCCGTAATCGATGAGTTGTTGCGTTAAGAACAAGTCACGCTCCAACGTCACAGCATTGACGAGGTTGATAATGACATCCACGGAAAGCAAGGCTTTTTCAGCCACGCTTTCTTCTTCACTCAAACGAGAAAGTCCGTAAACACCAGGCGTATCCTGCACTTCAATATGCGGATGATCCTTCAACGCTCCTTTGGCAATGCCAACAGTCGTCCCTGGGAAATTCGAGACATCTACATAAATGCCTGTTAGGGCATTAAAGACCACCGATTTCCCCACGTTGGGATTGCCTGCCAAGCCCACCGTTTTCAAATCCAAGAGGCTTTGACCTGCTTCCAAATAAAGCTGACGCAAGGCATCGCTGGTGGCGTGTCGGCACGACGCTTCCACAGGCTTGGGGGCATTACAGCAGGCGTCTTCAGTATGGGGGACTTCGCTTGATTTATTCACGGATGGCATCCACCAGAATTGAGCTGGCATAGTCAAAGCCCAAGGCAAACTCCATGTCATGCGCTTCTAGGATGATCGGGCCTTTGTTGGGGACTTTTGAAAGCACTTGTAGCACGTCTCCCACGCCTAAACCGAAGCGTAGCAAGGTGAGTTCAGCATCGGCGTTCAGCAGTTTCACAATACGGCACGCTGTTCCGTCTGCTTGTGTGGCAAGGGTTGAAGCTGTCGAAGGGGGATTGTTTTGTGAGGGGCGGGGCATTGTAAAAACCATGGATTATTTTTTCTCCGAAAGACGTTTATTGCAGAACGTCTAAAATGGAAACAATTTAATTTATAGTCTAGCTATGGTTTCATCTTAATGCAAACGCCTGTCATTTGCAACGTAAAAAACATAGAGAATCTTAGCGACAACGAAGAGACCATAGACCGTTTTTTTATTGGATACTATATAGAAAGCTCTGCGAAAGCCCTGTCCCCTCTCCTTGAGGAGAGGGCTAGGGAGAGGGGGGGATGTCTAAAATCCAGTGTTTACATCTACTCCCCACCCCAACCCTCCCCTTAAAGGGGAGGGAGTAAGATACCTTTTAGACTTTCGCAGAGCTTTCTATAGCACACTTTTAGGTGGAGAAGGTTTTATCCTGTTGTGCAACAATGTGTTAAAAAAAGGTAAAAGGCGAAAATTCAGAAATGGCAAACGATTACCTCGATTCCATGTGTCGCTTTTTAAAGTACCGACCCCAACTAGACGCTTGGCAACAGCAAGAAGCCGACGAACACGCCCAAAAAAAAGCCTATTACCAACAGCATCCCCTTAGCCCGCAAGACGACTTTCGCATTAAACAAAAAATTAACCGCATCCTAGAAGCGACGACGGTTATGGATGAAGAAGCTGAAGAAGCGGCCCATGCCACCGAACTCACGGTTGGCATGGCAGTCCCCATGGCACTCGAAGTCCCTGCCGATATACTAAGTATTGGTGGAAGTGTCCTGCTCGCTGGTTTGGTGGTTTCAAAGGCTCAACACAAGGTCATGGAGTTTGCCAACGGGGCATCACTCGCTTTGGTCGGGATTTTAATGCCTTTGCTAACCATGGAAGGCTTGGCAGCGGTCTGGGAAGCCCAGCAACAGATGAGAGCCTCTCGCATTGCTCGTCGTCACGCTCGAGAAGAAGAACTCGCCAACCCTAACCGATACGCTATTTTCACGCCTCAACAGCTTAAATCGGCGGATGCCGAAGCTCAAAAAATCCCCAACCACGTCGTTGAAGAAGAAGATTTAAAGAAAAAAGCCCCTTCTAAGGGATTTTTAGGCAACTTGCGACAACTCAAAACCTTGTTGAAAGATCCCAACAAGCACGAACGAGAGGCTTTTTTCCAAGAAGTATCTCAACGTTTGAAGAAGAACCCTCAAAGCCTTACACCGTCTTCCGAAGTGGATCTCGAAGAAGATCAAGCACTGATAGCGGGCATTAGTACGCAAATTAACGAACGTAGTGAACGCTATGTGGAAAATATCGAAAATGCGACCGAAACGCTGGCGGATCTCGTCAAACTGGCTGCCGTATACCCCACCTTTTTAATGGGAAGCAAGGCTCATGCGTGGATGCACAAAGCCCTGAAAGGACAGAAGCATAATGCGTTTACCACCGTTCTTGAACATTCCGCAGGTTTGTTGACAGGTTTGGCGGCGTTGATTGTGTTTGAATTGCCTGTTACACTTATTCGCTTGACGCTTGAACGCAAGGGGGCTGAAATTGCTCGTTGGAAGGCTCGTGAAGATTTAGAAGACGATCCTAGTAGCGTGTTACCGCTTTCACCTCAAGCGAAGGCATCGGTGGCTCATGTCAACGATCAAGAAGTCAAAGGTAAGTCGCTTGGTCAAACACTTTGGGATGCCGTCACATTACCGTTTACCTTTGTAAAAGATTACCACGCCTATCAAAAATGGACGAAAGGTGAAGGACTTGAAGAAGAAAAGCGTCGTTTGATTTTAGACAAAACCCCCTTAAGTCCGCAACAGTTAGAAGATGCCAAACGCTTACAGGCTCGGACGCATGAAGCCTTTAGCTTGACCGATGAATATGCCGCACAAGACAGCGAAATGATGGCAGCCAATACGGAAATGATGCTTTCCTTGGTGTCTCAAGGGGAATTGTTGTTACCTGGTGTTCTCGCCACAGGGCTTGTGGCAGGGCGTTACCTACCGTTGCCTAAAAACAAGTGGCTTGAACAAAAAGCCAAGCACTATAAAATCCCGATTCAAGATACCAAGAAAAAATGGGAACCGCTTCTGCAAAATTGGCGTTTAGACGTGTTAAATGCCCAATGCGAAGCCCGTCAAAAACAGCTTTCCGCTTGGGGCGAAAAAAAGATGGATGCCTTGACACAGTTTCTTGAAAGCAAGCGTTTTCTAGGTTTTCTTGGACGTGATCTAAAAGAAGCGAAAACAGCAGGGAAGTCGATTCTTGCAAAGGACTTGGAATTGCTGGACAAAGTCGGTGAAGCCCTCAATCATAAAATTTTGCGTAAATATGTGCTAGGGAGCTTCGTCGTAGGAGCAGGGATATTAACCCTACCGTTTTTACTCTTGAATAGTGTGTTTACACGCTTAAAGAAAGAAGCCGCTGAAGTGGGCCTGATGCGTGCCAATGAAGCGATGAAGCACCCCAACTTCTTCAGGATTGATGAAGAAAAAAGTAAAGACAGACTTTAGTGTTTGGGAGGTTCCTTCTTATTAAAGGGCAGAATGTTACTTATGAGAATTCGCTGCCTCGCCCCTTCTGCAAGTGGCACATTATACACCACAAAGCCCACCACCGTGCGAAAACGATAGGTGCTATGCTTTTTATTTTGAGAAAGCAGTTGATATTCCGCACTGTCGCCCACAGGGGTTTGCTTAATCGTGTCCAACGCACGACGAATATGAGCCGTTTCATTCGGGCGTAGCTTTCGTAGGGATCTTAAGGCATCCGCACTCATTTCAAACTGATGACTCATCCGCAAAGCCTTCATCGTTAGGGGACGCCTCTTGAGTATAGCGTATTTTTCGTTAAAGTTACCCGAAAAAACGAGAACTTTAGCATGCTTAGACGAGTCTATAGCCGTCTTTCGTTTTACTTATAGAAAGCTCTGCGAAACTCAAAAAACATACCGTCATTGCGAGCGTAGCGTGGCAATCTAACTCCCACAAACAACTTTCGCAGATCTTTCTATAGTGGCTTATACCATTTAAACGATTGAATAGCGTATCGGTGGATTCTAGGAGCCTAGACTCGCAGATGGGTGAGGTGTACAGAGACGTACATAAGCACATCGAGAATCGTAGCGACAACGAAGACGCCAGACGCTATTTAATCGTTTAATTGGTATTAGGTTTTCAAACCATAGACGGGAGGAATAAGCGAGCCTGAATTATTGAGAGATGATGCACCGATCACACTGGGTGAAATACCAGCAAGCTGTAAAATGGCCGCCAAACTACCAGGTGATGCCGCAGGCAAGCTACTTAATTGTTGCAAGTTGGTAATACTTCCCGGTACAACCGAAGGAAGGTAAGCCGTGAATTGCGTGTTAGAAACGGTTTGTCCGTTTGCCAACTTCCAAAAACCTTGTAAAGGCACTTGGGTTACATAAGGCATATGTGAAAAAGGGCTGGGGTTGTTAATTTGGTTGAGACCACCATAATCAAAGGCAGGTAAGGGGGAAGAAGGCGGTTGAGCCACGCCAGGTGTAACGGGAATGTTGTTGAATCCTGGCATAAGGCTGGTAATACTGCCGACTTGTTGCCCTTGGGTGTTTAGGGTATTCGGCAATTGCTGGTTGGCGAATTGAGAGGTGGCGGGGATACCGAATTGCGTCGTTGGGGATTGAGCGAAGCTATAGGGATTTAATCCATTTAAGCCCAATCCTAAGTTTTGTCCTGTGTTAAGTCCTGCATAAGGATTTTGGTATTGATTTTGAGTGGCGAGGAGATTGTTAATAGATGTCATGGTAAGGCGTATCCTAATGGCTGAAGGGGGGGATGGTCGTATATTGGGGGTCGGGGGTTGATGTCAATGAAAGGGGTTCTTCTTCTATTAGAATAAAAACAAGCAAGGTGCTATTTATTGCGTATTGTTATAATTTGTAACATTCCAAGGATTTAACACCCCATTCTGTAACTTATTAAAAAAAGACTTGGCAAGTCATTATGTTTCTATTAAAGTAAGGTCTACAGTGAAGTTTCATTATTTAAGCTTATGATTGTTGCTTTATACAGAAGGATTTTCCTTCTTTTGAAACTTTACCCCTTAAATAGTTTTAGAAACAAGTGATGTACTAAACTTCACTTAAACCATAAGGATGCACCGCATGACACGTGCCATAGTTGAAATTAGCGGAAAACAATACCATGTTGAAGCGGGACGTTATTTAGATATTGATACCTATAAAGCCGATGTTGACACGGCGTTGACCTTTGACAACGTGAACGTTGTTTTGACCGAAAAGGATTCCCATATCGGTGCGCCTTATGTTAAAGGGGCTAAGGTCACGGCGAAAGTCTTGGCTCATGGTAAGCAGAAAAAGATCATTGTTTACAAAATGCGTCCTAAGAAGGGGACTCGTACGAAGCAAGGGCATCGTCAAGGTTACACCCGCATTTTGGTTGAATCTATCACCGTATAGTGCTATACTGTTTTCAAGTATCTAGCAAACAATTTAAGGAGTTCAGAACATGATGGCATCAAAAAAAGGCGTAGGCTCTACAAAAAACGGACGTGACAGTATCGGTAAACGCTTAGGCGTTAAGCGTTATGGTGGTCAAACCGTTTTAGCAGGTGAGATTTTGGTTCGTCAACGTGGCACCAAGTTTAAACCTGGTATTAACGTGGGTCGTGGTGGAGACGACACCTTGTTTGCGCTTGAAGCAGGCGTGGTGGAGTTTAAATCCAACCGCAAGGGATCCTTTGTGGGTATTTTACCCACGCTCGTTGAAGCCTAGTTTCTAAATAAGCTTTTCAAAAAGACCTCTTCCTCGTTTGAGCAAGGGGTCTTTTTTTAAGGGTCTGGTAAATTTTAGAGAGGAGGCGGATTCAAAACTAATACCAATTAAACGATTAAATAGCGTCTGGCGTCTTCGTTGTCGCTACGATTCTCGATGTGCTTATGTACGTCTTTGTACAATCACACATCTGCGAGTCTAGGCTCCTAGAATAGCCCACTGTACAGAAAACTCTAAACTTAGCTATATATCTTCAAATATTTTAACACACTTTTACCTTTTTTATTTTTGTGAGATACTAAAGGTGTCCCCTATCAAACAAATCAAGGAGCCTGTACGATGAAATTATTTGTAGACACCGCCGATCTCAACGAAATCCGTGAAGCCGCAAGCTTAGGCGTTATTTCAGGCGTTACCACCAACCCAACCTTGCTGGCTAAAACAGGCAACGGCAACGTCAAAGCCACCATTCTTGAAATCTGCCAAATCTTCCCCAATGCTCCTGTGAGTATGGAAGTCATCAGTGACGACGCTGAAGGGATGATCCGTGAAGGCGTTGATTTTGCGACGTGGGCAACGAACATTTATGTGAAAATCCCGTTTGGGATTGAAGGCATGAAAGCCGTTTCCGCCTTAACCGCCAAAGGCATTAAAACGAACGTAACGCTTGTGTTTTCACCTGCTCAAGCCTTGCTCGCAGCGAGTGCTGGGGCGTCCTTTATTTCGACTTTTGTGGGTCGTTTAGACGACATTGGGCATGACGGCTTAACCGCAACGGCTGAAATCGTTGAGCTTTTGGGTAATTATGATTTTGATTCTGAAGTCTTAGCCGCCAGCATTCGTCACCCCTTGCATGTGGTGCAAGCGGCTCAAGCAGGATGCGACATCGCCACCATCCCGATGAAAGTCATCAAGCAGTTGTACCAGCATCCATTGACGGAATCAGGCATTGCGTCCTTCAAAAAAGACTGGGAAGCGTTGAATACCGTCACCGCTTAGTTTGAATGGCGAAGCCTTGTAAAAAACGGTAACCCCTTGTCTTTTTTGATGTAGTCTCTACTATAGAAGGCTCTGCAAAAGTTCAAGTCGGATGAAGATTCAAGGAAAAACAAACGGCTTTTGAGGCGTGTACATAGACGTACACAACGAAAAAACGGCTTGTTTTGTTGATTGCTTGCAATCACTCACGCTTCGTGCACATGAAGGTTCGCCGAATGGGACTTTCGCAGAGCCTTCTATAAGAAGGTAGTCTAGTTTACTTAGCACTATTTAGTATCAATCTATCCTCGTAAAATTAGCTAAAGTTTACCAAACCCCTAGAAATTCAAAAAACACACCCAAACTATAACCCTAAGGTTATTTTTCTGAATGTGGGATCGTGTCATACTATTGAAAAAGTCATTGCTTTGAAGGGTTGCCGTAAACCCCTTTAAACCCTTACAATAAAAACAAGTTAAGTTGAAATGAGATGAGATTTTGGAGACCCGTCCTATGAACTATATGGCTAAGCTCTATACCCTTTCGATATTTGCTTTTGGCGTACTTGCCTTCCTGTTTTCCTCTCCTCACGCCGATGCTGCTGCCTTACGTTACGCCCCCGCAGGAGGCACGGTGACCAGCGAGTTCGGCTATCGTGTGGATCCCTTCACCAAGCAACAACGCTTCCACAGTGGCTTGGATATTGCAGGGCCTGTTGGCACCCCGATTTATACGCCAGAATCAGGCACTATCGCCTTTTCAGGTACTTACGCGGGTTATGGCAATATGGTGCTGGTCAAGCACGATCGTGATGGATTGTACACCATTTACGGACATTGTTCCAAAAACCTCGTTCGTGAAAAAGATCGTGTGCGTTCAGGGCAACCACTAGCCTTAATGGGATCCACAGGGCGTTCAACAGGATCTCACTTACACTTTGAAGTGCATTACAACAATAAGTATATGAATCCTGTGGACTACCTCATGTTCTTGCAGAATGAGCAAGTCGCTAATGGATTGATTCCATCGAACAGTATTTTAGAAGAAGATCGTGAAGCTCCTACGCCGTTACCACCAGCGATCGGGGGACCTGAATTGCCTATGGATATTAACACGCTTTTACAAAAATTAGGGCAGGGTCAGGATTAGCACTTTTGTCGTATAGTATTTTTATACGATTTAAATAGGTAAAACATCATGGAAAATCTCCTTAAGGGAGTCTGTCAATTTCGGCAGAACGTGTTTGAAAAGAAAAAAGCCCTCTTTGAAGGCTTGCGAGATCATCAAGAACCGAAAGTGCTTTTTATCACTTGCTCCGATTCTCGGGTGGATCTCAGTTTGATTACGCAGAGCGACCCTGGTGAGTTGTTTGTTTTGCGGAATGCAGGGCAGATTATTCCACCGCATGGGGCGGAAAGTGGCGTCGGGCAAGAAGCCACGATCGATTATGCGATTCATCACTTAGGCGTTCAACATATTGTATTATGTGGGCATACGGATTGTGGAGCGTTAAAGGCCTTGATTCAATCGCCGATTGCAGGGGTGCCGAATACGTCGGCGTTAACCAAGTGGTTGTATTTTGCGGAATCCACCAAGCAAATTGCGGATGATCTTTTGCAAAAGGCAGGCTGTTGCGAACATGACCATGACCTTTCGCAGGGGTATCAAGGTGATGAAGCCTATACCTTTGAAAACCTAGACGACGCTAAAACCGACGCCGTTTTTATGAAAATCACGCAAACCCATGTCAAAATGCAGTTGCAACATTTGAAGACCATTCCCAGCGTCGCACGAGCCTTTGCCAGTGGCACGATTAAGATCCACGGTTGGGTGTATTGCTTACATTCAGGGGAAGTTTGGCTCATGGATGATGTTCACGACAAGTTTAACCTTGTTTAGGGAGCTTTCTATAGAAAAATCTACGAACGTTACTTGCATCTGGCTAACGCATTTAAAGTTAGTGTTTCGGTTTTATGCTATAGTAGGTTCTACAAATTTTAAAAACACACCGTTATTGCGGGCGTAGCGTGGTAAGATTCCTTGCCACAAAAGTCTTGACAGATTGCTTCATCGTCGTTCGCAATAACAACTTCCACTTTTGTAGAGCTTTTTATAAAAAGGATTACAAATCAAGCGTGTTGGTGTATAATTATTCTATTAAGAATGACTCTATAAACACACTTTAAACCTTCCTGAAAGCATATTTCAATGACGTCTGGTTTTCCGTATACACAAACCCCAGCTTTTTCTGCACCGCAAAATGGCGTTGTGGTGTCTTCATCGAAGCGTCCTTTGTATTGGTCAACCACGCCATTCAACTACCCCACTTTAAGCAAAGTCATTCAAGCTGAAAAAGCGGATGACGTTCAAAAGTCGCAGACCGCTCAAGATTCGCCCCCTCCTGAAGAGAACAATCCTGAAAACCAAAACCCGACAACCTTCACGCCTGAAGAAGCCAAACGCCTAAACGTGTTGGTGCAAACCGATGCCCTGTTGGACAATCCCAAATTCGAACCTGCCCACGCCAGCTTGATTGGCTTGAAAGAAGGGGCTAAAATCGGTGCCTTAATCGGCTTGCCTTTGTCAACGATTATGATGGGTCTTCGTGCCGTTCAAGCCTATCATCAAAAGAATAACGTCAATTCATTTTTGACAAAATTTCCTAAAGCTCCTTTTACTATATTTGGCTTTAAGTCGTTTGAACATTTAACACATGACGGACGTGATATGGCTGAGAAAGACCTGAACCTAAAACGTGCGGCTAAAGTTATTTACGGCACGGGGCTTTCCGCCTTGATTGGGGGACTCTTTTTTGGGCCCGCCGTCGCTTTTTTAATTGTGTCTAATGCTCGCAGTAAGTTGCAGAACATCAAGCGTTCGATTAAAAACGATTATAAAGACTACAAACCTGACTTTATCGACAAGCATTTTAGTCATATTGACAAGGTGGAAGATCCGCAGAGTGAATATAATAAAGTACGCCAAGAACTCACGAATAAACGAGACGCTGCGGCGAATGGATTTCATACCGCTGTGTTTGTCAAAGTCCTCACACTGGGATCTAAACTCGTTGCAGCAGGTATATTGGGTGGACTTTTTGAAGTGGCTCGGCATAGTTGGGGCTATTGGGACAAGGTGCAGGATCGTCCGAAAAATAAAAACAGTGATTATACCAGCTTAGAAGGCAGTAAGAAGCTTGAACTAAATAATTACGCACGTGTCAAGAAAGATCTATTGTATGGTTGGCATACGCAAGGGCATGAACACCGCAAAGAATTTGGGCTTTGGTATCAACATAATGATGAATCTCGTCAAGAAATGAAAGAACTCCAAAAATCGGCGGATACCTTGGTTGAAAGCTTGAAAACAACCAGCTTCAAAAATTGGATGACCTATATCTGTGTGCGTTTAAAGCATTCGCCTATTACCCATTTATTGAAGGAAACAGGCACGCATCTCATCAATCCCTTAATGCTGGGCAACTTTTTAATTACCCCTGCGGTCGTGGCGTTAAGCATGATTCCCTTCTTTGTGAATGAAGTAGGAGTTGAACCGTATCATCCTGAAAACCCTGAAGGCAACCGCTGGAAGAAGATTTTAAAAGGTGTTCGTTTGATGCCTCGAAAGGAAGAGGTAAAGCCTAGTCCAACGAAGGGTTGAACAAGGCGTGGTGTGCCTTCTTAATATGTTGACGAGACACATGCGTGTAAATCTGCGTGGTGGAAATATCCGCATGCCCCAAGAGTTCTTGCACCACACGCAAATCCGCTCCATTTTCGAGCAAATGCGTGGCAAAACTATGCCGAAACGTGTGAGGCGAAAAATCCTTGCCAATTAACGCCCCCCACCGTTGCGTCCAATTATAAATTTCCTTCCGTAAATACGGACGAGCCTTCCCATTTGGCGGATGCTCATTCCACAAGACATACCCTTGGCTTGCTTCAGAAGATTTAATCATCAAGGCTCGCTCCAGTACATCCAAGCTCGCAGGGGCTAGTGGCACAAGGCGTTCCTTATTGCCTTTACCGATGCACCTTAAAAACCCTGCTCGACGCTCCACATGCTTCCACTGCAAGCCAATCAGTTCACTTACTCTTAAGCCACAGGCGTAAAGCAGTTCAAGGGCAAGGCATTCATCGGGATCATGGATCTGGCTGTAAAGCTTTTGAATATCGGACGCTTTTAAGACGGTGGGCAGGGTGTGAATCTGCTTCGGTAGTTCCAGCCATTCAAAAATGTTGACATCTAGCCAACCTTTTGCCATAAGCCATAAGAAGAAGCCTCGAACGCTGGACGTTTTTCGCATCATGGTACGGCTTTTGCGTCCCTGCTTCCGCAAGTGAGACAAGTAAAAATTCACATGCTTGCGTTTCATTAAGCTTAGGGCAAGGGGGGCGTCGTCCTCATTGAGCAAAGGCGTTTCAGAAAGCGTGTAAAGATCGCTTTCGCTCAAGATCTTCAAAAACTCTTGGATGTCTCGCTCGTAGGCTTCAAGCGTATGCTTCGAATACTGGCGTTCTTCACGCAAGTGTTCGGTGTAATCGGCGAGGGCTTGAAAGCATCGGGCGTAGGACATAGGGGGAATTTTCCTTTTGTGGGAAGGTTTGGGGAAGAGAAAATCGTCATCCTGAGTACAACGAAGGATCTCCCTAGCCCTTGCGGTGTCCATTTTGGGAGATGTTTCGCTATGCTCAACATGACGTCTTGTCTTTTTTTAGACTTTCGCAAAGCTTTTTATAGCAACATTATACCCCATATCGAAAATCGGGATACCCTTTGAGGTATCCCGATTTAACTAGAAGACTATTTTACAACTGGTAACCCGTGGGTTTTTGATAGCTGTAGACAAAGTTGCGTGGATTACCAGCATTATTGTTATTCTGACAAATCACATGTAAGAAGCCTCGTTGATCGTCCATGCGTAAGCCGCATCGGCGTCCACTATAGTGGGTGTTTTCGGTAAAGGCATTGTCCACCGCCCATGATTCCATGGGGAGCAAGATGTTTTCATCATGCACTCGGTTTGGTCTTACAACAGCTACCAAAAGACCTCGTCTGTCCGCACCGCCTCGAATACTCGGGTGATCCCCTGCTCGCCAAGGAGCCCCTTCATTGGAACGTACAATATAGAGATTGCCCGTTTTACTTGAATGAGCGATACCAGCACCTAATGCCCCCCAGCCATTCCACCAAGCCGTAGAAACCGAAGCAGATGCCGCACCTATCATATTTCGATCAGGGATACGATACACGTTCGTATCTACCAAAACAAAGGCTTCGGTGGCATCAGGCGACTGATTGACGGTAATATCCATATGCACCGATGTTGGGAAGTTGGCAGGTAACGTTAATTCACTCCTTCTATAGCAGAAGGAAGAATTGTTTCTTGCCCCTTCTTTCAGGCGAGCATCGCACTTAAAGCGAACCACACGAGTCGGTTTTGTAATACCGTTACGGGTCGACGTTCTAAGTAAGACATAAGCGTTGCTATTGTCTTCCGAAATGCTAACGGCGTCTTGCACAAACTCAAGCCCCAAACTTTCTAGTCGAAGATGACGCCCTGGTTCGGCTTGTCGGGTGAGGAAGTTTCCGTTTCGAGCCACTGCATTATTTTGACGACCGCCCCCAAACTTCCACAGCACCACATGACCAGCGGCATTCGTCACCATAAGTTCCATACGGTTATAGTTAATGCCAATAATGTCTTTTTCTTTAGCCCCTTGCATAAAGCTAGCGGGAACGGTAGGGCGTGTGGAATCTGCGCCAGCTGTAAAGCTAGTTGTTCCACCTGTAAAAACATCCAAGCGATAGTTGGCACCATCCCAATAAGTGAAGGCGACTTTATTAGTGTGTTGCACAGGCATCATCCAAGGATCTTGCCCATTCATATTTCTAAAGAAATACTGGATGTTTTGATAAGGTGAGTTACCACCTGTTCTGGTGTTTCTTTGAATGATGACACCTTTTTGGTTCCTGTTATAACCACCAGCAGCAGGTAAGGCAACTTGTGTTCTACAGTTATTGTCCCCCACAACAGGTTGATGCATGGTAGAAGTCCCTGTGTAAACGGCACTATAGGCACGTACCGTTTCATCGGTGGTCATGACTTGAGAATTGTTAATACCCATGTCGTGGAAGCAATGTCCTTGCGTAATAAAACTATGTCGTGCTATGTACGTAGGCGGAGTCATGATTGAAAAAAGATTCTGAAAAGTAAAGTTTGGAAAAGCTCCTGCGGTGACGGTTAAGGTCATCGTAGATCCAAGTCCACCAAAATAAGGATCGTCATTATTGGTTTGATCCGTCCATAAGGCACCCGAACCATTACCCCATCTGGTAATGAAGGTATTTGACAATCCCCAGTAGAAATTGTTATGGAACCACTGCTTCATTTGACGAGGCTGATGAGACTGGTTTGGAATAAGCGGTGGATCAATGGGTGGAACATTAGAACCTGGCAACATCGCAGAAAGTTCCATCGTTGTCATATTTGAACCAGTCACATATACATCACGTGTATAATAGGTCTCGTCCCCAAAGCTTGGGGCACGTCTTGATAAAAATCCTGCCATTCTTAAGTCATCATTTGCGACAAGGCGGTTAGGACTAAATGGACTTGTACTTAATGTTTCACGAAGTGCAACAGGTATAAGATTTGGCGTGAGGTCGTCTGGCGTGATACTAGTAGCAGGGGGCGTATTCACCGTGGAATTGGTGACAGCTCTTGAAGTAATCGAAACGTTTGTACCGTCTCGATTGGCTTTTAGGTAAATCATCCCCATTCGGTTATTATTATTATTTAATGCCGCTAAGAAAAGATCGCCAGAAACACTGGCTCCTTCCCCATTGGTAATATCCCAACTATTGATGTAATCAAATTGAGAGGCTCCCGTAATGGTGTTGAGTGCTTGATTGAAAACGGTTGCTATGGAATTGGTGTCTACTGCCACAATTTGTGTGCTACCTGTTGTCCCAGTAGCACCGTTGTCTTGTAACGCCCAGATCGTGCCGTTTTGATGATCGGGAATAAGCGTATAATGAATACTGTTTAAATTGATATTTCTTGAATCCACCAAAAAGACGCCTAAGCTCGCTTGATAAGGATCCCACCCCAAGAGGTGCATTTTATTCGTCCCTGCCCCTGCATCGGCTTTACCATAAGGGTTCACTGCCGTGCCTTTGTCGTTAGACGTCCAAAAGACTTTACCTGTAAATTCGTCAATCACTAAGGGATAGTCACCCGTGGGGAAATTAGCGTTGGGTCTGCCTGAAGGGCTTATATTGCTGGTGACATTCGTTAATTCATTTCTAACGGCATTATAAAAGTACAGGTTGATATTCGCACCCTGTTGACCGACAAAGGCGTAATTGCCCCGTACTTGATCCGTCACCACTCTTAAAATTGTGGTGTTATTGAGCAAAGTTTGTGGAGCGGTAAGATTAATTGGTGCTATTTGTGATGTTGCAGGCAGTGCCAAGCTGGTATTACTTTGCTTGTTGAAAGACCCTGAAAGGGCGTTAATCTCGTTTTGGTTGGCAACACCATAAAAATCCGTTAAAGGCGTGACTTTAACGGCAGACGCCGTATTTAAGTCCCCTGCTGCTTGAGCCGCATATTTTTTCCCCATAAAAAATTGCTTATTCCCCGTCATTACACGCCCTTGATCTTGCTTAATTCCGGGTGCGGTAACTTGAACACCTTGCATTTGAAGCGTGATGGAATCCAAATCTCCCAAAAAAGCAGGCGTTAGTGAGGTAGGACTGTTCGTACAAGTGCCATTGGTATTACAATACATAAACATCGGGCCATTGGGTCCTTGAGGCAAGAGTTCCACTTGATCCGACGCCAATGTGGCATAAGGCGAAGAGACTTCATTCCCTGTGGCTAAGCCGTTGTCTAATAATTTTTGAAGATACCATCTTCCCCCTGTGGTGGTTGAAGCAAATCCTGACCCTGTGACGGTACCGCCCACATTAAAGAGTCGGTAGCCCACTTTTTCCGCCACGCCACGGTTGACGTTATAATAGGTCATTTGAAACTCTCGACGAGGATCCCAAGTCTCAAAGTTGTCAGGGCGAACCATGGTGGAACTCGAGTCGAAGACCAAGCCCATTTGGTTAAACATTTCGCTTAATTGAAAATTTGATTTGGTGTGCGACGCTGAATCCACCAAGCCTTTGGTGATAATCGTGGTCGACGTCAATAAAAGAGGCAAAATCACGAAGCCCACGACGCCGATAGAAACCACCAATTCAATCAGCGTAAAGGCTGATTCTTTGTAACGACGAAATGCTTTATTTGAAAACATGGACATGATACCTCTACACTTGCTAAAATGGCTTTGGTGAAGTATCGTCTATTTTCTGAAAAAGTTTAAGGGGCATCAAACAGATGTATTATATGTAACATTATAGAAAGCTCTGCGAAAGTCACAAAAAGATAAAACGTCATGTTGAGCACAGCGAAACATCCCCCAAAATGGAAACCGCAAGGGCTAGGGAGATCCTTCGTTTCAATCAGGATGACGGTTTTCTCTTTCGCAGAGGCTCCAAGGTTAGCTACATTTTTTAGAGGCTCTGTATTTAGAAATGGCAGTGTCGATTTTGTTTTCTAAATTAGCCCCTGAAACACTACCAATCGGCAGGGTTTCAATCGTTTTTTGATTGCCTCCAAATAAGAAGAACGCAGGGACTGCGTTGACTTTAAAGGCTTTCGCCATTTTCATATTGTCGCCTTCGTAAATGTTAATGCGTTTAACTTTCAAGCCTTTGGATTTCAAGTTCGTTTCCACTTGATCCACAAAGGGAGCAATGTTACGGCAGGCACTGCATTTTTCCCAATAAAACTCAAGTAAGACCGTGTCACACAACGAATCACTTTTGTATTGAGTGGGCAACTTTTGGTGGGCATAACTAGGAATAATCACCGCTCCTAACGCCGTTACAACGAGTAATGCTAGGGTAATATAAAACGATTTTGACATGGTAGTCCCCTCTCAATTTTTAAAATAACGCTTATTATTTAAGTATACGTTTATTTTGTGAATTATGCAAATAAGGTTTGCAAAGAACGTACTTTGTAAGACTGCGTTTTAAGCGCCTCAATCGCTTCTGCCATTGCCATAGCCCCTGTGAGCGTGGTCGTCATGGGCGTGTTGTGAATGACGGCGGATTTACGAATATAGCTATCATCCAACAAGCCTTCATCGCCTGAGGGGGTGTTGATCACCAGCTGAATATCGCCTGATTCAATCAAGGTTTGGGCATTCGGCGAACCCTCATGCCGTTTACGAATCGGGAAGCAGGGGATGCCTTGCTCACTCAAAAAGTGAGCCGTGCCTTGCGTCGAAATCAAATTAAAACCGATCGACTGAAAACGCCGAGCCACTTCCACCGCATAGGGCTTGTCGTAATTATTCACACTCAAAAAGATTTGTCCACTCAACGGCAATTGAATACCTGCACCCTGTAAGGCTTTGGCGTAAGCCAAGGCAAAGTTGTCGTCGACTCCCATAACTTCGCCTGTGGAACGCATTTCTGGGCCGAGCATCGGGTCGCTTTCACGAAACTTAATAAAAGGGAAAACAGGGGCTTTCACCGCAATATGCGTCGGCAAGCTCGCTGGCAGAGAATCCGCTAGCACATCGGCAAGCC
>JBILSS010000108.1:0-7817 GCA_044371965.1 Vampirovibrionales bacterium
GCATATCAGGCGAAATTTGACCCGTGAAAAGCTTGCCCAATCCAACAAAGTTTTGCACCACCATGTTCGTTAAAACAGACGCTGTTAAACGCAGATTCGTTGCCAGACCCACAGGCACCTTTTCTTGCACCATGCCTAGATAAATCCCTAGTTTACGAGAATCACTTAAGGGGAATGTCACTTGGCGAGTCGCTGTTTTTGCCAACTGGGGCGTGTCTGTTAAATCCCCTTCAGCGACCTGAAAGGTTAGGGCATCGCCCGTTTGGCATTGTGCTAAAAAGGCAGGCAAGGCTTGAGTAGGCTCACTATAAAAGCCTTCTAAGCTGGATTGAATCCCTTTTGAAGAACTCGCATCCAATAAAACATCTCCCACTTGTAAACCTACGGCTTGAGCAGGCGAGGTTTCATAGGTGAATAAGACACGTTTAGGGTTGTCGACAGGAGCGACATCAAGGCGTTGGTCGATATTGTGAGCGAGGAAGCCTCGAAATAAAACGGCGGTTTCAATCGGCGTTGTGGCGTCTAAGTAAAGGCGTTTGCCGTGATCGTAAAAGGCTAAGCGTCCCAAGGTGCTAGGATTTTTAACCGCTTCTTTTTCGCTTAACACAGGGGCAAACCCTGTAATTTGTAACTGTGATTGAATGGCTCCCCATATGCCGAGTACCGCAAACATCAAAACGATGGCAATCACAGCATTCACGGTAATACCAGCCATGGCAATGGCGGCTTGGTTGAGCAAGGGCTGATTTTCAAAACGCTGGGGCGAGTCGGGGGGAACATCGCTGTCTTCATTGTCATCGGGGAAGCTGACGTATCCGCCGAGGGGTAGAATATGCAAGCACCACTTGATGCCCTTCCATTCTTTTTCAAACAAGGTGGGTCCGAAGGGAAGTCCTAAGCCAAAGCGTTCGACTTTGACGCCGCATCGTTGTGCTACCACCATATGCCCGACTTCGTGCAGAATGACCAAGAGGCTGATGAGAAACAACATGATGAGGTAAGACATAGAGGGGGCATCCTTATAACGACGTTACTCTATTGTAGACAAGCTAGGGCGAAAAGGCAAGGACACTCTATTAGCGAGGGTCACAGTGGGTTTCTAAAAAGTGCTGGATGCGTCCCCAATCTTGCAAACGTAAGTGAGACGACTGATAGTCCCCCAAGTGCCAAACGCCTTTTTCATCCCGATGATTCAAATAGACGTCGCTGGCGAGTGGAGGTAATTCATCTTTGCTTTGTAGGCTTCGCAAATTATAATCAAACCAGGTTTGACCTTCTTCGTAAACGTCCCACTCATCTTCTAAATAAATCTCAAAGCCCGAAACGTTCGCATTGAACCAGTTTCGGGCTTGATTAAAACGTGTATAGAGATCTTCTGCTTCATTAGAAAAGAGGCGTTGTAGATTTTCTACAATGGCTTTTGAAGTAGAAGTATCCATCAAAATTAGCCTAATGGCAACAAATCAGATTCAGCCATTTCAGTATCATTGGCAGATGAACCAATGACATCAACGGCATCTAAAGCGTTACGATCCGCCTGGATGCGTTCACGCACCTTTTGATCAATTTCTGCCATCATATCAGGGTTTTCAATAATGAAATCCCGAGCCTTTTCACGTCCTTGCCCCAAACGGGTTTCGCCGTAACTGAACCAAGTGCCTGACTTTTTGACGATGCCCATTTCTGTGGCGACATCAATCACAGAACCTTCCACACTGATGCCCTTGCCATACAAAATATCAAATTCAGCGATACGAAACGGAGGAGCCACCTTGTTTTTGACGATCTTACATTTCACACGGTTGCCGTATTCGACGCCGTCTTTTTTCAAGATTTCAATACGACGAATATCCATACGCAAGGAACAGTAAAACTTCAAGGCATTACCGCCTGTGGTGGTTTCAGGATTGCCCATGTAAACGCCGATTTTTTGACGTAACTGGTTAATGAAGATAACCGTGGTGCGTGTTTTGCCAACAACGGCGGTTAATTTACGCAAAGCTTGAGACATCAAACGAGCTTGTAAGCCCATATGAGCATCCCCCATATCGCCTTCAATTTCCGCTTTCGGCACAAGTGCCGCCACTGAATCGACAACGACTACATCGATCGCACCTGAACGTACCAATTGCTCGGTGATTTCAAGGGCTTGCTCGCCTGTATCGGGTTGTGAAATAAGCAATTCATCGATATTGACGCCTAATTTTCTAGCGTAAACGGGATCTAAAGCATGCTCAGCATCCACAAAGGCGGCGATGCCTCCTTTTTTTTGGGCTTGAGCGATCAAGTTCAAGGTCAACGTGGTTTTACCGCTGGATTCAGGTCCGTAGATTTCCACGATGCGTCCACGAGGAATACCGCCCACCCCGAGAGCCAAGTCTAGCGACAAGGCTCCTGTGGGGATGACGTCAATGTTCACGTTGGGACGCTCGCCCAATCGCATAATAGAGCCTTTACCGAAATCTTTTTCGATTTTGTCTAAGGTAAACGCCAAAGCTTGCTTGCGTGCTTCGTAATCGGCACCGCTTAAATCAACGGCGGCTTCAACAGGGGTGCTATTTTTTGCCATCATGGGAGGGGGTTGTCCTTTTGAGTGTTTAGATTGCATCGAGTCGACAAGCTTATTATACCTTAAAAACCCTGTGTAAAGACGTTTTTCCTAAATTGTTACAGACTTTTTGAAGATAGCCCCCTAATAAAATAGTGTGGTGATGAGATAATCCAAAAACGCCATGGTGATAAAGCTCCATACGACGGCTTTGGTGACGGATTTGGCGGATTCATTGCTCGAACGGCTTGAAGTGAAGCCCACGCTACAACAGAGTAAGCCAATCATGCCTGCAAAAATCAGCGACTTAATAAACATCACGCCAATGTCTCGCATTTCAATAAAGGTACGCACGGAATCCAAGTAAGCTGTAAAGGGAATGCCCGCAATCATATGAGCCGTGTACATCCCCCCTAGAATGCCAAGGGTCGTGCCAATCAGTGTTAAAAAGGGCAAGGCAATCATGGTGGCGAGTACACGAGGAATCATCAAGTAACGCACGACATCCACATGTAAGACTTTTAGGGCATCGAGCTGGTTATTGCTTTTCATCACCGTAATTTCAGCGGCAAAGGCGGAGCCTGCCATAGCAATCACCGCAAAGCCTGTCATCACAGGGCCGAGTTCACGCACCATCGCCACCGCCACGAGTCCCCCTACAAAGGCGGAACCGCCTTGCTCTGCCATATCAGGTGCCACTTGCATGGAAAGCACGGAACCGAGTGTTCCTGTGAGTAATAATGCCATGGGCATGGTGTCAAGCCCCACAAAGGCGAGGCGATCGAAAATGTGACGCATGCCCCAATGTCCTTTGCCCATGAAGTGGAGCATCCGCTTGCCGTCGATAGTCGCAAAGCCGACCGTTTCAAGGATGCCTCTTAGGGGTTCTAGGCACCAGCTCAAGAAGCGTCGTGTTTGGGGAAACAAGACGGCATTTTCTTCAGGACTTTCAATACTTTCGGGCTGTAAATTCATGGGGCTGATAGGCTTTACTTACGGATTAATAAGTTGGCTCTATTATACATGAAAACAGACTGTCTGCCTTATTTGATTTCTTCACCGCGATATTCTTCATACATATCAGGATTCTTAAACGGATCGCTGTCTTTGGGTGGAGGCATTTGTTGACCGTCTTTGTACTTCCAAAAGCGAACTTTCTGTTTTTCAGCTCTTGCGACTGATTTAGGGTCTTTAGGGTCTTTAGGATCAACTCTATTGTCGTCTGTTAAAGCAAATCGATAAGGATTATCACCTTCTTCCGCAAAGATGAAATGGTTACCTGATCTGTCTAAACCCATAATTGGTAAAGGTTTTTTAGGTTTTTCCTTATCGGTAAAATTGTATTCTATTTCTAAGCCAACGTTTGGTGTCTGAACACTTACATTCGCACGCATGGTTGGCTTTTTTGACCCCCCCCCATGTGGCATTGATACCAAATCGTAGTTCTGTTCCAGTTGTATCAGATGTTCCCATTATATTAGATTCCTTTGAAGATTATGAGCGAATACTGGCAGTTTGAATAAATTCCATGCCGTCAGAACTCTTAATTTTAGCAGCTGCAGTTTTTTCACCCTTATTTACAACTAATTCAATGACAGAATCTCCTGGGTTTAAGGGTTCATCAAAAACGAATTTTAAGGTGCCTCCTCTTTCCGTGGAACGTATAGCTTCTCTACCGTCTCGTGAACGACCTTCTACTTTAGGAGCATCAGGCACGTCTTTTCGAGTGTAGTCAATTTCAAAACCAACAGCGACATCGTTTTTGTTTGTTTGATCATTGTTGGTTGATTCGGCTTGTTGATTAGAACTCGAAGTGTAGTTTATTTTTAATCCAGTATATTCTAAGCCACGATTACTAAAACTGATTTTTATATTAGCACTTAGGTTAGTCGAGTTAACACTTGTTCTTTGAACTGGGTTTAAATTAATAACATTACCTGTATTGACTTCATTATTATTTCCAGTAATTGTTACATCCCCAGTAGGAGCAACGACATCTCCCAATTCTACCGCTTGTGCGACGACAACAGGCTCTTTTGGGACTTTAGCAAAACTTTTAGCATCTTCTTTCGTGCCGAAGCTTCTAACGCCAGTAGCAAACGTCTACTATCTTCTTTGTTTTCTTTTAAAGGAAGGCTTGAGCTAGGCAACGGTTTGTCTGAATTTTTGGTTGGACTCGTACGGCTTGACGAAGAGGGTGTAGAAGCAGGCTTAGAAGCAACTTTGGAAATCATCAATGGCAATCCTTTAGGTTTGAAGTGAACAGAAGAACGAACACTCTAATAAAGGAAAGAAAATTATAATTGTTTTTTAATTTTTACAAAAGTTAATGAATCACCTATAGAAACCTCTGCAAACACCCTTACTTACGAGAACTACTGCGAGACGACGATGAACGAGACGAGCCTAAGTTAGAACTTCCAAATCCACGACCGCTAGACTTCATTCCTGAAGGGCTGGGGCGACTGCTCGACGAGGTCGTGCCAGACGTCCTAAACTGATTAGGGCGAGACGACGACGGACGAGAGCTTCCCCATGAACGAGGCGAGTCACGGTTGCCTTCATTATAATGGTAATGGTGCGTTTCATAAGAACGACCGTTATTGCTCATCATATTCCACAACAGCATATTGGTGAAAAAATCCCCTGAATCACGGTGATTGTAGATTTCCACAGGCTCGTTTCTCACAAAATACGGCGTATTCATTTGACCGTCCGCATGAACGCCAGCACTCAAAACAGGCACGGCTTGGTAGTGGTGAGCGTCCCCTGTGTTGAGCAACTGCACACGCTGGTCTTTTTCGTAACGTTCACGAGCCAACGCTTCGGGACTTTTCATGTTGGTACCTCGTAAGGCTCCCCATAACAAACCGATGCCTGCTCCGATGGCGGTGCCGAGAATCGCATAATTCCGAAGGGATTTGTTTTCTTGAAGGGCTTGCTTGGCTGTATTGACGGCAGACCCAAACCCTGTAGGGCTTTCCTTTAGAGCATGAGCGACTATGCCTCCTAAAGCCCCAAACCCAGCGAGTAAAGCGGTACTACCTGCCACACGAAAGGCTTTAGAATCCTGCCATTGGGGGGTGATTTGAACAGTGGGGACTTGTGCCGTATTGGCAAGAGGGGAAGAGGGTTGAGCTTGGCTTGTTTCGCCCCCATTTCTAAGGGTAAGGGCTTTGGGGACATAAGGCGAGATATTCATCAAAACGGGAGGCTCCATTTGTTATGTGTGTAGCAGAGTGGTTCTTTAGTCTAGCGATTGACGAAGACTTTGTCAAGCTTTTTTTACAAGGCTCTGCGAAACTCGAAAAATATAGTGTTTTAAAGAGTTTTCCATACAGTAGGCTAGACGAGGAGCCTAGATTATTTTGTGAAGAAGTGTAGATAGACCTACATGACTGAACAAAATAATCGTAGCGACAAAGTATAGACACTGTAGGGGAAATTATTTAAAATACTATACACCGTCATTGCGAGCGTAGTGTGGCAATCTCCCTCCCGTAAAAAGCTTTCGCAGAGCTTTCCTATAAAAGACAAAAAAATGGAACGATTGTAGAATCGTTCCTGGGGAATTAAATTTTGGGAATCTGAATAATCGTTTAAGTGGCACTTGGTAAAACAGTCAAACGACCTTCTACTTCAAGCTTGTCGACGTAGTCGTAAGCGTCTTGCTCACTTTCCGTCACCCACATCAATAAAAGCTGTTCAAATACAACGCCATTAGGCTCTAAACCGTAAGATTCACAACGACCCATGTAGGTGTGTAATAAGGCGGTGCTGTCGTTTAATAGGGTCGCTATTTCACGACGGGCGTGATCGTCCATTAAGTACAAGGCGTTAAAACCACGATACGCATACTTGTTTTTGTCGTACCAACGTTTACGACCCATCGATTTCAACAAGGAAAGGTGTTTGTCGCTACCATGTTGCAACATAAAGCTTTCTTTGTTCTTAAGTTGCATTTCACTGGTTTGGTGAATAATGACTTTAGAATAGGCTTCGACTTGCCATTGGTTCATGCGTTTTAAGCTTGTGACCAATGCCAACACTTCTTTGTCTTTTTCATACCAGCGGGACCAAATCTGTTTGTTTGACATAACAATCATCACTTCCATTTACTTGCGTTAGAATAAGATAAGCCTTTTTTGAAGGGGCTTTTTTGTGTACATGTTTATGTTCGTACTATTATGGTATAAACTTTAATCGTTTGTTACAAATGATTTATATTTTTAGTTTACAATAAGGTCACTTGCTTATGACTCCTTCATTTCATGTATTAAATACGGTGGAAGATTTACACAACCGCATTAAAGAAGTGCGTCGCTTTTTGGTTCCCAAACTCAGAAGTCCTTTAAAAGCGGTGGTTATTTTGGGTTCAGGCTTGGGGGCTTTGGCTGAAAACGAAGCCTTTGACGTTCAAGAACGCATCCCTTACCAGCAGATTCCCCATTTCCCGATTTCGACCGTTGAAGGTCACGCAGGGGAATTGATTTTAGCCACCTTAAAAGGCGTGCCAGAACCTGCCACCATTGCCCTAATGAAGGGACGCTTTCACTATTACGAAGGTTATTCGATGCAAGACGTCGTCTTTCCCCTACAAGCCTTGAGCTATTGCGGGGCTGAAACCGTGATTCTTTCTAACGCGGCAGGAGGCATGCAAAAAGACTTTTACCCTGGGGCTTTGATGTGGATTGATGATCAGCTTAACCTCACAGGCACAAGTCCTCTTATTGGAAGAAACCCCGATTTTTTAGGACCTCGCTTCTTTGATATGACGTCTCCTTTTTGCAAGGAGCTTAAAGACGTGGCGATGAATTATGCTCAAGAACAAGGTTTTAAATTGTTTGAAGGCGTTTATGCAGGCGTGACGGGTCCTGCTTATGAAACGCCTGCCGAAATAAAAATGATGACAGGTATGGGGGCTTCTGCGGTGGGGATGTCCACAGTGTCGGAAGTCTTGGCGGCTCGGCATGCAGGCATGCGAATTGCGGCGATTTCTTGCATTTCAAATTTAGCCGCTGGGATGCAGGGCAAGGATTTAAACCATGAAGAAGTCATGGCAATGGCAACCAATAGCACAGTGGGGCTTCGCTTTCAAGGCTTGGTGATTGAGTTATTGCATCACGTTTTAGCGTAAGCCACTCTCGAAAAGCGTTCTACAGCGTCAAATGAGCCTTGTACTGCGAAGACGGATTCAACGCAGAGCCTTTCATTTCAAGTGCTTCTTGGTTTAAGACAATGCCTTGAGATGCTTGACGAAACACCAGCT
>JBILSS010000010.1:0-25988 GCA_044371965.1 Vampirovibrionales bacterium
ATAGGTGATGTTAGAGGCTGTCGTGGTCATGGGGATTTCCTTAAATTGAAGGATTAATACAAAAGGAGGCTTTTTAAAAAAGAAGCCTCCTTTCGCTAAAATATAAGAATCAAGCAGGCGTTAGGCTTAATAAGGCAACGCATACTTATTTCTTTAGCCTGCGACCGCTTTGGCTTCAGCTGCAATTAAAGCAGCATCAATCTTCAAGCTAGGGCCTTGTGTAGATGTTAAGTACACGGACTTAATGTAAGTGCCTTTCGCCGCAGCAGGTTTTGCACGAACAATTGTATCGTACAAGGTCAACATGTTGTTAACGAGTTGAGCCTGCGTAAAATCACGCTTGCCCACACCGACGTGAACCACACCTTGTTTGTCAGGGCGAATTTCAACACGTCCTGATTTAACGGCGAGTACAGCGTCTTTGATGTTAGCGGTAACGGTTCCGCTCTTAGGGTTAGGCATTAAGCCTTTAGGCCCTAAAACACGACCGATACGACCTACTTGAGCCATCATATCTGGGGTGGCGATCAACACATCAAAGTCAAAAAAGTTTTCTTTTTGAATGCGTTCCAACAATTCTTCAGAACCATAAAAATCAGCACCCGCTTCTTTGGCTTCGCTGACTTTTTCGCCTTTGGCAATAACAGCCACACGCACAACTTTACCTGTACCTTCAGGTAAAACAACGGTGGTACGGACTTGTTGATCCGCATGTTTCATGTTAATGCCTAAGCGAACGTGGAGTTCGACAGATTCATTGTACTTACTGACTTCCTTCAGTACAGACTGAAGTGTTGCCACTCCCTCATTAAGCGAGGTAGGTTGTTGAACGCCTGAGAGGATTTCATCCATTTTCGCTTGGCGTTTTGTTTTTTTCGTAGCCATGGCGTGCTACTCCTTTACTTAAATTATGTAATATCGTTTGAAATTTACTAAAAACACTTAGGGCGTTTTCAATAAAATTCACTAATCAATGACGGTAATGCCCATTGAACGAGCGGATCCACGCACTTGCATAGTCGCTGCTTCAAGGTCATTGGCGTTTAAATCACCCATTTTTGTGGCGGCAATTTCTTTAGCTTGAGCTAAAGTAATGCTTCCAACAGGTTGTAATGGGTTTGACGATGCTTTTGCGACGCCTGCGGCTTTTTTAATCAAAAAGCTTGTAGGGGGCGTTTTGAGTTCGAACTCAAAAGAGCGATCTTCATAAACCGTGATTTCAACAGGGATAATATCCCCAACACGATCCGCCGTTCTGGCGTTATATTCTTTACAAAAACCCATGATGTTCACACCATGTTGACCTAGAGCAGGACCAACAGGAGGTGAAGGGTTCGCTTTACCAGCAGGAAGCTGGAGTTTGATTTTACCTGTGACTTTTTTTGCCATGGTAGGGGAATCCTCCGAATCGTAAAAGGTGGTGCGTCAATCACTTGAAACACCGTAAATAAAAAGCGTGTGAAGTATTTTTTCAAAAGAAGAAACACAACGCAGCACTTAGTCCATTAGTCTATGCTAAACATAATGCAATGCCAAGTAAAATCTCATCACATCGTTACAAGTGAAGTGAAAGGCTTGTTATAGAAAGCTCTGCGAAAGTTCAAGTCGGATGAAGATTCAAGGGAAACAAAGTCTTGCGGAGCAAACGTGCTTACTATACAATTGGTTTGACTTTCATTACAGACTGATGTGAATCAGCCTAACCCTCAAGGTTCTTAACTATGTCCACGAAACAACGATCCGCCTTCACCCACGATGTTCTGCCCTTGCAAGAACGCACCACCGCCAAAAAAGTTCGCAGCAAAGCGAAAAAAGGCGACCCCCTCAACTGGGACGCCATTATCGCTGAAGAACGTAAAAAGTCCGCCTCCAAAGCAGGCAAAGCCGAAGCCTCTTCAAAAACGTCGAAATCCGCCAAAAGCGAAAAATCCAGCGACGCCACCGACAAAAAGACGCATCAATTTAGCCAGTTTATGAAGCCCGCCAAACGAGTGAAGTCTAAATCTGAAAAGGCTCAATCCAGCACGTTTGAAGCGGAACGAGGGTCTGCGTCTAAAAAGGCAAGCCCCCCTTCTAAACCCTTACGAACGTCCAAACGCCCTGATGAAGTCGTCGCCCAAGAAGGCACACGGCTCAACAAGCTGATTGCCAACTTCTCGACCTATTCCCGTCGCCAAGCCGACGCGCTAATTGAAGCAGGCAAAGTCACGCTGAACGGCAAAAAAGTTACGGAATTGGGCTTGCTGATTGAAAAGCCCCAGAGCGTCCGCATTGAAGTCAAAGGCGAGTTGATCAAAACCCAGCAACGCATTCGCACCATTGTGATGAACAAGCCCAAGGACTGCATCACCACACGGTCTGACGAACGGGGGCGTCGCACGATTTACGACGTGTTGCCTGAAGACTTAAAAGGCTTGAAGCCCATCGGTCGCTTGGATCGCAACAGCACAGGCTTGTTATTGCTGACCAATGACGGCGACATGGTGAACTTGTTGACGCATCCAAAATATCACTTAACCAAAGTGTATCGGGTGGAGCTGGATCGTGCGGTGGAAAACCCTGAACGATTGGCACAACGCTTCTTAGAAGGACTTTCCCTTGAAGGCGAAAAGCAGTTGGCTCAAGCGGTGGAAGTCTTTATGGTGAAGCCCACGATTTGGGGCGTAAGCCTGAATTCGGGCATGTATCGCCAAGTGCGACGCATGTTTGAAGCCTGCGGTTACGATGTTGTGGCACTCAAGCGTATTGCGATTGGGGCGTTTCAGTTGTCTGGTCTAAAACCAGGGGAGCATCGTGAATTGCGTTATAACGATGTGCAATCTTTAAAAAATGGGGCGATGGCAGCGTTTAAGCAGTTTGAAAAAGACAAGCGAGACGCCGCACGCATCGCCAAGCTGGCTGAAAAAGCGAAGAAGTCAGGCACGCCTTCTGTGGAAGATCAAGTCACCAGCTACTTGAAGGACTTAGACCCCAGCGTGTGGATGGGAGCCTAATCTGTGAAGACGACGCTTGATTTTGCTTCCCCCGCGACAGACGCCACCTTGCCTTCAACACTCACGGCAAAAGGCATTTTGCACGCCTTGGATTTAAGATCGACCGCTTCTCGTGTCGAGGTTTTAACGGCGATTTTAAATAGCAAGACGCCTCTTAGCTTGGCGGATGTCGTGCAAGCCTTAGAAGACAAGGGCTTTGACCGAGCGACCTTGTATCGTAATTTGATGTATTTGGTGGAAATGAACGTGTGTTTGCGTCACCATTTTGGGGACAATGTCTGGCGGTTTACTTTGAATCCGCATGTGTTGGAAGATCCGTCTCAGGCGTGTGAAGCCGTGCATTGCGAGGTGGGGCATCCGCATTCGGTGCATACGCATCATCCGCATTTTGTGTGTAGCTTGTGTCATCGGGTGGAATGTTATGAGGTGGCGGTGGATTTGTCGACCTTATTGGGGGATGCCAAAAAAGGCGATTTACCCTTTATCGAAGAGCTGGTCTTGCGAGGCACTTGCCACGCCTGCCGATAAAAAATAGTGTGTTTTATGAGCTGTTCAATCCTTTAAACTTTTGTCATCATAAACAAAGGTGTATAAATGATGCACACAAAAAAAGGAGTGAATCTTATGGCAAATGAAAACTGGGTAACGATTAACGGAGTTCATGTGGATCTTAATCGCAATAAAAATAGTGGCAAGGGGTCTTCTGGCGGTGGGGACTCAAAACAAAGTAAAGCCCCTTCTGCTAAAGAACACAAGGAAAATGTGTCATGGGTGAGAAAATCAGTCGAACGAGGGCAACGAAACTTTCCGAATGATCAACCTCGTATTTTGAAAGAAGCGGCTCAAGTGGCAGCGGCTCAAACGAATGACCCCGATCAGTTTATGAAAACCATGAACGATGCCATGATCCCTGAAGGGGCTTCACCTGCTTTTGATGAACATGTACGAGGACTCAAAGGCAAGCAAGAGCAAACGCAAGAGCAACCTAAAATCGGCACAACAGGCATTGATCCACGATACAACGATAAATCCAGCACTCAGATTTCTAACCACTTTTGGGGCTATGTTGGAATGGGTTATAAGCAAGGAGGAGAACCTTGGGGACAATGGGCATCAGGAACGGCGAACTATGTACACGAGTATATAGATCCTATTAAAGGAGGTTCAGTCGGTAGTAAGCAGGATTTTGATCTTTCTGTTCAAGCGTATAAGTTGGGCGATGACTTAAAAAATGGTAAGATAAGTGTCAAAGAATTTCCTAAAAAAGCAGAAAGCATTTTAAAAGGAAAGTCAACTTATCCCAAAGGGATTTTAGAAAATTATATTAAGTTTTGAAGGAAAAAGGAAATGAGAGACATTGATTGGAGCTATATAGGGGCATTTATCTTCCTTGCCACTCACTTATTTTATTTTAAAATACCGAAAAAAATAAAACTTGCATTATGGGTGATGCTTATTTTGGTAAGTTTTCTTTGGCTTGATTCTGAGTCTCTCATTCCTCTCATTGGAGGCAGTCTAGGTAATTTACATTTTGAAAATATGGGGATGATGGGTAAAATAATACAAAATATTTTAGGTCTTTTACTTGTTCTGTTAATGATTATTTATGTGCCTTTTACCTATTCTATGAATTACATTTTACTACTTATGGTGGGGGGTCAAATTGCCTTTGTGACGAGAGCTTGGTTTAAATATAGAAATGAAGCCACGCTCAAAGACTTTTGGAAAAAAGTCTCTCAATATCTTTTATTACGTTGGTTTTTAGGCATTCAAGTGCCTCTTTTGACGGCTTACCCTGTGTTACGTGCGGATGCTTCTGTCGATTCTGACACCTATAAAGCCATCCCTTACGTGTGGAGCCTAGACAATGCCCAATTTAGACTAGATCTCAATCACGCCTTGTTAGTGGTGAGTATTCCGTTAAGCATTGCTGTTTTGGCTTGGTGCCATAAGCGATACATCCAACGTCAAACAACGGAAGAAGCGTCTCAAGCAGGGCGATGACTTAAAAAATGGTAAGATAAGTGTCAAGGATGTTCCCAAAAAAGCTGAAAGTATTTTGAAGGGTAAGTCCACTTATCCCAAAGGGATTTTAGAATAGACCTATGAGAATAAAAGAAGTACAACTATGCAACACAGCCAAGATTTAATCCTTCATTCTTTTTTGTGCTAGGCATTATAAGCTTTATCGGCTTGCACTACCTGATATTAAGTCGTATGCGATTAAACAAGTGGTGTTTAATCGCTTTGCTTTTGCTTAATTTAGCAACGCAAATTATTCAATATCATCGTTTTGATGACCTGCTATTAGAATCTGTAGTTGGAGTAGTTTCATTTTTTTTGCTAGATTGTATTTTACATGTTTTATTTACACCTCTTCTTTATGTTCCTTTTATTTCATTGATTCAAATCATTTTCTTTACAAATGCGTGGTTTTTATACCGAGATTTAGGCTGGACGAGGCAGTTTGTGTATAAAATAACTAAATATCTAAGCTTGGTATGGCTTTTGGGAATAGAAGTATGGGCATTTCTATTGTCTCGTTGTTTGTATATAAGTGCGGGTCAGGTCTATCAGCAAAGTCCTTGGGACACACCTATATACATCCCTTATGTATGGAGCCTAGACAATGCTCAATTCACCATGGATCTCAATCACGCCTTGTTAGTGGTGAGCATTCCGCTAAGCATCGCTGTTTTGGCGTGGTGCCATAAGCGATATGTGACTAAGCAAGCCGAAACAGCGGTTTTACACTAACTCGTAAATCGCATAAGAGGCTCGCCAATTGACGCCCCACGCCTGACGAGGGCAGGCATGCCACCTGTCCCCAAAGCGATACACCCGCCGAGCCTGCTGAAAGCCCAGCTCTTCTGAAAGTGTGGTGAAATCTTTAAGTGTAAACAAGTGAATGTTCGGTGTGTCGTACCACATGTAAGGCAAAGCAGACGAATTCGGCATGCGTCCACGTAATAAAAGCTGTAAGCGAATCGGCAAAAAGCCAAAGTTTGGAAAGCCAATCACACAACGAGTGGCGACTCGCTTCATTTCTTTGAGTACATTGTAAGGATCCTGCACCGATTGCAACGCCAAGTGAAGTACCGCCACATCAAAGGCTTCGTCAGGCAACTGCTTTAGCGTGTGAAGCATATCGCCTTGTAAAACAGGCAAACCCTTGCTCAACGCCTCTTTCACAGACGCTTCCTTCTGCTCGACCCCCAACAACAGGGGATGAGTCCCTTGAGCTTTTAAAATAGCGAGTAAATCCCCAGCTCCACAACCTAAGTCAAGCACAGAATCTTGGGGCTTCACCAAACTGAGCAAGGGGACAAGGTCATCACGAAGAACCGTAGACGTAGTCGCCTGCTTAGATCCTTCAGGCGAAGCGTCATACAAAAAAGGGGAGATCGTGTCATTTAATATCTCGGTGTCAATCAAAAAAGCGTCATGCCCCCAAGGCGTTGAAAGGGTCACGGCGGAAGGGGTTTTCTTGAGGGCAAGTAGGGTATCCACCAAGCGTTTCGTTTCTTTCGGGGGGAAGAGTCCGTCGGTGTCGTACGCCACAAAGAAGCAGTCGGCTTCAATTCGAGCCATCGCTGTTTTAAGATCTCCCTTACCCCACGATTCCACCACATCAAAGGCATCAAGGGCCTTACTTAAATACAGGTAGCTATTGGCGTCAAAGCGATTGACAAACTGTTGCCCCTGATAGTCCAAATACGATTCGACTTGAAACTCAGGCTGAAAGGGCGTTCCTGCTTCTGGGGCTTGAGTAGGCAAAATAGATTGCCCTTCAATTAAAGAGCGTCCAAATTTTTGATCCAAACTATCTTCACTCACATAGGTAATATGAGCCAGCATGCGAGCGGTGGCAAGCCCTTGTCTCGGTTCCGTGCCGTGAGCTTGATACAAGCCTTGCTTCCATTGCGGATCGTGCATAATGGCATGACGACCCACGGCATTAAAGGCGATGCCTTGCGTGCTATAACAAGCTCCACTGGCGACAATCACCAGTTTTTTCAGGGCATTGGGGTAACGAATGCCCCATTCAAGGGCTTGAAAACCTCCCATTGAACCGCCGACGACCGCATGCCATTGTGAAACTTCTAGGGCTTGCATGACGGCATGTTGGGCGTTGATCATATCGGCAATGGTAATCGGCGGAAATCTGGTGTGGTAGGCGTTTTGGGTCTCGGGATTCACAGATTCAGGACCGGTGGAACCGTTGCATCCACCGAGTACATGGGTACAAAGAATGGCGTGGGTTTGGGGATTAAACGCCTTCCCTTCACCGACGAGATCATCCCACCAGCCTGCTTTTTTGTCGTCGTGGTGGTGGCGTCCTGCCAAGTGGGCATCGCCTGTTAAGGCGTGGCAGACCAAAATGACATTGTCTCTTTGTGGATTGATGACGCCGTAAAGTTCCATGCGGATCTCAAAAGCAGGTAAAACATCGCCACTTTCAAGAGGAAGGGGCGTGTCAAAAGTCACATGAAGTGGGGTGACCAAGCGTTTTTTCTGCCACAACTCATAGGCATCCGCTTGGTGGGCGTTTACCCAAGTGGCGAGTTCTTTGGCAGGAAGGTGCTGAATTGTGGTCAAGGGAGCTGTCCTTATATGGAGTTATTGTGCAGGAGTCATTTTAGAACTTAATAGAACACACTAAATGCGAGGCTTCATAAACATTTTACGGACGTCGTGCAAAGAGAAGGGAAATCTGAGTGTGTGAATCCTTATTATATACTTCTAAAAAACGATCTAAATATGAAACCCTGCTATAAAAAGGTGGAAGCTTTGTAAAAGGTTACATATCTTTACAGATCGCTTTTCAAAATAGGAGCCTATTGTGAGGAAAAACATTCCCCATAATAGCGTTATACCATCTACAAAGATTAAATGCTATAAAAAATGCTGGAGATCTTTTTGGGAATCTGTATAGCCGTCTTTATACCAATTCTAATACCATTTAAAGGACTAAAGTAGAGCTTTCTACAAAGGACGACCAATCACTTTGGTGAAATTGGCTCCTTCGGTATTGGTATTGGTGAAGTTCGCTTGCATCACGTTGGCTTTCGTCAAATTGGCATTACTCAAATTGGCACGAGTCAAGTTGGCATGCGTTAGATTGACGCCAAACAAGACACTGGCACTCAAATTACTGTCAATAAGATTGGCATTGGTTAAATTGGCTCCGCCTAATAACGCCCCTTGCAGATTCGCCCCTCGCAGATTGGCATCAGACAAATCAGTGCCGATTAAGCGTACGCCTGAAAGGTCAATGTATCTCAAATCAAAGCCCTTAAAATCCAAGCCATTAAGAAATGCCTTGGGCTTGAGTTGCAAAAGTTTAAGATGCTGCACTTTAAGGGACTCAAGTCGCTTTTTCTTTTGCTTTAACAACACAGCGTGCCTGTCTAATAAAAAAGGTGTATGGGAGTTAACACTAAAAGTGTTTTTTTCAACTTCACATTGTAGCTGGGCAATAGTTTTGGCACTGGCATCTACAATTTTCTGTAAGGAGTTTCGGGTCAAGTATCCTGAACGATACAAAGTCGCCTTTGGAATCGACCCATCCAAGGGGCTTTGTGGCGTACGTTGAAGACTAGGGTGTAGAGGTGGCGACGTTGAATGAGACATAAATCGTATAGGCATAATTAAACATCCAACAGAAAGAAAAGGAGACTTCTCTATCGTAGTTCTAGTGAGGGAAAATAGCAAGAAGCGTGTTACTCAAGAAGGCTAAAATAAGGTCGTTTTGTAACAAAGGAGTTACAAAATGAGAAATACAGGCAATTTCATCCTTAAGATTGTTTTTATAATTACAGAAGAAGACACAATATCTCATCATTCTTCCCCTAGTATATGCAAATGTATCTCTTTATTTTATTAAGTATCAATATCAATAACCTTAGCGAGTAAAAACCCCCATGCCAAATCATATCAACCTTGACTTTTCCGATGCCCAAGACCCCGATGTTATTGCCATCGTAAAACGCTTAGCTCCCAAAGCTCAAGCTATTTTAGAGCGTTCTGAACAAAGCGAATCACTTTTTCTTGGTGCAAGAGCCATTGAACTGCTCATGGAAGATCTTCAATTGTCCTAATACCAATTAAACGATTGAATAGCGTATAGGTGGATTCTAGGAGCCTAGACTCGCAGATGGGCGAGGTGTACAGAGACGTACATAAGCACATCGAGAATCGTAGCGACAACGAAGACGCCAGACGCTATTCAATCGTTTAATTGGTATAAAACGATCGCTTGTTCCAACTGCTCCTTTACAAGATAAGCACGCAAACGTAACATTCTTGCAAAAACGCTTGTTATTTTCTTTCGTTTGTTTTAGTCTGTTGAATACAGTCTTAACATCGTTATGTATGCTTACTATAGTACTCTTGTAAAATTGGAGATTCAATCCTTGACTAATTACAATAAATACGAAGCCCTCCTTATTTTTAAATCAAACTTTGAAAATGAAGGACTTGATGGCGTCCTTGCCAAAGTCGAAGGCGACTTTAAAAACAACAATGCCAAAATCTTCCGCATTGACAAAGTGGGTCGTAAAAAACTGGCTTATGAAATTCAAAAGTCTCGTGAAGGCTTGATCGCTGTTGTAGGCTTTGAAGCCGAAGGTGCTTCCATTAAGCCGTTAACCGCTATTTTAAACTTGAACGAAGAATTGATTCGTGTCGTTATTTTGCGTAACGACGACTTAGATGTCAGCAAGCCTTTTATCGTGACGCCTGTCACAGGTCGTGAACCTCGTGAAATGCGTGGTGGTCGTGGTGGCGGTCGTGGTGGTCGTGACAACCGTGAAGGCGGTCGTCCTCCTCGTCGTCCTCGTCAAGAAGACGGTGCCGAAGAAGGCAACTTCCAAGAAGAAGCCCACGCCGAATAAGTATGGCGTTGTCGCCAAATATCGCCATTTTAGAATGTTCTGTTTAGAAAATCACTTAAATGGCGACAGGTTTGCTTTAATCCCTTTTAGCTTTGATGCCAATTAAACGATTGAAAAGCGTATAGGTAGATTCTAGGAGCCTAGACTCGCAGATGGGTGAGGTGTACAAAGACGTACATAAGCACATACAAGAACCCGAGCGACAACGAAGACGCCAGACGCTATTTAATCGTTTAATTGGTATGAGGATGTTTTTATGTCATTTGCACGAATCACTATATCAGGCACCTTACTTCAAGCCCCTGAAAAACGCTTTACGCAAAACAATGTCGGCGTAAGCATCCTACAGCTTTCTGTTCCCATGCCCCCTCGTCGTAATCAAGAAACCCCCAACATGGTGGTGAAAGTCTTGTGTTGGCGTGGTTTGTCTGATGCTGTATTAAAGCTTCCTGCTGGAGCCGTCTTGCATGTGGAAGGTCGCTTGCAAATCAATGCGGTAACGACCCCTGAAGGCGTCACCAAAAAGATGTTTGAAGTGGACGCTCAACAGATTCACCAGTTGCCTGCTTTGCCGACTTACGTGCAACCTGAATCTCAACAGCAGGGTGGCTATAACAATCAAGCCCCTGTTCAACAACAGGGCTATGCTCCTGCTCCTCAACAACTTGCGTATGCACCAGCGTCTTATGATGCACCACTACCGGCTGGTGGCTACGGTGGACAAACCGCTCAAGCGGTGGCTCCTGCTCCAGCGGTGAACTTGAACACCCTTTCCGCCGATGACTTCCTCACTGAAGACGACTTGCCCTTTTAGATGACCGTAAACCGTCACGGGCTTGAGCATCTTTATATTCATGTACCCTTTTGTAAATCTCGGTGTGTGTATTGTGAATTTTATTTGGAACTGGAAAAAAACGGGGGCATCTCGGCTTACGTTGACGCTTTAAATCGAGAAATCCATGCTCGCTTTTCTGACTTAGGGAGTGTTATTCTAAAAAAATCGCTTCAAACCCTCTATTTTGGGGGAGGCACCCCTAGTTTATTGAAGGCATCCCAAGTGGGAGAGATTCTTCAAGGAATCCAAGCCTTTCAATCCTTTTCTTCGGATTGTGAAATCACCTTTGAACTCAACCCCGATGATGCCCAAAGCTCCCTAGCCGATTACCTAAAAGCGGGTGTGAATCGCTTTAGTGTGGGCGTGCAATCGCTCAATAATGACGAATTGAAAAAGCTAAGCCGTCGGCATGACGCTGAAACGGCGAAGGCACGCATCCACCAAATCGCTCAGCTCATGGGAGAAACAGCGAATATCAGTGTGGATCTCATGTACGGCATTCCCACGCAATCACTGGCGTCTTGGCAAGCCACCGTCAAATCGGCGTGCGATTTACCGATTCAACATATTTCAATGTACGGTCTGCAACTTGAAGCAGGCACGGCTCTTGAAACCTTGGCGAAAAAAGCCCCCAAACACTATCCCTTACCCACGGATGAGGAACATGTGATCTTTTACGAATGGGCGGTGGATTACCTTGCCGAACACGGGTTTCATCGATATGAAGCGTCTAACTTTGCGAAAGAAGGCTTTGAAAGTCGTCACAATTTGGCGTATTGGCAACAAAAAAACGTTCTCGCTTTTGGTCCTTCGGCGCATGGCTATGTGCATCCTACACGATACAGTGTCGTAAGCGATTTAAAGACGTACACGGCGTTTTCGCAGGTGGCGGAAATTACCCAAGAAGAGGCGGTGAGTGATGTCGAACGGTTTGAAAATCTCTTAATATTTGGCTTGCGTTTATCGCAAGCAGGCGTGACGGCATCTACGTTACAAGATGCCTGCCCTTCGTCCGAATTATGGAACCATGTGGAAGCCGTGTTGGATGAAAAAATCGCTCAAGGGCAAGTCGTCAAGCGAGAGGATGCTTATCTCTTACATCCTGCATGGATCCCACGAATGAATAGCGTTCTATGCGACTTTGTAGGACTTTCTTAGTGGACTAGGCGAAGCCTGCACTGCGGAACTTGGCTTCATTTGCTTGAACAACTTTCACATAATGTTGCGTTTCTTTAAAAGGAGGTACATTCTTACCCGCCTTGTCGACGGCTCCTGGCCCTGCATTATAAGCAGCTAAGGCAAGCGTTGTGTTACCGTTATATTTACGTAACATCTGCCCTAAGTACTTGGCTCCCCCAGCGATATTTTGTTCCGCATTATTTACATCCGTCACACCTAGTTCTTTAGCCGTTCCTGG
Source organism: Vampirovibrionales bacterium (assembly GCA_044371965.1). Classification (GTDB taxonomy): domain Bacteria; phylum Cyanobacteriota; class Vampirovibrionia; order Vampirovibrionales; family JAJTHC01; genus JAJTHC01. The sequence goes on from JBILSS010000010.1 coordinate 12,142, forward strand.
CATGAGTTGGGTAAGCCCTGCGGCTCCTACAGGAGATCTTAGGTTTTTAAACCTAGATTCCTGCTCAATTAAACCAGCGAGCAAGCTTGGAGGAATCCCGTTTTTCGACGCTTCACGCTTAATGACGTCGCCATATTGAGCAATGCCTTTTTTAGCATCCCCCGAAAGCTTAGAGCCATCGACATTGGTGCTTGTTTGTTGAGTGGGTTGCATAGGCTGTTGAGAGCCTCTGGCAATGGCTTGCGATTGCTGGTAATATTGTTGCGTTAAATTAGGCGGAATATACTGCTGTTGGCGTTGAAGTGCCTGCTGTTGACGCATCTGCTCTTCTTGAGCGGTGTATTGTTCCGTAAATGCTGCCACTTGATTACCTTGAGCAATAATCGCATTGGTATCCCCTAAAATTCCGTCGATCTCCCTGGTAGACGAACTGCTGGGCATTCCTGTGTTAGGCATCATCGTTGCTTGAGCTTGGCTCATATCGGGGTAGTTCGCCGAACGAGGTGCTGTACTTGGGATGCTCTGTTCCGCTGGAATTGATCTGGCATACGGATTAAACTGCTCCACGCCACCAGTAGGAAGAGGCTGTAACGCACTGGTATTATTCACTTGCGGATACGTATTCGGGGCATAGGTGATCGGGTTATTGTTTACAGGCACATTCGGCACAGAGTCGTCAAGGTTCTGCTGTAACGGCACAGTAGGGTAAGTGTTGGGTGAGTATGTAATCGGGTTATTGTTCACAGGAGGCATCGGGTAATTGCCTGCATCGTAGGTGGTGGGCGTTGGGTAGTAAATCGGGCGATCGGGTACATTGTACTGCGGAACAGGGATGTTCGGCACCGTAGGCGGAACATTCACCTGCGTTCGAGGGGCTGGCAAGACAGGAGCCGTAATACCATACGTCGGACGGTTGGGGTTGGTGGCTTCTCCAAAAACGACGGCTTCCCCCCCCACATTGGGAGCAGCAGGCGGAACCACCCCATAATTCGGACGAAACACGTTTGTCGCTTCCCCGAAGTAGATAGGCGTTGTGCCGATATTCGGAGCGGTTGGAGCGGTGATGCCGAAATTGCCACGATTATAGTTGACGTTTTCACCATAATTGATTGAGGCTCCAGCCACATAGGGCATCGTTGGCGACGTCACCCCGTAGTTGGGACGGTTATATGCCACATTTTCGCCATAGCGAACGTTGTTTTGTGGATAGGTATTGTAAGTCCCTGAACGTGGATACATGAAGTTTATGTGCCTATGATGATTGGTTTTTGTTGTTTGATGATATTGCCTATCACGCTTCTTTGGTGAAAAAGAAGACGTTCTAAAGGCATAAAAACCAACAGTCTCCCATTTTGTGCTAGACGATTGTTTTTTTAAGGAAATGCTTTTTGCTTTGTCCCCTCTCCTCAAGGAGAGGGGACAGGAAAGCCTTGCTTTACAGGGAGTAGTGGTCTTGCTAAAATAACACATATAGTATCCGCTATATAAAACGGTCTATGGTCTCTTCGTTGTCGCTACGATTTTTTGTTTGGTTATGTAGTTACGCCTACACGCCCGCACAAAAAAATCTAGGCTCCTAGAATAGCCTCATAGCCTGTTTCATCTATCGAACACTATAGCCCCCCAACAAAAAAAGGACAGCCCAATGAAAGCCTTGAAACTGAAAACCCTAGCCCTTGTGGCGTTACTGTTGCTAGCCCCCTTGCACGCCTTTGCCGAAACCGCCGAAGAAGCTTTTGCAAAAGGCAAGGTGGCTTATGAGCAAAAACAATACCCTGAAGCCATAAAGTATTATACAAAAACGATTGAGCTTAACCCACAACTTGGAAAAGCCTACGGTAATCGAGGAAATGTGAAAAGTGACTTAGGTGATAATGCTGGAGCCATAGAAGATTACAACAAATTAATTCAATTGGATCCAAAATCTGCTATAGCCTACAACAATCGCGGGATTGCGAAAGCCCAATTATTGGATAAAACAGGGGCTTTTGCAGATGTAGAAAAAGCCAAGCAACTATACGTCGAACAAGGTGATGTGGAAAGCTATAAAGACGCTATTAAAGCCAAAAACATGGTGAGTGAACTTTTCGCTCTACAAGGCAAATAAGATGCCCCCTACCCTGCCTGTCACCCACGATGCCCCCACGATCGTTGCCCAAGCCACGGCGTCTGGTCCTGCTGGCGTCGCCGTTATTCGATTAAGCGGTCAACAGGCGTGGGTAATCGCCGAACGCCTCTTTCAAGGCAACGCCTTGAAAAAAGGACGCATCGCCTATGGGAAGGTGGTGGATCCGCAAACTCAAACGCTCATCGACAATGTGATTCTACTGCCGTTTAAAGCCCCCCACAGCTTTACAGGCGAAGACGTCATCGAGATTCAATGCCACGGCGGTACCGTCATTCCGCAAGAAATCGTGAAGCTTTGCCTCAAGGCTGGAGCCGTTCTCGCCCCCAAAGGCGAATTCACCTTAAGGGCCTTCTTGAACGGCAAGCTCAACCTCGCCCAAGCCGAAGCCATTGCGGACGCCATTCACGCCGAAGGCAAGGCACTCGCCCAAGTGGCGGTGCAAACCCTCAACGCCAACACGCTCGGCAAGCGAATCTTCCAACTGCGAGACGTCCTCATCGATATTCAAGCCAACATCGTCGCCGCCATGGACTACCCCGAAGAAGTCGACGAACCCGATCGTCACGCCTTGCATGAAACGCTGGATGCCCTTGTGGCACAAGCGTCCGCCTTTACGACGCAATCCAAACGCTACGGCTTGATGCGTCACGGACTGAAAATCGCCTTGCTGGGGCAACCGAATGCAGGGAAATCGTCGCTATTTAACGCCTTGTTGAGCCAAGAACGAAGCATCGTGACTGAACTCGCTGGCACGACTCGAGACATTGTGACCGAACGGCTGGTGGTGGCTGGCGTGCCTGTTACGCTGGTGGATACCGCTGGGCTTCGCCACGCTCAAGATGTCGTCGAACAACTCGGGGTTGAACGCAGTGTGCAAGCGTCGCTCGAAGCGGATGCTCTTTTGTATCTGGTGGATGCATCGGTGTTGGCGCCTGATTTTGACACCCTCCCTGCGGAAGATGCTCGTTTATTGTCGCAACTGCCTGAAGGCACGCCCTTGCTGAAAATCATCAACAAGGTGGATACCCTCAACCTTGAAGAGCAGGGGCGTTTAGCGACGCATTTCCCCGATTGGCAAGCCGTTTCGGTTTTATCCTTCCACGGCGTTGCGGATGTCTTAAGCTGGCTGGAAAGCCAAGTGCAAGCAGGCTTAGGCAATAGCACCGTGCAAGATGCCGAATTGTGCTTAAATCAACGCCAGCTGGATTGCTTGTACGGCATGACGACGCACGTTCAAGCCGCCCAAGCGACGCTCAACACGCCGTCGTTTCCGCTGGATCTGGCGAGCATCCCCCTCACCGATGCCTTGCGTGAACTCGACACGCTGTTGGGGATTGATACATCTGAAGCTGTTTTGGATGAGGTGTTTTCTCGTTTTTGCGTCGGGAAATAAAAAAACACGCCCCTTCTTTTAGAAAGAGGCGTGTTCTTCAAAAAAACATGAAGACCTAAGCGTTCAAGTAGGCTTCCAACTTGTGAGCAATGTCGTCAGGCGTGTATTCGTTTACACGATTCACCCCTGTATCGATCGCAGCTTGAGCCACCGCTTTTGCCACCATCGGAGGCACCGACAAATCAAAGACCGACGGAATAATCACGCCGTTTTTAAGATTGTCTTCCGTCACGACAGAAGCGATCGCATAGGCGGCTGCCAGCTTCATTTCTTCGTTAATGACAGACGCTCGCATATCCAACGCTCCACGGAAAATACCGGGGAACGCCAAGCAATTGTTGACTTGGTTAGGGAAATCGCTGCGACCTGTTGCCATAATTCTAACACCAGCGGCATGAGCTTCATGAGGCATGATTTCAGGCGTTGGGTTTGCCATCGCCAGCACAATGGGGTCAGGGTTCATGGTGCGAATCATGTCTTGCGTGAAGGCGCCAGGGACAGACAAGCCGATGAGGATGTCGGATCCACGCACGGCGTCATCCAAGCTTCCTTGCATGCCTGTTAGGTTGGTGAGTTTAGCGATTTTTTCTTTAAACTCGTTCATCCCAGCAGTACGACCTTCGTAGATGATTCCTTTGGTGTCACAAATAATAATGTCTTTCACCCCAGCACGCAAGAGCAAGCGAGACACGCTTAGGGCAGATGCCCCAGCTCCGTTGACGGCAATACGCACTTCGTTGAGGTTTTTACCAACGGCTTTCACCGCATTTAAAATCGCCGCAACGGCAACTACAGCCGTACCGTGTTGATCGTCGTGGAAAATCGGGATATTCGTTTCCGCAATCAAGCGATCTTCGAGTTCAAAGCATCGAGGGGCAGCAATATCTTCAAGGTTAATGCCACCAAAAATGGGGATTAACGCCTTAATCGAATCGAATAATTCATCCACATTTTGCGTATTTAAGCAAATGGGGAAGGCTTCGACATCGCCAAAGGCTTTGAACAAAACGCTTTTGCCTTCCATAACAGGCAAACCAGCTCCTGCTCCGATGTTACCCAAGCCCAAGACGGCGGAACCGTCTGTAATAACAGCCACCAAGTTACGTTTACACGTTAAGTTGTAAACTTCACTCGGATCTTCTTGAATGGCTCGGCAGGCTTTAACGGCATTCGGCACGGCGTGAATTTCTTCTAGCACCTTCTGATTCGTATTTTTCACGGCAGTTGTCGTTTCGATCACACCTTGGTAACGACGACGCAATTCCATGGCTTTTTCATCCGTGGTCATGGCTTCATAGGCTTTTTCGGTCGAAGGAGGTTTAATCCATGAGGCACTGCCTTCTTTCATGTATTTCAGCACATTGGCTTCAATACTTTGAGGCGATACCAATTCACGAGCCACACCGTCTTCCAAAGCGGATTGAGCAACGGCTCGAGCCACCGTGCCTGCCACACGGGCATCCATGGTAGGCAACAAATGCGTGGTGGAAAGATCTTCATCATTCACCATGCCAGCAAGTGCAAACGTTGCGGCGACAAACATGCGACGGGTTAAACGAGTCGCACACACATCTAAAGCCCCTCTCAAAATACCGGGATATGCCATAGCGACATTCAAGGCATTGGGGAATTCGGATTGTTGAGACGCATAAATATACGCCCCTTCAGCGATCGCTTCTTGGTAAGACAATTCCGCTTCAGGCAATGAAAAGGCAAAAACCACAGGTTTTTTAGCCATACGTTGAATCAAATTGGCTTGAATATGCACGGCATCTTTGTAACCAATGTAGGCATCCGCACCGTCAAAGCAGGATTCTAGCGACTGAATCACGTTTTTAGGATTCGTGTGACGTGCGAGTTGAGCTTTCATCCAGCTCATGCCAACAGGACGAGTATTGGCGATGCGTCCATGTTCATCACACAAAAGAAGTTCTTTTACGCCGAGTTGAATCAACAAGCGAGCCGTGGCAATGCCACTGGTTCCCACGCCAAACATCACGATTTTGGCATCTTTCAATTTTTTTCCAGCGACTTTTAAGGCATTCATAATGCCAGCCGCCACAACCACGGCGGTTGAATGTTCACCGTGCATAACAGGCACATTCAAGGCACGTTTCAGCTTGTCTTCAATCACATAGCAGTCAGGGGCTTTAATGCCTTCGAGTTGAAAGGCACCGAAGGTGGGTTCTAGCTGACGCAAGGTTTCCACGAATTGCTCTTCATCGTCGGTGTCAATCGCAATAGGCACGGCATCGATATTGGCGAGATGCTTGTGTAAAATCGCTTTGGATTCTAAAATGGGAATCGACGCTTCGGCTCCTGCTTCACCCAAGCCGTAAACGCTTGATCCGTTAGAAACGATACCAATGGTATTGCCTCGCATGGTGTAAGGGAAGGAGATTTGCTCGTCTTTTTGGATTTCCAAACAAGGCTTGGCGACGCCTGGTGTGTAGACAACGGCAAGGGCTTCGCTGTCTGGTACAGGGGTTTTGACTTGGATTTTTAATAAGCCGTTGTACAAACGGCGAATGCCAATGCCGTCATGGGCTTGTTGAAAAAGGGGATCGTTGTCGAAAGAAGGGGCGTTGTTTTCACGGGTCGGGGTTTCGTTGGTCATGGGGGGGCTCCTCTATTTAGGGGGACATTTGCACTACATACGCTATTATCTACTATTCTAACGTAAATTATAGTACATGGCACGTTATTCCTTTACGTTTCATCCATTTGGCAGCAAGTTTGCCAAAAATGGAAAATTATGGTTTAATAGAAACTTAATGTTTAAATGAACATTAATACATATTGTGTCCTTGTCTATTTATATTAGTCCAATTTAAAATCTACGTTGCCGATTCAGCGAGGTTTTTAGGAGGTTTTTTATGTCTATGGATGTTGTTCGTCATCGTGCGAACCTTCCCAACTCCAGTCAGCTTGCTCCCACAGTGGTGGTTTCTAGCGGTGGAGATTTTTCAAAGAAGCATCTTGGGACTAACTCAAGACTGCAACCCTTAGCATCAGATACCTTAGAGCTTAGCAAAAAGCGTCATCAATCCACGCCTACAGCTCCTTCGTTATTGCAACGGATTGGGAAAGCCTTTAAGACAAAATAGACTTCTTTAGTAAAAAGAAGTCTATTGGTGTTTTTAATTTTTCTAACATTTAAGGCTTCTTAGCCTTAAACAAGTGTGGATTCTGCTCGATAAATTGAGCCTTGTAATGATTGACCTTATTTGAGAAATCCGTAATCGGCAAGCCGTCTTCGCTATAGCCGTAAATGGTTGGGGTGGCTTCAACAGTGTTGGTTTCAATGCGAATCACACCATCTCCCGTCGTGTAAGGAATTTCAACATAGCCTTCAGAATTAACCGATGCCTTGACTTGCGTAGTCACAATTGGACTGTTTTCGACTGTTTTTGAAGATTTCGGCGGTTCTACTTTAGTGGGTACTTCTTCTTCTTTGGTGTTTAGATAAGAAGGAAGGTCTGCTTCAACGTCAACAGGCAGGCTTGGCATCACGACCTTTGTTTTAGGCGTGTAATGTTGTTGGGCAAAATGAGGCAAACGCTCAATGCCTGATTGAGGCAGATTTGTATAATCGGCTTGAGCTAGGCTAGGGGCTAAAATCACGAGACTTGCTAGTAAAAAAACGTATTTTTTCATAAGATGAACTCCTTTTCACTTAAGGGATTCTAAAATTATAGCTTATTTTTTACAGCGTGCATAAAGTTTCACTTGAACATCCACCAATTCGGCACCCATATCTGCACAAAGCCGTTGGGCTTCGGCGTAAATCACACTGCTTTCAAACTCTTTGGTTTCATGGCAGTCCACGCAAATCAAGTGATGATGCGGTTCATCTTCATCACGAATGAGTTCGTATTGCTTAGTATCTTCACCAAAATCGACTTCCCTTAACACGCCGTGACTCGCCAATAGCTTGAGCGTACGATACGATGTCGCTAAAGAAATATCCACTTTTTCTTGTTTTAAGGTGGTGTACACATGTTCCGCACTGATGTGTTCACCATTGGGAAGGTCATAAAAAATATCCAAAACTCGCTCACGCTGGGGGGTCAAGCGTAATCCCTTGGCTTTAAGTTCAGTAATGAGTTCGGATTTTGTTTGCGTTTTTAAGGTCATCGTTGGGGTCTCATCAATTTTTTAAAAAGGTTGAATGCACAGAGAAAGTTCAAGTCGGATGAAGATTCAAGGAAAAACAAACGGCTTGTGAGGCGTGTACATAGACGTACATAACGAACAAACGGCTTGTTTTGACACAGAAGATTCGCCGAATGGGACTTTCTCTGTGCATTCAATTAGTGACGGAATCATCTTTCTATATTATAATACAAGTATCAAAATAAGTGCTAAAAATAAGTAAGAGGGGGTTAACGTTATGTTTCCAACATTAGGAATAGGTGAGTTACTACTCGTACTGGCGTTAGTCTTGCTACTGTTTGGACCTGGTAAATTGCCACAAGTGGCACAATCCTTAGGGGAAGCCGTGAATCGCTTTCGTAACGGTACGAGTAAAGTTGCTGATGTTAAGGCAAGCGATCCTAAAATAAGCGAAGCCCCTTCCTCTAAAGAAGAGCCTCCCACCCCTTAAGCCCAAGCCCCCCAACGTTTGTGAACTCAATGACATCTTCCGTATTGACAGAGCCAAAATCCCCAGCATCACCTTCTAAGCAGGAACGGCTTTTGCGTGCGTTGCAACATTTGTTGCATCTGCCTCGTGGGGTGTTGTGGGGATTGATTTTGTGGTTGGGCTTTGTGGGCGTGGTGAATGTGGGCTTTATTTTTTGGAATCCAGCCCCTGCTCTTTTAAAAGCGGTGAATCCGCTTTTACAGCGTGAGCATAATGCCTCCCTTGCCGCGGAGCATTTAAGGGTGTCGCTTTTGCCGTGGGCAACCATTGTGGTGACTTCGCCTGAACTGCGTTTGAAAGAAGCCAATTCCCACAACGTTTGGGATTTAACGCTGAAAAACGTAAGCATTCCCCTGCACTTATGGCGATTCCCCTTCGGTGGAGATGCCGCCCTCATCGGCACGCTACAGCTTCCACAAAGCACGATACGCTTCCACGGCAAAGCTGGCATCGATGCGTTTACAGAGACGATCAAAAGCTTTAAGCCTGATCCTCAAAACAAGCCATCTCCTTTTAGCGAATACATCAACGTTCACTTGGGTAAGCTGAATGTGGAAGCAAAGGCACTTACAGACATCCCTTCCATAAAAGACCAGTCCTATGCGTTGATGCTTAAAGATGCAAACGTCCATTGGCATAGAACCCCACAAGATTTGTCTTTTAAGGTAGCGGATTTAGGCTTTTCGAGCTACCCTAACAATGAGCGAATGGCGTCGTTAAGCATGACGTTTAAGGCATCTTTAGCCCCCTTTTTGAAGGCATTTGCAGCGAATCCCAAGACGCCTAACTTAGAAGCTTTATGGAACGCCTTGCATGAAGACGGGCATTTTGAAGGACGCTTAAACTTAGGCAAGCATCATCCATTCAAGTGGGGGGCATCCCAAGAAAAAGCGTATCAAGCCTTGGCGAAATTAAATCCTCAAATAGAAGGAGCATGGAACGGCAAGCCTATTTTTACGGAAACCGCTTTTCAAGTGAAGACGTCATTTTTGAAATTGCCGCAACTGAATGCCACGTTTTTAGGCAATTGGCAAGCGATCGATCTCAAGAATATCGGCAACGGCATCGATGTTTCAAGCTTGCGAGTGAGTCATCCGCAAGGGGATTTTGATTTTAAAGGAAGACTTATGCCTCAATGGGAGGCATCCACCCCACTCAAAGAAGCGTGGCAAAATATGCGTTGGCACGGCAAGGGCAGGCTCAACGTTTACGCCAAAGCAGGCGAAACAAGCCTCAATACCCTGCTTAAAGATCTAGGCTGTGCTTGGGAAAAGGGGCATCTGCAAGGGGATTTAACGCTTAATGGTAGAGGAACGAATCCACAAGATACTGTCATGACGCTGAACACCGCCACGCCGTTCGATGTCCGCTTTCTCAAACCGATTCAAATGGGCAATGTCGCCTTTCCTAAAAATACGTTGTTGAGTCAATTTAAGCTCAAGGGAACGCTCACGCCTGAAGAGATTAAAGTACCTGAAGCATCGACGTTTTTGGCGGTGAATCCGCAAGCGAAACCTGTGATTCTAAACGCTCAAGGTATCTTTCACTTGAGTGATAAAACTCTACAAATTGGGGCGGATTCCCCTATTTTAACGGCGGAACATTTGGCGGCGTTCTTAAAGCAAAATCCGCATCTCGTGCCTGAACCCTATTTTGCCTTATTGACGGCATCCCCTTGGCAAGGTGGGACGCTTCACCCTGTTTACACCCAAGACACGGCGAAAAACACGCTGTCGCTTCATACCCAAGTCGATGCCCTCTTTCCGCATCCGCAAAAAGGCAATGCCCTGCCTTTGCGTCTGAATGCCCCTGTTTCCTTGCAAAATAGTTCAAGCGATCAAATCCTGATTGTGGGCGACACCTTTAAAAAGCAACTGGCTCAAATTCAAGTGGGGCAAAGCTCTCCCATGCAAGGGGACTATCTCATTCACATTCCCACGCAACGCCAAGCCGTGCATCTACAGATTCCGACGCAACCTTTAGCCAGCCTAATGGCGTGGGCGAATCCCCTAGGCACAACGTTTCCTAAACAGGTGTTTAGCAATGTTTCAGCAGAAGATACCTTTACTTTGTCGAATCTTGATGTGACGCTTCAAAATGCCAAACTGCTCAATTTGAAACTAAAAAATGCCTTGCTCCGTGTAAAAGAAGTGGGTCAAATCAACGCTTCCGCCGATTGCCAAACCCAATGCGACTGGCAAAGTCTAGGTGATTTAAACCTGTCTAAAGCCTTAGACCGTAGCCTGCTTAAGTTTAACGATTTCAGCCTATTGAAAGGCAATGCCCATTGGAACCTGAAAGGGCAAAGCACCATCAAAGGCTTTCAAACCCAAAGCTTATTGGGCAATGCCAGCTTAGATGACTTGATCTTGCGTTATAAAACGCATCCCCAACGCTTAAAAACACAACGCATTAACGTCATGGCAACAGGCAAGGCGTGGCAATTAGAATCCAGCCCTCTTGAGTGGGGACCGTTGTTGATGACCCTTGAAGGCAAAGGCAATCAAGGCATCGCCAAAGGTAAAAAATCGCACCTTGAAGCCCATTTAAATACGGTGGATCTCGCCTATGCCTTGGCGTCTCCTGAAGAAGAAGACACGCCTGAAACGCCTTATTCGCCTCATAAAAAAGCAAAAACCGCCGTATGGCAAACGTGGTGGAAGGGCTTGAACATGACGCTACCTGAACGGGTGAATCCCACAGGTAAAATTAATGTAGATGTCCTCGTAGATAATGGAAAGCCTCATGCGAAAGTGGAACTTCATCAAGCGGGCGGATTCTTCCCTACTTTGACGCCTTCCCCACTCTCTCAAGTGTCAGGCGTCTTTGAATACGGCGAAAATAATCAAGTCACCCTAAGTAAAGAAGGTTTAAAAGGCTATTACGGCTTAAGCCCGTGGGATGCTTCTGAACTTGCCATGACCGCCACACCTAAGGGAGCCTTGATAAACGGACGCTTCTTGCTCGACCTGCACCCCAGAGAACTCAACCAGCTCATCGCCAAGAGCCAAAACGCCCAAATGACCCGATACAATATGAATACTCATGCCGTGGTGGACGCTCAATTGAGCTTGCCTGAATGGAACTTGACGCATCCGAAAAGCGAAGGGGTGGCTCGTTTAAAGTTGGATGTCGAACCGATAGACTCGGCTCAAACAACACCTCAAACAACGCTTACGCCTACAAGCGTTACAACGGCGTCTACCGTCAAAGCCCCTTCAACGCCTTCGCTTGCGGCGTTGCCTGAATCTTTAATGAAAAGCCAGTTCTTGCTTGAAATGAAGCAAGGCGATTGGGAATTGACGTACGGCGAAGTCTACCCACTCGGCTTGAAAGAACCTGTGTTTATTCGAGCTTCCTTGGATGCCCCCGAAGCTTTAACCCACCTCTTTTCTTCAAAGGCACGCATTTGGACGCCTGACCCCTTGCAAATGAAAAATGTCGTCTACAATCAACAAATCCCCTATACAGAAGGTACGCTTCAAGCCGATGTCGCCTGGAATAGAGCGGATGGTTCCCCGCATGGAACGATCACCCTCAATAATCTCATTAGCCCCCTGCTAGATGTTAAAAACTTTGATGCCTTAGTACAATTGCAAGAAAATGAAGCCAAAGTTCACATTAAAAACTTTGAAAGTACGCAAGGTTCAAGCCTGAGCTGGCAGGCTCAAATGGATTTACCGCAACCCTTGCCCTTTCAATTTAAAGAAAGTCATGTGCATTCGCCGTATTGGGATTTCAACGATCTGACCAAAACCTTGACCAAGCAGGTCGCTTTTTGGTTGGATCCCTTTGAGAATAGCGAAGCCAGCGTCGCTCACTGGATTCCTCGTCACCGTATTACTTACCCCTTTGAACTGCGAAACTCTCTGTTGACGTGGGATATGGGCGTCTTTCAAAACATCGCCGTAGAACAAGGGCAAGGGCTTATTAACGTCTATCAAAATGGCTTGGTACAACTCGAAGACACCCGCTTTAAAATTGTCGATGGTGACTTACTCATGGCGTTAACCATGGATCCCTTCAATAACAACGCCGTAAACCTCAAGTTACAAGCCAAAAACGTCCCTGCTAACCCTGTGTTTTACGGCTTAACAGGCGTACAACAGCTGGTGATTGGTAAGCTAAACGGCGGCTTTGAACTCGGAACAGCTGGCAATACCAACGACGACTTCTTACGCAACGCCAGTGGCAAAGCCTTTGTAGAGATTACCGAAGGGCGTATGCCTGAACTGGTGACTGTGGAAAATATCTTGTCGAAGGTGTCTATTGTTAGAGGGGGCTTACTTAACTTGGATTTGTCTGACTTGGGAAGCTTCTTAAGACGGGTCGACAAAAACAGCACCGAAATATCGGAAACCTATAAGGCAAATTTTCATATTGTGGATGGTTTATTCTTGACCAATAGCCTGCATACCTTTGGCAAGCGTATGAATTTGAATGTAAAAGGGAGCATGAACCTGTTGAGCCAGCAAAGTAATATGATGATTCGTGCGGATATTGCGAGCAATACCAAGTCGATGAGTCCGCTTCAATTCAACTTGAAAAAAGTTTTGCGTTATATGCCGTTGATTGGGCGTTTACCGAACAAGGATTACGGCTTGATTGATTTTGTTCCTGTGCTAGGCTATATTCCTGCCTTTGGCTTTTACAGTCAAGACACGAATATGTTTTATGTGCGAGTACATGGTAAGCTAGATAATCCCAAAGATTTTGAACTTCCCCAGTGGATAAACGGCGAACATGATTTTAATCAATGGACGTATCGCTTAGAAACGCCCTCAAGCATTCCCACAACGATGCAACCTTCCATTAAATAGGTGACTTTTTACAAAAAGCCCTTCTCAAGGGAAGAACTTTTTGTAAAATGAACTTATGTAACGATGACTAAAGAAATGCGGTCAAGAAGTCGATACAGTCCTCAAGAAATTTTTGAATTGCTTGTTGTGTAGTGAAGTATCAAAAAATTGGAGAATATACACCTATGTTGAATAAAGCAAAACAAAGTGCTTTTACGTTGATTGAATTGGGCATTATTGTCGCAATTATCGGTATTATGTCTGCCGTTGCTGTAACTCAGATGATGGATTTAACAGGTAATGCGGAACAAGCCGTCTTACAAGACTACCTTTCAAAGTTGAACGGTGGTGCTGCTCAGTACTTGGTCGCAACAGGTAAGCGTCCTGTGAACTTTGATGATTTCGTAGGTCTAAACAACGCTGCGTTGACCCCTGAGGCTATCGCTAACGGTATTACGGTTCCTATGCTCTACAACAAAAAGGGGCAAGAAATGTGCGGAGCAACGGTCCCCACTACGAACGTAATGAACTGTGTTGGTGGTACTAACGCTGGTCTTGACAAAGCTAGGGCAACGTACACAATGACCAACGGTGCGGTGACAGCAGTTATTTCACCAGTCTAATGACTTATTTCTTTCTTTTAAAAAAGGAAAGAATGTCAAAACAAGACCCCCCACGATTCTTACGAGTCGTGGGGGGTCTTGTATAAAAAGGAAGTTAGGCGAAGGGCTATCTTTCCGGAGGGTCACCCCTCAAGTATTGTCGCTGCCTGCAGTCTTTACGGCCGTGTTCGGGATGGGAACGGGTGGGATCCTGAGGCTGAATCACCTAACAATTTCTTCGGGTCGTTAGTACCCTGACAACTGCACAGAACGTTAGAAC
>JBILSS010000109.1:0-7769 GCA_044371965.1 Vampirovibrionales bacterium
TCTTCGATCACACGACTCTGCACGTTGGTGCGGTACAATACGGCACATTCATTCAGCGTTTGATTGGAACGTTTGGCGTAATCTTGCAGTTTTTCAAGCACGAAGTGGGCTTCATCCCGATCGTCCGTGGCTTCATAGCAATAGATTTTTTCGCCGTCGCCTTTGACCGCTCGCAGTTCCTTAGGGAGCCGTTCGCTATTGCGTTCAATCACGGCGTTGGCGGCTTGTAGAATCTTGGCGGTGGAACGGTAATTGTCCTGCAAGGTAATGAGTTGGGCTTCTTTAAAGTCTTTTTGAAAACCCAAGCAAATGCGGAAGTTCGCCCCACGCCACGAGTAAATGGATTGATCCACATCGCCGACCACGGTTAAACTGCGGTTATGCCAGTGAACCGCTTCATGGCTACGGCTGGTTTGCCCTGTGGCGAGCATACGAATCAGATCGTACTGCACTTCGTTGGTGTCTTGGAATTCATCCACCAAAATATGGCGAAAATGCTGATTGTAATTCGCCAATAAAGCAGGATGCTGGCGGAGCAATTTCACGGTCATCAGCAATAAATCGTCAAAGTCTAGGGCATTATTTTCCGCCATTTGTTGTTCGTAAAGCGTAAATAATTCAGACAAACGCTCCGCTTTGTAGTCTTTGGCGTTGGTGGCGTGATCAAAGGCATCCAACCCTTGGTTTTTGACGGCAGAAATTTGATACTTAATCCCACGAGCAGGATAGAGTTTTTCGTCCAAATTCTTGGATTTCAAAATATCTTTAATCACGGCGAGCGTTTCGGCTTCGTCATAAATCACAAAGTTTTGCTTCCACTTCGCCCCTGAAGGCGACGTGTAATGCACAATGTCTCGACGTAACAAACGCACGCAAACACTGTGGAAGGTTCCCATCCAGATGTCATTGACCACCGAAGGATCAATCAGCGTTGCCAAGCGAGCCTTCATTTCTTTGGCGGCTTTATTGGTGAAGGTGACCGAAAGCACTTGACTCGCCCACACAGGCTCTAAACCTTCGCCTTGCCCTTGCAATAAATGAGCGATGCGATGCGTCAAGACTTTGGTCTTGCCGCTGCCTGCCCCAGCAAGCACCAGCAGAGGACCTGCTCCGTGAGCGACGGCTTGGGCTTGGGCAGGGTTCATCCCGACCAAGAGGGGAGAGAGGGCATCTAAAGAAGAAGTCATAACAGCAGTATCCTCATATATGTGGGGGAACGTTTTATAGTCTAGCACGAACAAATGGAGGATGTTTCGCTTTTTTTTAGAGAATTAACATGCAAAACGTTATATTAAATATAAGTATATTTTGTTTAGTAAGTTTTTAAATAAGGAGTTTTCAACCCATGAGTTTTTTCAATAGTACCTTACCGAAAGAAGTCCACAATTATTCGAACGAGTCAAGCAAGCCTTCAGAAGACTTTCAATCCTACGAGCTTAAAGAAAATTACAATGCCTTAGCCAGCAGTTTGAAAAAAATCCAAAGCTTGGGCGTTTTACAAAGTGCCGCCGACAAACATCGTGCGATTCAATCCCTTTTAGAAACCATTCGCAACACCTTTGGTTGGGCGTATGGATCCTATTGGGAAGTGAACAATAAAGGCACAGAACTTGTTTTTGCGGTACAATCTGGACAAGTGAACCCCGAATTTGAAGCCGTGACACAAAGTGCGACTTTTGAAAAGGGCGTGGGCTTTTGCGGACGTGCTTGGCAACAAGGACGCTTGGTTTACGTCAAAAATTTAAACGAACTAAGCGATTGCGTGCGTCGTGATTCGGCTCAACGAGCAGGCGTTAAAGCAGGTGTTTGCTTCCCTGTGCGTATCAATAATAAAACCGTGGGTACCATTGATTTCTTTTCTACCACGGATGCTGAAATTTCACCTGACCGCTTGGCGACGGTTGAAGCCTTATCTACGGTGATTTCTTTTGTCTTTGAACGTATTGACAGTTCTTTACAAGAATTGCACGGTGCCGAATGTCTTAATGGCGTGCAACGTTTGTTTAGTTTAATTGCAGGCGTGCATAGCAAAGAAGAAACCATTAGCACGGCTTTAAGCGGCATTAAAGACGCTTTTGGTTGGGATTATGGTAGTTATTGGCGTTATGATGGTACGCAAAATGCCTTGGTGTTTGAAAGAGAATCGGGTGCCGTGAGTCCTCAGTTTGCACAAGTCACCCGAACAACCACGTTTAGCCGTGGTGTAGGTGTTTGTGGACGTGCTTGGTCGACGGATGATGTCTTATTCGTTCCTGATTTGGCGGATGTGAATGATTGTGCAAGGGCTCCAGCGGCTCGTCAAGCAGGCGTGAAATCGGGCAATATCTTCCCGATTGTCGTGCAAGGTCATATTGTAGGTACCTTTGACTTTTTCAGCACGCATTACTTTCAAGACACTGAAAAGCGTCGTAATGCGATGAAAAACATTCGTTTCTTGCTTGAGCAAACCCTTGAAAAGTTTGGTAAGGCGGATCTTCAACAAGAAGCCGCCTTAGCCAGTCGTGAAATTGCTGAAAACATGAACCGTGCGGCTCACATGGCTGAAAACACCCGTTCACAAGGCTTTCACACCCAAGAAGTTATGGAAGCGTTGACCAATTCGGCTGTTGAAATTAACAGTATTGTGAGCTTGATTCAAAGCATCGCCAGTCAAACCAACTTGTTGGCGTTGAACGCCACGATTGAAGCCGCTCGTGCGGGTGATGCGGGTAAAGGCTTTGCGGTCGTTGCGGATGAAGTCAAGGCGTTGGCTGGTAAATCGGCTGAAGCGACGCAAAACATTCAGACCCAAGTGCTTGCGATTCAAGAAAAAACCACGCAAGCGTCTAAAGCGATTGAAGAAATCATTAGTATGGTCGGCGATATTAGTGCCGCCAATTCTTCGGTTGCCGCTGCGGTTGAAGAGCAAAACGTAATTATTAACAACCTCGCAAATTAAGATGCAACGCTAGGGTTCGATCCCTTTTGTTTGAACATCACCTTTTGGAGGTAAGGGACTCTGCGATTATCGTCGAGTCCCTTTTTTGTATTGCCTTTCCTCCCTCCCCTTTAAGGGGAGGGTTGGGGTGGGGAGTAGATGTAAACACTGGTTTTTAAAAATCCCCCCCTCTCCCTAGCCCTCTCCTCAAGGAGAGGGAACAGAACTTTTTGCAGACTCTTCTGTAACCACGTTTCTATCTATGCTAAAATAGATTCATAACGATACTATTTTTTATACAGGAAACACCCCATGCCTTACGACGTGCCTGATTACATCGATGCTTACTTCACCGCTCAACACGATTCCCTTAAACCGTATTTAGACAAAGTCCTCGCTGGCGAACGCTTTAGCTATGACGATGCCGTCCACCTCTATAACAGCCCTGATCTTTTGGGCGTGGGTATGCTGGCGGACTTGGCTCGTAAAATCCGCACGCCCGAAGCCGAGCAAGCCTATGTGTGGTGGGTGCATAATTACCACATTAACCCCACCAACATTTGTGAAGACACCTGCCATTTCTGCTCCTTCAAAAAAGGACCCGCCTCGCCTCACGCCTATTTTTGGGCGATCGACAAGGTCATCGCTGATATTCACGCCTACCCTGAAAAAGATACCTTGCGAGAGTTCCACATTGTGGCAGGGCATTACAAAGGGGCGGATCTCGCCTACTATGCGGATCTCTTTAAAGCCTTGCGAAAGGAGTTCCCTCACGTCAACGTCAAGGGACTCACCGCTGCGGAACTCGATTACATCGCTAAAATTGAAGCCCTACCGATTGAGCAAGTGATTCAAACCCTCATCGATGCAGGCTTGCAAGCCTTACCTGGTGGTGGTGCCGAAGTCTTCGCCGAACGCATCCGCCAAGAAGTTTGCCCAGGTAAAATCACGGGTGAAGAATGGTTGGATATTCACGGCTTGGCCCATTCCATGGGTTTAAAATCCAACGCCACAATGCTCGCTGGATTGGGTGAAACCCTTGAAGAGCGGGTGGCTCACATGATTTCTCTGCGTGAACAGCAAGACAAATCAGGCGGATTCTTAAGTTTTATTCCGCTGAATTGCTATTATGAAGGCAACCGTATTGATCCGAAATATGCGTTGACAGGCTTTGAAAATCTCAAGAATTTTGCGGTGTCTCGTTTGGTCTTGGACAATTTCCCTCATATCAAAGCGTTTTGGATCCACATTGGTGAAAAGATCTCGCAAGTGGGCTTGAACTTTGGTGTGGACGACATTGACGGTACGGTGATTCAAGAAAAAATTGCTCATGCCGCAGGGACGAAAAGCTCGCAAGGCTTAACCATGCGTCAGTTGACGCATCTCATTCGCCAGTCAGGTCGTTTGCCTGTGGAGCGTGATGCGTTTTACAACATCGTGAAAGTGTGGGATGAAGTCGCTATGCAGGATTTAGTGCCTGCTCAGGTCTTGAAGAAGGCGTATCAGAAAAGCACCGTCTAGCAGTCCTGTCCCCTCTCCTAATTTTAGGAGGGGGGACAGGAAAAAAGACTTTCCAAACGTCCCCAAACATTTTTTTCTTGCATGACAGCTTGGTTTGTGGATAATAGAAAGAGTAAGCCTTTTGGCTATGTAGCTCAGTTGGTTAGAGCATACGGTTCATACCCGTAGTGTCGCAGGTTCGAATCCCGCCATAGCCATTAAAAACGTCCCTCACAAGAGGGACGTTTTTTGTTTTGGCTCGTCAAAGCTCCTAATTTTTGTTAAACTAATCTTATGTTTGAAATGAATGATATGATACTTAGAATCGTGGAGGCATCGGTACTCGGAGCCGTCATCGGCTTTGAACGAGAAGTCACCCACAAAGCCGCAGGGCTTCGGACGCACATGCTGGTTTGCATGGGGGCGTGCATTTTTATGGTGCTTTCTATGACGAATCTCGCCGAACTCACCAGCATGAGCGTTGACAACAGTCATAACTGGCACACCAATATCAACTTTGATCCCTCTCGTATTGGGGCTCAAATCGTGACAGGGATTGGTTTCATCGGTGGGGGTGTTCTGCTCAAAGAAGGTGGCTCTATACGAGGCATCACCACTGCCGCGAGCTTGTGGAACGTCGCCGCCATTGGTATGTTGGTGGGTGTAGGCTTACATTCTATCGCTATTTTTGCGACTTTTATTACTATTGTCATCCTCTACACCATGGGAAAGATTCCCATTTTGCAGGATTTTAAACGCTTTAAGCATAAGGAAGTCCTGAAGCTCACGGTGTATGTGAAGGAATCGCAGGAGCAAGCCGTGATGGCGTATGTGGAAGATCAGTTGGAAGAACGCATTCGTAGCGTGGAAACGTGTTGCAGTGTTGCCAAAGAAGGTGATTCAAATCCAACGCTTATTTTGACGTATTTTATCGATATTCACCATTATGTCACGCATTGGAGCAAGTGGAAGCAAGGCTTAAAGCGTCTTAATGGGGTCGAACGCATCAATTTGACCTTTGATCCGTAGCGTAATTGATTTTATAACCGTTTTATAATTTCTTGTATAGAAAGCTCTGCGAAAGTCTAAAAGGCGTCTTACCGCACGACACTGCGAGGCAAACGGACTCTCAAACCACACATCAACTCATAGGGAATCGTCCCTGTTAGGCTCGCCCAATGGTTAAGGCTCAAGCCATGGGCTTCCGCATCTCGTTCAACTTGCCCAGCTCTGCCATGTTCCAACAGGCTAATGACATCCCCCACCTTCGGCGGACGCTTCAAGCCCCCCGATTTCACCAACTCCGTCAAGTCAAACATCATTTGATCCATGGTGATATTACCGACTTGCGGAACTAAATGCCCCATGTAACGCCCTTGAAGCTGGTTAGACAAGCATCTAGGAATGCCGTCCGCATAACCCAAGGGAATGGTCGCAATCACGGAACCGTCTTGCGTGGTGTGAAAGCAATGCCCGTAACTCACGCCTTCACCAGCATTAAGCGTTTGCAAGTGGCTGATGCGTGCCTTTAAGCCCATGACAGGGAGCAAATCAGGTTCGGTGGTCTCATATCCCCACAGTCCAATCCCCAAACGCAGTAAATTGCAGGTATCGATTAAGTGTTTCGCCAGAGGGTTTGAAGACGCTCGTAAGGCAAGGGTCGCTGGTGTATTCGCAAAATGCACCAAAGGGGGCGATTCATCCAAATGTTGAAGCACGCCTGTTTCAAACGTCTGCCATTGCTCAAGCGTGGCGGATTCGTCTTCGCCTTTGGCAAGGTGTGTAAAAAGCCCTTCCACCGTCACATGAGGCATGGCACGAAGTTGTTGAAGCAGATCTAAGGCGAGTTCAGGGGAAGCTCCCAAGCGGTGCATGCCTGTGTCGACTTTTAAATGCACCACGGTGGGATGCTTCACTTGTGCCAAGCAATCAATGTCTCGTTGGCTAAAGACGGTGAGCTGAACATCGTGCGAACTGGCGAGATTCCACGCCCATTCGGGGGTAGCCCCCAGCACCAAAATCGGGATTTCCACACCGCCTTGACGCAATTGTAAGGCTTCATCCACATTAGAAACGCCCAAGTGTGTGACGCCACAGGCTTTCAAAATCGGGGTGACGATTAAGGCACCGTGACCGTAGGCATCGGCTTTGACCACCGCCATGAGGGCTTGGTGAGCAGGCGTGTTTTTTCGCCACCAGCGAACGTTCTGTTCCAAGGCGGCGAGGTTGATTTCCAACCACGCATTGCGATGCGGTTGCGTCACCAGCTGACGAGACGGTTTGATTTGCATAGGGTTTCCATTTGTTATTCTGTTATGTCTATTGTAAACTTAATAAGATAAAGAAACAATCTGTGCCTGTAGCTCAGTTGGATAGAGTGTCGGCCTCCGAAGCCGAAGGTCATGCGTTCGAGTCGCATCAGGCACAAAATATAGTATTTTAAAGCGTTTTACGCTTCATAACAATAATGCGGAAATGCCTTAAAACAGACGTCAACGCACTAAATGCGAGACTTCCGAGACATTTTGCGGACGTTGCATCGGTGGGGCTAGGAGCTATTTTCTTGGTTTTGCTCCCCGTGGTTCTTTTGTTATAGGTTGTGCCAAACCTTCCCGATGAATTAGGTTTGCTAGAGTCTTGTACTCAATACCCAATTCTTTAGCCATCTTTGGTAAAGTCTTACTAGACTGATTACCTGCTTCAATATACGCACCAAGTCGATCTCTCAATGAGTCCGTATTAAAACCTAAAATGGTTAATTTATCAAAAAGCTCTAACTTTGTTTTTATACTTTTATGGGTAGTTTTAGTTTTATAGCTCAAAGAAATTAAAGTGTCTTCAAGGGGATGTCTCGTTCCTAAATCGATCCCTTCCTGTTCAGCCAATTTTAAGATCTCTTCTTCAGTGATGTCAAGCCAATGGTAGTCAATTTTTTCAGATTCAGATGCTATAATTTCTGGGTAAGTCCTTTTATACCCTGCAAGATGTGTAGTGATAAATGATAGCAACGCATCTTCTCTTTCTTTAGATCGTTCATTATACTTAATTCGACTATTCCCTAAGTTCTTCATAAATAGAGACAAATGAGAAGCAGATAAACCAAACAGTTTAGCGATTCTTGCACGTGTTAACCCTTTTCTATCTAAGGTTTCTACCATTCTAACCGTTAGCCTGCCAGTGACGTTACCTTCTTTGTCCTTAATAGGAAGCGACGATTTTCTCTTATATGCTTCCTAACAATAATGCGTAAACCTTTGCATGCTTGAAGAATGGGGTTTTTCTGTTCCTTTTATAGCTGGTGCTTGGGGGTCTTTGTGCCGCCAAAGACTCCCCAAACCCCCAAAGGCGGTTC
>JBILSS010000011.1:0-25821 GCA_044371965.1 Vampirovibrionales bacterium
CTTTGTGAGTCCCTTTGCCTTTAAGGATTTCCCTGTTTTGCCAGCGTCCAATGACGCTTGGGTGCGTCATGCCTTATTGTGGATGGATGCCTACGACATCAGCAAAGACCCTGCCTATCTCAAATCAACGTTGGACGTTTTCAATTACCTCATGGGCTTTAACACATGGGACGCCATTCTAATGAGTGGCAACCCTGCTTTAGCTAACCTGCCCTTGCAAAAAAATCCCTGTAACCAAGTGGCTCGTAGTTCGGGTGCGGCTTTACCTGGTTTATTGCTTAAAGGCGTGACCCCTCAATTTCCCGAAGGCTTGCCCTTTCAAGACAACAGCACCCTTTGCCAGTGGACGGCGACACACATCAGTTGGCAGGCTCACTTGGCGGATTTGATGTTTCGTTTGGATCAACAGTATTCGCCTGAGTTGGGGCGTCAAACGGTGATTAAATCGACGGACAAAGACTTCAAAAAATTGAAGTTATACAATGACGTCGAACAGGAAGAAATTCGTTTGTTGAATGAGCAGAAAGACAAAAAGAGTTCCCCCTAGCACAATTTTTTGACCATGCTTTATACTGATGTAAAGTTCCTCTGCTTCGCTTGATTTCAGGCGTCGCCTAACCAATCTGTAGGTAATAATTATGACAGTTACAAGAAACCGTATTGTAATGCCTTAAATAATGTTGTGCGTGAAGTTAAATCAACTTATCCTTCAAGCTCTTTGCCTGATGAGTTTAATAGAGGCAGTCAAGAAATACAAGATGCCTTTCATAAATGGACGTCAACTTGAGTCCTTTATAAAGGAAGGGACTCAAAAAGATCTTGATACAGTCACCAGAATTTATCATAAATGGTATGGTTTACGAAAAATTGGTATGGTGTTAAAGGGCTATACACAGGGCGTAAACGATTTTCAAATGCTTCGAGTAGCTATAGACGATGCGTACCGAGGCTTGCAGAACAAGTTGCATCCAACAGGTAACAAGCTCACCCGATTCCTTAAAACACTATAGGGGGTATTCCTCTTTAACCCTGATGATGCGTCTTTTCCCATTTGAACGGTGCATTCGGCTTAAATAAGACCTTCCCAAAGCTGTAAAACACAATCGGGAACCAGACCGTTGTCATGTAAATGCCCGTCAACACCGCTGCCTTCATGGCTTCCACACGAGGCGGATGCTCAAAACGTCGGATGGCATTATACAAAGTCGGAATAAACGCCAAGCCAAACATCGGCAACAACGACACAGCCAAGAGCTGATGTAAACGAGTCGCCTGCCCAAAGACAGTGGCGCCTCCCACTACGCAAAGTTCCAAGACCATTAAAATGGGGAAGAGAAAGTTAATCCAATACGCAAACATATCCGTGCGAGTGCGTAAGCTGGCTTCTTTTGAAAAAAGAATGGCTCCGCCAAAATCCAAGTAACGTCGCAAGGAACCTTCCGCCCAACGTTCCCGTTGTTTGAGCAATGGTTTAAATTGCGTGATGCCTTCTTCGTAAACGCTGGTTTGGTGAGCAAAACGAATCAGCCAACCCTTTAAATGCAAGCGAGTCGAAAGATCCAAATCATCGGTGATGCTATTTTCGTTCCACTGTCCCACCTCTTCGACGGCGTCACGTTTGATGAGAAAGCCATTGCCTCTCAATTCTACCGCCGAACCTGCGAGGTCTCGGCACCATTGAATATGGGCGTCTAAGGTATATTCCCACTGTTGGCATTTGGTGAGCAAATTGTGTTCAGCGTTGCCGATCATTTTACGGGCTTGCACCGCTGCGATGCGGTCGTCCTGTTCTAAATACGCCAGTAGTTGAGGGAAAAAGTCTGCTTCAATACGGGCATCGGCATCGAAAATAGCGAGAATGGGGCTGGTACTTAAGGCAAGGGCATCATTCAACACGGCGGATTTGCCAGCGACGGCTTCAGGCGGTCGATGCACCACATTCAAGCGTGCCTGCCATTGCGGATTCGCTTCTAGTAAGGCTTCTAAAACCAAATGCGTGCCGTCGGTGGAACGGTCATTCATCACCCACACATCATAATGTTCAGGGGTAACGCTCATAAAATGGGCGACACTTTCGGCAATAACACCCACTTCATTATGAGCAGGTAAAATCACGCTAATAGCAGTATCAACAGTCACTTGTTCAGGCACAATATCAATTAGATTCAAGCCTTCTTTCTTGGCTTTAAATCGTTTGACGACGAGAATCCCCGTTAAGAAAAGCACATAAATCAACATAAAACTCACCAAACCCAGCGGCACCGATATTTGAGGCACATAGATTTCAGCGGTGACAAAAATGCCCAAGAACACCGCCAACCAAATAGCTAAATTACGTTGCACACGGCGATGTTCAAAAAAAGCTTTAATGCTTTCTCTCGTCGGCAAATGTTGAATCGTAAAGGGGGGTTTTAAAAGCATGGGCAAGAAAATAGTCTCTTTTTATAGATGTAAACTCTATCATAGCATAGTATGACAAGTTCTGTAAAATATACATTCAATAAGTGGTATTTAAAAGGGAGATTTTTGGGGTAGGGGTGGTGGTCTGTTTTTTGAATGGGCAGGTGTTTTTTTAGGATGTTTTTTAGATTTTCGCAGAGTAGCTTAGAGTGTCGTTACAAAAAGTTACAATAAGCAACACGCAATTGATTAACCTTTAGGTGTGTTTTTGAACTTATTCACAGTAGAAGGTTTAGAACGCCCATTGTATAGTAATTCATTTTATTAGAACACAAGGGGGATGTGTCGTCTTTACAATAAGCCTCTTTGTGTTATGCATCCACTATATAGATGATTTTTAAAAAGTTCGCTAAAATAAGTGTGTCAACTTTACAATTGTTTGTTATACTTTAGATATATTATTAAGATTTTTTTATGTCTCTTTTTCTTGTGACACCTCCTTGAGAAGAATCGTTTGAAAAGAAGTCAAAAATCCTCCCTCCCCCCTAAGTAGCTAGGAACTCCGTAACTGTGATGCAGCCTTCTGTTTCTTTACCCCCTTACCTATCTGAATCCACTGCTCCTTCGTGGCAGGATGTAGATTTATTTCCTAGCCTTGGATCCCCTGCTTTAAAGGGTTCCGCTAAGCGAAAATCTCGTCGCCGATTATTACGTCGTTCTAATGTCGTGGATTTATTACTAAATGAAGTGAATGCCTCACATACACAGGAATGGCCTGATGCTTCACCATTCGTGCCTTCATCTCGTCCTCGTCAAAAAAAGAGTTTTTCAAATAACGTGGCGGTTCGCACATTAAAGTTAGGTGTGGGTGCAGGTCTTTTAGCGGTATTGGGATGCCAGTCTTTGATTGACGGCTGGAGTCAGTCCGAAATCTGGGTGAAAAATGCGGTAAAAACCGTGGTTTTTTCACTACTTTCGCTGTATCTTTTTGCATCAAGTATTACTCTCGCCATGGGGATGCTCACCGTGCATCACGAAGCCCCTGTGGTCAAAGGCTTGTATGAGTCGCATCGTGTAAAAAATACGGCGTTGAAGTCTGAAATCAAGCGTATTCAAAGTGGTGAAGACGCTGAAGCATTGGCTCGTGGGTATTTGGACATGGTCAAAGTCGGGGAAGTTCTACTGAAGATCCAAGCTCCTTAAGACCATTTCTTATTCAAAATCTACCCCTTCGACGCCTTCAAGGCATCAAAGTAATTCGCCCTCTGTTTGGGAGCAAACCCTGCAAAGGCGTCACCATTGCTTAAGATCGTTACAGGTCGCTTGATGAAGGTGTATTCCTGCACCATGTAAGCCAATAACTCGTCTTGGCTCAAGTCTTTTTCATTCAATCCCCATTGACGAAACTTCATGGCTCGCTTGGAAAACAAGGCATCGATTCCACCCACGGTATCCACCAATCGCTTGACTTGAGCTTCGCTCAAGGCGCTGGCTTTAATATCATGCACCAGCGTAAAGCTCACGCCTTGCTCTTCTAAAAAAGCTTTCGCTTTTTGGCACGTCGAACAATGCGGTAACCAGTACAATTCAGCCGTTAAGCTCATCATTTTATCATCTCCTAGCAAGTTAAATAAGCGACTACTTCTTTTTATCAGCACCCACGAGTTCACTGTCCAACCTGGGGATCAGCGGACCTGTCGGATTCACCCGATGAGCCTGCGAATCTGAAAACGACAAACGCCCGATGTCTTCAAAACTGGTGAAGGCGTGCGTGCCAAAACCCAATTGATTGAGAATATCTTGCGACAGATTCGGTAAAATCGGCTGAAACAAAATCGCCACGATTCGCACGGCTTCTAAAATAGAATACAACAAAGCCGCCAAACGCTGGGTTTGCCCTTCTTTATGGAGCGTCCAGGGTTGCAGGTCGTTAATGGCTCGATTGGCGAGATCCACACGTTCGAGCAGAAGGCTTGCCACCTTCTGAAAATCGTAGGCTCGATATGCGGATTCCACCGCATCACGCAAGGCGGTTTGTTCTTGCAAGTCCGCAAACAAAGGCTCCGATGAGCTGGCATCGTAAACAGGCAAGTCGCCTTCAAAATACTTGTTCACCATGGAAAGCGAACGGTTTAGCAGATTGCCTAAATTATTGGCGAGATCCGCATTCACTTTGAGCTTGAAATCTTGAATGGAAAAATTGCCGTCGTTGCCAAAGGGCGTGCAGGTCAACAGGTAATACCGCAGGGTATCGGCGTTGGGCAAGTCATATTCCGCTGTAATTTCAAAAGGCGAAATGACATTGCCGAGCGATTTAGAAATCTTGGCGTCTTCCAACGTGATAAACCCATGGGCGAAGATGGTTTTCGGCAGGGGGAGTTCCGCACTCATCAGCATGGCTGGCCAGTAAATGGCATGAAAACGCAGAATATCCTTGCCGATGATATGCACGGCATTGGGTTGCCCGTCTGCGGTCGTCCAAAAGCGTTGAAACAGCGAATCGTCGGCACTTAAGTAGTTCAGCCCTGTAATGTAGTTGGAAAGGGCGTCGATCCACACATAAATGACCTGCTCGTCATCATTCGGCACAGGAATACCCCATGTAACGGCTTTTCGGCTACGAGACACGCTAATATCTTGCAGATTTTCCAGCATATTCACGACTTCTGCCTTGCGAAACGCAGGTTGCACAAAATCAGGATGCGACTCAAAATAATCCAACAACGCCTGCTTATAGCGACTCAGGCGGAAGAAGTAATTTTCTTCAAGTACGATTTCAGGGGCTGTTTTATGCACCAAGCAATGCCCTGTATCATCCAAATCACGCTCGTTTAGAAAGGCTTCGCAACCTGTGCAGTACTTGCCTTCATAGCTGGCTTTATAAATATCGTCTTTGTCCAACAAACGTTGCCACAATTGAGCCACTAAATCGTAGTGCTGATCTTCCGTTGTGCGAATAAAGCGATCGTAGGCGACATCGCAATGTTGCCACAATTGGGTAAACGATTGCGAGAGTTCATCGACGTACGCCTTGGGGGATTTTTCGTGTTTGGCGGCGTTTTGTTCGACTTTTATGCCATGTTCGTCGACGCCTGTTAAAAAGTAGGTGGGAACATGCATGGCTTTAAACGCACGAGCAATGGCATCGGTCGCCATTTTTTCGTAAGCATGACCCAAGTGGGGCTTGCCGTTGACGTAATCGATCGCCGTGGTGATATAAAGCGTTTCGTTTGTTTGTGTTGTCATAAATTATCGGGATTCTCGCCTTAAGGGGCGACCACCGCTTCGACGAAGTCAGAAGCCTCACAAGAGTTTATTATAACCGAAACACGCTGATTTGGCGAAAGTTCATGCGTTTGAACTTCTTTCGCAGGCAAACGCACCCGAATATAATTTTCCGTGATGCCTTCCATACTGCCGTCATCCTTGATATTTTCGCACAGCATCGACAGGGTTTGACCGACAAACTGCTCATAAAACGCACGCTTTTTCGCATCCGCCAAGGCAATAAGGCGAGTCGCACGATCTTTTCTCACCGATTCCTGCACTTGCGGACGCATCTCCGCCGCAGGGGTACCCGCTCGTGGGGAATAGCGAAACACGTGCAAATAGTGCATGGGAATCGCTTCAATTACCTTGTAGCTGGCTTCAAAGGCAGCATCCGATTCCGTCGGAAAGCCCACAATCATGTCAGATCCTATCGCAATCGTGGGCATTAAGGCTTGCAATCGCTCACACACATAAATGAGATCCTTGACATGGTGACGACGAGCCATCGCTTTTAAGACGCCATCTTCCGCACTTTGGCTAGACAAATGCACATGGGGGGCAATTTTTCCACCCGATTCTGCCATGGCGTTCATCAGCTCATCGGTGACTTCTAGGGGATCCAAGGACGACAAACGCAACTGATAATCACCGTCCACATTTGCATACACATGACGCAACAACCCTGCGAGATTGATGCCTTCGTGATGGTACTGCCCAATGTTAATCCCTGTAATCGTAATATCTTTAAAGCCTTCATCCACCATGTGACGAATCTGCTGGGTGACGGCGTCCACGCTCAAGCAACGGCTGGGGCCTCTGCCCTTCCAAATGATGCAATAGGTGCATTTATAGTCGCAACCGTCTTGGATTTTGATGCTGCCACGGGTGCGAGCGATGCCTGCAAAGCTTCCCACACGAGAGACCAGCTCTCGGCTTTTTTCAAATTCATCCACCATAATGAGCGGCCCGTCGTTGAGATCGGCGTAGTAATTGGCGAATTGTGTGGCGACAATATCAGGCAGGCTGTCCTTTAAATTGTTGCCGATGATGAAATCCACGCCAATCTCTTTAAACACCAGCGGAGCCACTTGGGCGTAACAGCCTGTTACCGCAATACGACTGGCTGGGTTTTGGCGTTTAAGCTTACGAATCAGCCGACGGGCTTCGGCATCCGCCTTTTCGGTCACGGTGCATGTGTTGAAGACATACAGGCTAGCGGAATCGTTTTCGCCGTTTAGTTGCCAGCCTAAATCTTTAAAGCGTTCGGCGAGTGCCGCACTTTCTAAGGCGTTGGCTTTGCATCCCAATGTAACAAAAGCCACGGTTTTTTCGACCATGGGATTAAGGTCGACGGCGGGAGCATCTGGTGTGAGCGTTGTTTCAGGCATAAAGCTTCCTTGAGAATTATTAAGTGCTTTTAAAGTTTAACGTAAAAATATCGATATACCAAATAGAATAAAAAATCTTTATAGGAAAGTAATCATAATGAACCCATTTAAAACGACTGTTCAGAAACACGCCTTTACTCTTGTGGAACTCTTAGTGGGGCTTGTCGTTATTGGCGTTATTGCGTCAATGCTCGTCCCCAAAGTTTTAAGTGCTAGTCAACAAGCCAGTCAGCGGACGCAATTACAAGTGATTTTAGAAACCTTAGAAAATCATTTTTATGATGAGCGTTTAAAAGGTAACAATTTCTTGACCGCTAACCAACGTTGGACAACCCTGCAAAACAGCCTTCAAACTCGTCAAACCTGCGTCTTTGGTATGGGGAACTTAGCCCCCTGTTTGCCACCAGGCGTGCCAGACAATGCAAGCGTCGGGGGAGGGGCCGTTCGCCTGAATAACGGCATGACGATTTACGGTCTTTTGAGCCTTCCTGCCAGTGCAACAGACGACTTCTATGTGGATGTCAACGGCGATGACGGACCTAATCTAGGGGGCTTAGGCGGAGCCAGCATAGCCGATGACTGCAACGATCGCTTTCATTTCAACCTTAACAATCTTACAGGTGAAATCACGCCGATTGAATGCACGGTGGATGTTCTGAATGACTAAAAGGTCTTCATAAGAGCCGTGCCGATTAAGGCGGCATCAGCGATGTCGGTGAACTCGTCGGCGTCTTCTAAGGAGGCGAATCCGCTGGCGGAAATAATCACCGTGCCTTCGGGGCAGAGCGGTGCCAAGCGACGGGTCGTATCTTTTTCAATCTCAAAGGTCGACAAATTACGGTTGTTGATGAGTATCACAGGGGGGCGTGGTAGTAAGGCTCGTTTGAGTTCTTCTTCATTCTGCACTTCCACCACAGGCGTTAAGCCGTAACTACGGATGGCTTCAAACAGGCTCACATACTCAAAATCGTCGAGGCATTTCATAATGAGCAAGACGGCATCCGCTCCGCTAGCAACAGCGAGCAAGACTTGGTACAAGTCGATGATGAAATCCTTGCACAAGACAGGTTTGTCGGTGAGGGTTTTGACTTCTTCGAGCAAGTCGAAGCCTCCGCCGAAGTAGTGAACGTCGGTTAGGACGGAAATAGCGGAACACATTTCGTTATACGCCCCGATGATTTTCGCCACATCAGGCGTTTCTTGCAAAACGCCTGCACTCGGCGACTTGGGCTTCAATTCCCCGATGAGATGCAAGCCTGTTTTTGCGTCTCGCAAGGCATGCTCAAAGCGAAAGGCGTCATCGTTAGGCTTGGGTTTTACCGCTTCAAGCCAATAGTCGATGGACGTTTGGCTTTGCCATAGGGCGACTTCTTTTCGTTTGTGGGCGACAATTTCATCGAGGATGGAGTTCATCTTTTTAATTTCACTTTCTTACTTTTTTACGATTTTTTTTGTCTTAGGTAATACCAAATAACCAGCTTCTACTAACCAGTTTGTACAAATGTTTTGAAGAAATCGAATTTGTTCTGCGGTTTTAAATTGTAAGAAATCGAAGCCTATGGCATGAATTAACCTACCGTTACTGGCATGAATAACAGAATCCGTAAATATAGAAGGAAGTTTTTTTTTCTCTACCCTAGTATGTAATTCATCAATAAATAGATCATAAAGGTCTATTGATTGATTAGAAATATCAGATGCATCATCGTACATAATGGAAATTCTTTTGTTGTCAAGGGGTCTTATGGTCTTTAACAAGTTGTTTAACATTACAAGATCGTAAAAAGATTGAGGAATAGGCTTTCTGCTTGTCTTTGTCTTTTTATTTTGACAGAAGAACGACACATGCCCTGTTGAACCATCATCTAAGTAAACTGCACCTGTTCGTTGGGCAGGCATAAAAGAAATGTTTGAGAGAGGTAAATTATAAAAATGCATTCTATATTCTTTCATCGTAAAAAGCAAGTATTAGGTCGATGTTTTGGTTTAGGGACATCAAACCAAAACATCGACGTTTGACTTTGCCATAGGGAGACTTCTTTTCGTTTGTGGGCGACGATTTCATCGAGGATGCTGGGCCTATGTTGAAAAATTTCTAAAAATGTAGGGAAGGGTTAAAACCCTCCCCTACAAGGGTAATCAATTAAATGACAAACTAAGCGTGAGCCGTAGCAGGCGTTTTCAACGCTACATACTGGGTGAGTTCCGCCAAACGGTTGGAATACCCTGTTTCGTTGTCGTACCACGCACCGATTTTCACCAAGTTGCCTTCCAAGACTCTCGTCATGGTCGGATCGTAAATCGAGCTATGGACATTGCCAATGAAATCAACCGACACCAATGGATCGTGCATGTATTCCAATACACCTTTCAGCTCGCCGTTGGCGGCTTTCAACATGGCGTCGTGAATGGCTTGCACGGTGACAGGCTTGTTCGCTGTGAAGGTTAAATCCACAATGGAAACGTCAATGGTTGGGACTCGCACAGCGAAACCATCCAATTTACCTTTTAAATCAGGCAAAACCAAAGAAATGGCTTTAGCGGCCCCTGTTGAGGTAGGAATCATGCTAACGGCGGCAGATCTCGCACGACGAGGGTCACTGTGAGGGGCGTCAATCAAGCGTTGATCGCCTGTGTAGCTGTGAATCGTGGTCATCAAGCCTTTTTCAATACCAAAGTTTTCATGCAAGACTTTCGCCACAGGTGCCAAGCAATTGGTGGTGCAACTGGCGTTGGAAATAATGTGGTGAATGTTAGGGTCATAACTCGTGTGGTTAATACCAACGGCGAAGGTAGCGTCTTCATTGCTAGCAGGAGCAGAGATGATGACTTTCTTCGCACCAGCGTCAATATGAGCCTGTGCTTTTTTGGCATCGGTGAAGAAGCCTGTGCATTCAAGCACGATGTCGACTCCAGCGGTAGCCCAAGGAATATCCGCAGGGTTACGTTCACTGTAAACACGAATGGCTTTGCCGTTGACGATGATGTTTTGAGCATCGTGAGAGACTTCAGCGTCTAAAATACCGTGTGTGGAATCGTATTTCAATAAATACGCCAACATATCGGTAGAAGTTAGGTCGTTAATCGCCACAACGTCTAAATCGACGTTAGGGTTTTGTAAAATGGCTCTAAGGGTCATACGTCCAATACGACCGAAGCCGTTAATTCCAATTTTTGACATAAGGGTATACTCCAAAAAATATAATGAAGGATGCGCATTAATTAGGCGTCTTTAGGGTTTTCTGTTCAGGTGGCTAGACGAGGAGCCTAGATTATTCTGTGAAGGCGTGTACAAAGACGTACATAACTGAACAAAATAATCGTAGCGACAAAGTATAGACCCTGCACAGAAAATCATCAATACGGCTATACATCCATGTTTATTATAAATCAAACCCTCTTTTAAAGTAAAGCCATGGAGAATATGAAAGGATTTGCGTGCTTAATTGTTGCGAATTGTTACAGATGAGCAATTTGTTCCAACGTTTTTTGTTTATTTTTACTGGAAGGGCTTTAAGGGCTATTTATTGTTTCAGAAGATTTTTAAACGTTTGGTATGAAGGGGTTCATTCCTACGCTTTAAACAATTTAATACCAATTAAACGATTAAATAGCGTCTGGCGTCTTCGTTGTCGCTACGATTCTCGATGTGCTTATGTACGTTTGTGTACACCTCACACATCTGCGAGTCTAGGCTCCTAGAATCCACCTATACGCTATTCAATCGTTTAAATGGTATAAGAAAAGAACATAGTGAAAGGAGGCGAACATAAGCACGTTGTATATTGATTTGGGGATTTAATTATTAGGGAATATAAAAAGGGGACAGAATTATGATTTCATTAGGTAATTTATCGGGATTTTCACCTGCAACATTAAATAACAAGCCGAACACAGTGCCAGCTAAGGCGAACACTTTGCCCGTTGGCACGAACAGTTCGATTCCATCACTGCTCAATAATAAAGATATTACCTTGGGTGTTTTGGCTAGAGGGAATTTAGGAAATACACCAGCGACTTTGTTTGGTTTAGCACCTTCGGGGATGTTTGCAAATCCAACGACGGGTACATCTGCCTTACCCGTAGGAAGCACTAGTACACAAGCACCCACCCAAGCCGATATTGTAAAATTCTTACAGTCCGTTGGAAATAATAAAACGCAAAGCTCATCTCAAGCCTCCAGTCCATTAGCGGCTGCTGGTTCGGCTGGTCCTGCTCAAGGGCTTAGTAAAGAAGTGATTATAAAACTGATTCAATCACTGTTGACTCAAGCTAATGCGACCAAAGCAGGAGGCACGACTAGCCCAGCGACAGTCTTAAATCCGACGACGGCTCCTTCAACAGAAGCCTTGAATAATCCAGAAATTGTGTTGAAATTACTACAAACGATTTTAGCCAACAAAGCAAAAGACGCTGCCGCTCAACCTGCAGCACCCTCACCTCAAGATCCGACTGCGGCGGCGGCTCCTGCATCGAGTGATCTTATGATGAACCTCGTAATGATGTTATTGGAAATGTTGATGAATGATCAGGGAGCTAAAGCAGACCCAGCTGCTGCGGGTGGCGGTGCCCCTCCTGCTGAAAGTGGTGGTGGCGGTGCTGCACCTGCTTCTAGTGGTGGTGCTGCACCTGCCGATTCACTATTCGCACCTGAAACACCAGCTGAACCTCCTTTAGCGGCAGGAGGTAATACACCAGCTCCTGTAGCGGGCAATCCATTGCCTACTGATGAACTTCCCATTACAGAGGAGCCTCCAGTTACAGAACCTGCTCCTATCACGAAGCCAATCGAAAGTTCCAGCTTCAAAGGTAACGGCAAGGTCAACGACGCTGACAATGTGGACAAGACTCAAACCGACCTTAATATGAATGAAGATGGTACGCTTAATCTTCTTAAAGACAAGAACATTGGGGTAAATGCGACACAAAAAGACATCTCTAAAGCGATTGGGTCTGATAAGCCTGTATTTGTGACAGATGCTGTTGATATTGACTTGGGCGGTCAGAAATTAAGTATGAATGCCAATGGTGAACCCATGTTTAACGGAAAAGTCTTGAAAAAAGGCGATTCTGTTGTCGCTAAAGATGGCACCAAAATTTCTTGGGACGGTAAAACCCTAAAAGCCGACGAAGCGAATGATAATGAGTATAACCTTGCTGTGACTCGCGACGGCATAGGCAAAGAAAAATGGTTAGATACCACCGTCACCACGACCGAAAAAGGTGTAGACTCTGATGGTGTGGATCCAACAGGTGTATTAGGCGAAGGTTTTGATAAGGATGCCGACAAACGCACCGAATTGAAGCGAGAAGTAGTCGATTATAAAGAGCCTGCAGCTGTGAAGCCTGAAACAGTGAAACCTGAAGAAGCTAAGCTTGAAGTAGTGAAACCTGAAGAAGCTAAGCCTGAAGCAGTGAAACCTGAAGAAGCTAAGCTTGAAGTAGTGAAACCTGAAGAAGCTAAGCCTGAAGCAGTGAAACCTGAAGAAGCTAAGCCTGAAGCAGTGAAACCTGAAGAAGCTAAGCTTGAAGTAGTGAAACCTGAAACAGCTAAGCCTGAAGTACCCAAGCTTCAAGTTAACAGTGCTGTAGCGAGCGTGAACAACGCTGTTGACAAAGCGGCAGATAAAAAAGCTGAGTTCGTCGAAGCGAAGAAGGTTGAAACAGCTAAAGCTGAAGCGCCTAAAGCTGAAGCTCCTAAGACTGCTGTCGCTAAGACTGAAGCTCCTAAGACTAGTGCAGCGACACCTACACCAGCAGCACCGGTTGTACCTAAGCTTAATAAGTCTACGGCATCTGTAGCGGCTCCAGCTTCGAACGCAGTAGCTCCGAAAGCAGCAGCAAAAACAGCTCCGAAGCCTCCAGCACCGAAGTCCGCTCCGAAGGCTCCAGCTCCGAAAGCAGTAGCAAAAAAATAATCTAGTCTAAATTATTTATAATATCCATCTCCGTCGAGGGGGGCTAAAAGATTAGCTCCCCCTTTTATTTGAGAATTTTGTTTAACAAACGCCAATGTAACGAATCGTGTAAAGGGTACTTTAATTAGACTAGCCCAGAAGCTATTTAATAGTTCAATTAGTATGGTAACTTCTACAAGATATTTTTCAAATCATCCACATTCAGCGGATGCTTGCGTCGCCAGTTGGGATGCTCATTCACCGTACCAGGCATATTCACCTGACTCGTCAAACCAAAGGCATCTTCCAATTGCAACATACGAAGCTTGCTCGGCGTGTGAGCCAAAAAGGCATCCACCGCATGAGCGATCGCTTGTGGCAACGCTTCAGGGTAGTCGGCTTGATTATGGCTATAGCCTTCAGGCATCACATTATTATGAATCAAGGCATCCAACAACGCTTGACGCTCAAAGGGACGAGCCGCCCATTCTTCTTCAAACTTTTCTTGGGTGGGAAAGAGTTTTAGCTCATTTCTCAAGGTAATATCCTTACCCTGCCAGTAGCTTTGCAAAGTGGGTAAATCGTGGGTTGAAATCGTGACCAACGCATTTTCAGGATAGTCCTGCGGGGCGATATATTGATTGCCTTCCCCACGTTCGAAGTAAAAAATGCGGTAGCTAAAAATATTCCAGTCCATGAAGGTGTCACGCACCCAATTCGGCACCGTGCCTAAGTCTTCACCGATCACCAAGCACTTGGCACGCTGACTTTCAAGCGCAATTAAGCCCAACAATTCATGCGACGGATAGTTCACATACGCCCCATTTTGACCCGTTTCCCCCGAAGGAATCCAATAGGCTCTAAACATAGCGAGGGCATGGTCGATGCGTAAGGCGCCTGCGTACTTCATATTCGCACGCAACAGTTCGATAAACGGTTCAAATTGTTGAGCCTTCAACGCTTCAGGACGAATCGGTGGCAAGCCCCAATTTTGACCCAACTGGTTAAATAAATCAGGCGGACAACCGACCGAAGCACTCGTGCTGTAAAGCGAGCGGTTCATCCACACATCGGCTCCGCCAATGCCTGAACCCACGGCTAAATCCATGTACAACCCGACTTCTAGCTGGCGTTCATCACAGTGATGAGCGACTGCAGTGAGCTGTTCATCCATTAAAAATTGCAAGTAAGCAAAGAACTGCACCCGCTGATTCAACCGCACGGCGGCGGTTTTTACTTCAGGGGAATCAGGGTTTCTAAAGGCTTCAGGCCAAACGGGCCATCCCCACAGGCTGGCGTCTTTGTTGTAAAAATCTTCTGAAAGGGCTTCGTACAACGCCAATTTATGCAAGGCATCGCCTTCACGCTTCATAAAAGCCACATAGGCTTTTGCACGATCCGTATCCTTCGCCAAATGATGCTCACTAAAGCTTTGGAACATCGCTTCTAAAATCGGACGCTTTAAATCAGCCACTGTTTCATAATCCACCAGCTCCGTATTGCGAGCGGATTCAATCACGTTTTTGTTTTGATTGTAAAGCAGTTGAGCCACATCCGACTGATGAAAGTCCACGCTATTTTGCGGATGAATGTATAACCAGTTCAAAAACAAACGGCTCGACGGCGAATAGGGACTAATCGCCGAAGCATCATGGGGAAAGACTTGGTGCAAGGGGTTTAAGCCAATGGCGGATGCCCCTACTTCCGCCAAGGTATCCACGAGGCGGTGAAGATCGTTGACATCGCCGATGCCGTAGTTTTGCGAGCTTTTGAAGCTATACAATTGAGATGACACGCCCCACACTTGATGCTGTTGCATCGCCGCAGGAATGTAGGCATGGCGAGGGGTCACAGCCAATTTGCTTTGCACCAAACGCTCCCCACGATAGGTGAGTTCAATTTGGTGATAGCCTTGCGGGAGTTCGGCTTCAATATGCCAGTGCCACGCAAAATGCAATGCTTTGTTGGAAAAAATCAATCCACGGCGTTCAAAGCTTTTTTCGTCTACCTTGTTAAGGGGATTCAACGCCACTTGCCCTGTATAGATCTTGCCGTTTTCGTCGGTAATTTTCCAGTCAAGGGGGGACTTGGGCATAAAGTTCAATTGAATGCGAAGGGGTTGCACATCGCCTTGACGCCAGACCGTCATAGGCGCCAAGACAGGCTTCCACTGGGCTTCTTCCCATTCAACCAAGCGTTGCTTAGCGGCTGAATCTGTATCACAAGGGCTTACACCTAGGGCGTTTAGCACTTTTTCTAAGGCATAAGGCGACGTGTTTTGGACTTGGTTGAAAGCATCGGTAAACTCAAGGGAAATACCGTAGGCTTGAGCCAAGGTTTGCAAAGGAGTTAGGCGAATTTGAACGGCAGAGGTCATGGGCATAGTCTTCTTTCTCTCAATATATAGATAGTATACAACCATTATAAGTTTTGAGAAAGCCCTTCTGCAATCGTCTGCTTAGTGGGTTTCGTTTTGGATGTTTTTCCCTAGCCACAATTAAAAAGGGAGTTTACAATATCTATGCTATAGCCAAGTTTATAATTTTCTGTACAGTGTCTCTTCGTTGTCGCTACGATTCTCGATGTGCTTATGTACGTCTTTGTACAATCACACATCTGCGAGTCTAGGCTCCTAGAATAGCCTACTGTACAGAAAACTCTAAACTTGGCTATATCTTTTCTATATAAGCTTGCAATGACGGTGTGTTTCTATGACAAAAGAAAAAGAGGCGTCCATTTGGTCGCCTCTGGGGATTCTTTTATTTTCGGGAATAAGGATAAATAAGGGTATTCTAAACCAGTTTACTTAAGTCCAAACCTGGAGGAATAAGCACTTGATCGATGGGAATAATCGTCGATTTATTCGCCGTCACCACAGGAGCAGTACCAAGGGCAATTTGCTTGCCGTTAATGATGCGAGGGGCCGTTGCCGTTCCTGTAATTACGTTATTGTCCGACGCATTAGCAAGCAAGGAATCAAAGCCTTGAGGCTCGTTTTTAAAGGCGTAAGCTCCTTCACTTACATGGTATTGTAAGATCTGCTTAAGCGTGTCGCTATTGGCAGGCTTGAGCAATTTCGCTTTCAAAGCGGGATCCAACTTATTAAAGGCAGCTTCTGTCGGTGCTAAAATGGTAACAGGCTTGTTCTTTTCTAAATCACCTAAGGCATCGTTGAGTTTGGTTGAACCGATCAAGCTATTAAGCGTACTTAAATTGGTATTGTTCTTTAAGGCAAAGCCTGCGGTGTTTTTATCTTCCGCCGGTGGTGTAGGAGGCGTCGGCGGTGTGGGAGTGGTGGAATTCAAGCCCACGAGCTTGCTTAAGTCCACATCAGGCGGAATGAGAATATCATCAATCGGTACCAAAATCGACTTGTTTGGTAAAACAAACGCAGACTGACCTTGCACAATTTGTTTACCGTTGATGATACGAGGCTTCAAGGCGGTACCTGTCAACACGCTATTGTCCGAGACATTGGGCAGTAAAGAATCGATGTTCTGTGGTTCAGGTCCAAATTTAACAGGTTTGTCTGCCACATGGTATTGCAAGATTTTGTCTAGCGTAGTTTTGTTTGCAGGAGCCAACAAAGCGGTTTTCAATTTGGGATCCAACTTATTAAAGGCGGTTTCCGTAGGGGCAAAAATCGTGACAGGTCCTTTACTTTCTTGCCCACTAATGGTTGCATCGAATTTCGAACTTTTCAGCACGCTTTCAAATGTTTCCAACTTGGGATTATTCGCTACGGCTCCTAAAGACGGTGCTAAACGTGGGACACTTGGATTGTTGAAAAAGGTTCCAAGCAAACGAGCAAATAATTCACCAAGTTGGGGATTATTCAACAATCTACCAAGTAATTGGGCAATTTGGCTATAGTTTTGGGCAAAGGCAGGCACGTTGGAATTTCTACTTGATGCAGGTGCAGACGCCGATGCTGGCGTGCTACTTGCGGTTGACGTGGTGCTTGCCGTACTAGAGGTGTAGGTATCTACAACGGGGGCGGAATACGCAATAGGGGTGTATTCAGGGGGCATCGTCGCTGGAGGGGTCGTGGTCGGAGGGGTCGTGGTCGTAGGGGGTTTATAGGGGTCTACGTTCATGCTCATCATGGAAAGGTTCCTCTTTAATGTTTAAAATAAGTAGGGGGACAAAACATTTATGGGGGTGATTGTTGGGTGTATCGCAAGAAAGCCGACTTGCCTTGAAGCCTTGTTATAATTTGTTACAGTTTTTTCATAAGCCCCTCTATATGATTGATGCGTAAGCGGTATCTGCTCTGTTAAACTAGAATAAATACCTTATTCTGGAGCAATGTGAATGTCTCACAACCCTTCGTCGCCATCTCCGCTGATTCATCAAGGGGTACAGCCCAATCCTGCGGCTCCCTTGACTACAGCTCAAAATACGTCCATTCTTGTTGATCCCAGCGAAGTAGTGCGTCGTTTGGCGAGCAAAGTTATTAAGTCTCAAGTTGAAGAAGCCAAAGCCACGGCTCAACCGCAATCCACCACGCACGCCCAAGTGGCGGTAAAAGAAGCTCAAGCCCGCTCGCATTTGGCGATTGACACCCATGCCGAAGCCTTCTTGAAAATGGCAGTGGCTCAAGATGTGAGCGATATTCACATTCGAGTCGGCTACCCTCCTATTTTTCGCTTTAACGGTGAAATGATGTTCACCAAAATGGGGACGGTGACGGAAGCACAGGTCATGGCATTTTTGCATAAATTTGTGTCTGAAGAAATTAAGGCACAATTGAGTTCTAAAATGGACTTAGATTTCAGTTTTGAAGTCCAAGGTTTGGCTCGTTTTCGGGTGAGCTACCTGCATGAGATGGACAATCCAGCATTGGTGCTTCGGGTAGTGAAAATGAAGATTCCTGAGTTCTTGGATTTGGGATTGCCTCCTATTCTGTTGAACTTCACCAAAATGAGCAAAGGGCTTGTACTGGTTACAGGCCCCACAGGATCGGGTAAAACCACGTCGTTGGCGGCGATACTCAATCACCTCAATCGCTATCAATCGCAACACGTCATTACCTTGGAAGATCCCATTGAATTTGTGTACAAAAACGAACGGTCTGTTTTTACACAACGCCAGTTAGGCATCGACACTTCAAGCTTTGCCGCTGGGATTAAATACGCCTTGCGTCAAGATCCTGATACCATTTTAGTCGGTGAGATGCGGGATCGTGAAACCATTCAAGCGGCTTTGCACGCTGCGGAAACGGGTCACATGGTGTTTTCAACCCTTCACACGATTGATGCCGTTCAAACCATTGGGCGTATTATTAACCAGTTTGAACCGCATGAACGAGAAACGGTGCGTTTGCAGTTGGCATCTGTGTTGGCGGGTACGGTGTCTCAACGATTGGCTCGTCGCTTGGACGGTCGGGGGCGTGTGCCGATTACGGAAATCATGTTTGTGACATCCACCGTGAAAGATTATATTGAAAAGAATCAGATTGAAGACATTTATCAATTGATGAGTGATTCTAAGAATGACGAGTTGGTTTCGATGAACAAGTGTTTGTTTGAAGCGTATAATGCCAAAAAAATAAGCTATGACGAAGCCCTTGAAATTTCAGAACAACCGCATGAGTTGGGCATGATGCTTAAAGGGGTGTATGGATCTGCCGAAGACGAGTTTTACGGCTAGGCACTATAGAAAGCTCTGCAAAAGTCTAAAATAATTACCGTCATTGCGAGCGTAGCGTGGCAATCTGTAGAAACACAGCAAGTGGCGAACAGATTGCTTCACATACGTTCGCAATGACGATTGCCCCTTTCGCAGAAGTTTCTATACTGTAACGAAATGTGACATTAAGGCAATTTGTCTAACAAGACTTTCTTTATTTGACTGGCATATTTTTACTTAAATGCATATTTTTACTTGAATTAAGAGAGAGGTATTTTATTATGAACATGATTAGTCGCTACAACCCAGAATATGACACCAAGCCTTGGTTAAACCAAAAAGCCGCGCCGAAACCAGCAGGTGCCATTGACGTCCCATCAACTGCCGTGATGCATCGAGCTTGGACACCTGAAACCCAAAATCAATGGGAACCCACGGGTTTTTCAAATGGCTGGCAAAGAAAACCTCAAGCTGGAACGCCCCAACTTCCTGGATTTAGAACCCCAGGTTCTCAAAACGGCGGTTGTAGACCTCGATATGATCAACCAGTAATCACGCTTGCATTTCCTGAAAATGGTTCAGGTACGCCACCCATCCAAACAATGGCTTACCCCGAAAATGGCGGTGGCGGTGGAGTAACCCTCGCATTCCCTGAAAATGGCGGTGGCGGTGGAGTAACCACACTAGCTATTCCCGAAAACTGTGGTGGCGGTGGAGTAACCCTCGCATTCCCTGAAAATGGCGGTGGCGATATTGGTTTACCTATCGTAGGTGACACGGGGCCGATCACGACTCAAGCCATTCCCGAAAACGGTGGTGGAGACGTAATCACGCTTGCATTCCCTGAAAATGGTGGTGGCGGTGCAGTGACCCTTGCCATACCTGAAAATGGTGGTGGAACGGTAACCACACAAGCCCTTAATGAAAATGGTGGTGGAACGGTAACCACACAAGCCCTTAATGAAAATGGTGGTGGAACGGTAACCACACAAGCCCTTAATGAAAATGGTGGTGGAACGGTAACCACACAAGCCCTTAATGAAAATGGTGGCGGTGCAGTGACCCTTGCCATACCTGAAAATGGTGGTGGAACGGTAACCACACAAGCCCTTAATGAAAATGGTGGTGGAACGGTAACCACACAAGCCCTTAATGAAAATGGTGGCGGTGCAGTGACCCTTGCCATACCTGAAAATGGTGGTGGAACGGTAACCACACAAGCCCTTAATGAAAACGGTGGCGGTGCAGTGACCCTTGCCATACCTGAAAATGGTGGTGGAACGGTAACCACACAAGCCCTTAATGAAAACGGTGGTGGAGACGTAATCACGCTTGCATTCCCTGAAAATGGCGGTGGCGATATTGGTTTACCTATCGTAGGTGGATCGGGAC
Organism: Vampirovibrionales bacterium; assembly: GCA_044371965.1. GTDB lineage: Bacteria > Cyanobacteriota > Vampirovibrionia > Vampirovibrionales > JAJTHC01 > JAJTHC01. The sequence goes on from JBILSS010000011.1 coordinate 19,979, forward strand.
CTATCACAACTCAAGCCATTCCCGAAAACGGTGGTGGAAACGTAATCACGCTTGCATTCCCTGAAAATGGTTCAGGTACGCCACCCGTCGGCCCTTATGTAGCGGTACAAAACCCATGGCTTAGCTAACTAAATAATTCGCAATACTTTGACTGATGGGGTAGCCACTGGCTACCTCATCGTATAGGAACACAGGCGACGGATTGGCTTCAAAAAACACATGCTCGCCATCGTCTTTACGCTTCATGTCAATGCCTGCCATCACCAAGCCCAGTGCTTTGGTCATCGTCAAACAGTTCGCTTTGATGGCTTCAGGCAGTTCAATGGGTTTGCGAAACGTGTTCGGTGTTTCCCGAAAATCCAGCTTGTCTGAATGAATCTCAATCGCAAAGACGTCGTCGCCAATCACATAGGCACGAATATCCATGCCTTCAATACATTCTTGAATCTTCACAGGCACTTTCGTTAAATGTTCCGTAAAACCAGCATGGCTAATATCTTCTTGAGACAGTTTAACGGTATGTTCGCCTCCATTGGGGTACTTCATAATAATGGAACCGTCTTGCTGATTGTAAAAGTTTTGAATGTCTTCGACCGAATTGGTCACAATCGTTTTAGGAATCCGAATGCCGAGTTTTGAAAATTGATTCAGTTGAAACGCCTTGTGACGATGATGATTAAACTCTTCTAGCGGATTCACCCATTTAATGTGCTTTAATAAGCGATACAAACTACCTAAGGCACATTCAATATTCCAATACACAAGGTCGGCTTTCATAAAATCGTAAGTGTCGTTGGCTTTAATCCAGTCAGGGCCTCGACGAAAAACGCCTTGAATATCAGACAATAAAATCCAGCCCTTGCCATCATTTAAATTGATTCGTCCTTTTTCAGGAGCTTCGGGATCATAATTGATTTGGATCCTTTTGGGATACATGGTCGTGTCTAAATGAGCCGTAGGAACGCCTATGGCATCGAGCCGTTGTTTAACGAGCATACCAGATGGATCATTAGGGGGGCAGTCGATTAAATACATGGGGATTGTCCTTACTGTTGTTTGGGTGTTCTATAATAGTTTGCTTTCGATGCGTTTAAGCTCATTTTTTAACGATCTCCTTTGTTTGTGTGACTGCCAAATAAAGGTATGTTACAGTTTGGCAAAAAAGGACAATTTTTCTTTTTTATTAATATAACATTTGGCAATAGTAGAGAGACAAAGAGAGAAAGTCCTTCATTTATGAATATGACGAGTTCTTATTATCCTGAATATAACGTGCAAATGAATAGCACGCAATACACCGCATTGCCACAGGCTACAGGGGCTCAACTCAACACGAGTACACCTAATTCTTGGAATCAACAGGCTCCACAACAGCAATTTCAACAGCCTTACGGAATACAACAGCCTACAGGAGGCTTACAGCAAGCCCCCCAACGACAGTACCAGCAACCTTTTGCGATACAGCAGCCTGCTTCAAACTTTCAACCGTCTTACGCGGTTCAACAACCCACACAATCCAATTGGGATTCTCGTGGGTTTAGCTTGGTGGAACCTTTAGGCATTACCTCACCCAACCAACAATTTTACGGGCAAATGAGACCAAACAATGCCCCGCAATCTTACCAACAAATCACGAACTTACCACCTACCCCTAGAGGGGCTTTTGGTCCTGCCAGTGCGATTATAGGTAAAAGTGTTGGCGGTATTATTCCTATGCCTAATTCGAGCTTAAGTGCTTTAAATCCTGGAAGCACAGGTGTTTTAGATCCTACACCAGGCGCCCAGCAGAACTATCCGCCGCCTCATCAAATGTCGCAATATCCGCCCCAATATCAACAGTAAATGCAACAAAATATCCAAGCCATTAAACAACAACAGGGGCAAGCTCAAGGGCAGGTTCAAGCTCAAGGACAGGTTCAAGCCCCTCAAGATCCTCAAACCGTTTACATGACCAGCGATTGGGCGGTTTCTCAAGATCAATACGAAGTCGACTACCGCACCATTCAGTTTTTTGAAATCAATAAAGATATTCAAGGCGTCCAAAAAGAAATTGCCGATATGAAAAACGGCATTTTCCCAAAGGGTGTGCAAATGAGTACGGCGGAAATGTTAAATGCATCGCAAAACCGACTCACTCAACTCACTCAGCAACGAGACGACTGGCGAAAAAACAATGAGGGGCTTCCTTCGGCAAGCCAAGAGCTCGCAAAGCTGATGAATGGGTACGCAAGCTCAAAAACAGACCCTAACAAAAAATACGATTTATATGCCATGATTATGGACTTTAAGGATGGTCGTTATCCTCCCAAGGGACGTATTGATGGCTTGCTTGCCAGCATCGTGCCACAGCAACAACAACCGCCCATTCAACAACAAGCGACCCAGCCATATACGCCTGTAACCATACCTGATTATACACCATCGATGCCGACGGCTAACGCATGGAATCCATTACCTTCGGGGAGTGATCCAAGCCTCAATCAGGTCAGTTCAAACCAGGCGGTGTCTAATACATCCAAATCTTATTGGAACTTTTAAAGCGTAGCACCTGAACGTTTCATACCAATTAAACGATTAAATAGCGTCTGGCGTCTTCGTTGTCGCTCGGGTTCTCGATGTGCTTATGTACGTCTCTGTACACCTCACCCATCTGCGAGTCTAGGCTCCTAGAATCCACCTATACGCTATTCAATCGTTTAAATGGTATTATAATGGTGAAAAGGGTGTGATAAATCGCACCCCTACAGAGAATTTTTACGTTATTTAGTCGTTTACTTGGTATAATAAAGAGATACAACGTCAAGCCGCTTGACCGATCTTCCCTGCGTCACTTCTTACTTGAATCCGCCAAGCCTTTCTTCTGAAAACAACTCAAATAGAGTACCCGTCCCTTAAACGGCTAACTCAAAACCACCCCAATCAATGATGTGTGGTTCATTGGCAAGTACATGCCACGGCAAGGCTTCAGGTTCGATAAGCGAAACATTCGAATCCACTGGCGTGTAAGCCATATAAAAACGATACAAGGCATGAGGCGTTTCACTTTCTACATCCACCGAAGCAATGGCGTTGCAGTCTTGAGGCGTCAAAAAGCGAATGATATTATAAGGACTGGCTTTTAGGTAAGGTGTCCAAAATGTGATAAAATCGGCGGTTGTGGTGGGATCCAAACCGACTTTTTCGCACTGTTCTTCAAGAAAGGCGAGACTGTTTTCAGCAGGCACACAATGCCCCACCGTCATGGATTTAGACAAGCTTTGATATAGATCTTGATTCAAGTGACCGTCCCAAAATAAATAGGGATACTTTTTATCATTCACGGTGACTAAATGGGAATCCGTCGTGGTGACTTGCCAACTAATGTGCTGCGACGCTTCTGTTTGTGTGACAGGCGTTTCAGGGTAGCACACGAAATACTTACCTTGAAAACGCACATTCAAACGAAGGGCTTGATTGGCAGGAAAATTTCTAAAGGCCAACACAGGTTTTCTAACGCCCCTTGCAAAAGGTAAAAAGGCATTTTGATTTTCACCATGTGTAAAGACTTGAGCAGGATTTTCTTGATTTAAGTCATCTTCACTACAATAAATATGTACTTCATAGTTACCGTCCTTATTTTTGACACCTGTTCTTAGGAAATACGTGTCTGTTTCACCTTTGATGTTTTTTTCGGTGACTTCAGTCACAACAGACGTGTCAGGTAATATTTTCTTGAATGAAAGATTATGAAAGAGGTTGTCTGTTTCGCTTAAGTCTAATTTTAGATTTCCATTTTCTAAATGGGTAGCCTCTCCCGAAAAAGATCTTGTCGTATTTAATCCTTCCCTTCCTTGCTTAAATGAAGTTGAATCAGGGTGAGGGATTTCTAAAAAGGAGGGGTTTATCTCCATATCTTCTAATCCCATGAGGTGATAAGCATTTTTATCTGAAAATATCCCTTCGAGTTCTTCTGGATACAATACTTTTATTTGTTCAGTGACGCAATCTTGTTCGCCAGAAAATGGAGGTGCCTGTTTATATTTCTCATAAAGAACTAAAACGGGGTCTGAAGATTTTAAACTCTTCATAAATCTCTCAAGTTTCTCTGCTTCAAACTCACACCAAGTTGGGTCTATAATATCATCAAGCCCCTTTTTGTAAGCCTCAAGATTTCTAGTTGCTTGTTCTAAATAGGGGTGCGGTAAGGATCCTGTTCGTGCAAAGGTATCCGTTTTTAGAGAGGGGTTTACTCGGTAATGATTATCTTTAGATTGTGCTTGGACGAATCGAGGGGACGCATTTGTAAATGAGGGCTGAACTTTCATAGAGGCTTCCTTTTTGGATTGAATCGAGAAAAAAGATTAAATAAACTACATATAAGCAATAAAACAGAAGATTAAAATAAGATGCTAAGACTTTCCGTATTTCTTTACATTTCTTCACCCGCCCAGTTTGCCGCCGAGCTGTTCAAGCGTGGTCTCATAAAAATCGTCAAACGTCCCTGCTAAAATATGCTGACGGGTCGTTTTCGCCAACTGCACCAAGGTATGAATGTTGTGAATACTCAACAGCGTTTTGCCCGTGTCTTCCCACTGACGCATCAAGTGCTTCACATACGCACGACTGTGGTTTTGGCAGGTATAGCATTCGCATCCTTCCACCAAGGGCCCGAAATCTTCCGCAAATTCCGCATTTTTAATATGTTTATTGCCTGTGGGCGTGAAAAACGTGCCATGCCGAGCGTTACGAGTCGGCAACACACAATCAAACATATCCACCCCACTGCGAATGCCCTTGAGCAGGTCACGAATCGTGCCAACGCCCATGAGGTATCGAGGCTTGTTCGCAGGCAATAACGGAGCGGTATACGCCGTAATCGCTTCAATCAAGGGGCGAGGCTCCCCCACGCTAACGCCACCTATGGCGTAACCCACGGCGTCAAAATCCTGCACCATGCTGGCGTGCTTAATGCGTAAATCTTCAAACGTCCCCCCCTGCACAATAGGGAAAAGGGCTTGATCGTGATGCCGTTTGTGAGACATCCAGCATCGTTCCAACCAGCGATGCGTGCGTTCTAGCGAAAGCAGGGCGGTGCTATGCTCAATGGGGTAGGGGGGGCATTCGTCGTACGCCATAATGACATCCGCCCCTAGGGCATTTTGGATCGCCATGCTTTCTTCAGGACCGATGAAGTGCTTATTGCCTGTAAGGGGATCCCTAAAATGCACGCCTTCTTCGGTGATTTTACGAAATTTAGCGAGCGAAAAAACTTGAAAGCCTCCTGAATCAGTGAGAATGGGCTTCTGCCAGTTGCTCCAACCGTGTAAGCCGCCTGCTTTTTCAACCAGTTCATGCCCTGGTCGCAAATAGAGATGATACGCATTGGCAAGCACGATTTCCGCTTTTAAATCATGAACATGTTGCCACGTGACGGATTTAATCGTGGAATTGGTACCCACAGGCATAAAAACAGGGGTGTTGATGACGCCGTGGGGCGTGGTGAAAGTGCCTGCTCGGGCTTGCCCTTGCGTGGCGTGCAGGGTGAAGGAAAAGGCATCGTTCACGTGGGATTCAGCGAGAATAGGCAGGGTATCGGGGGCGAGGGTTTCCGTCATAGCAAGGGACTTTCGTTTACGAGGGGTATCCTTTTAGTATATGACAAACAGAATATAAAAAGAGACTTGTAAAAATTAAGCTCAAAAGTCTAGTATAAAAAATAGTCATGGTGTTTTAATCCCTATAGAAAGCTCTGCGAAAGTCCCATTCGGCGAATCTTCTGTGTCAAAACAAGCCGTTTTTTCGTTGTGTACGTCTATGTACACGCCTCAAAAGCCGTTTGTTTTTCCTTGAATCTTCATCCGACT
>JBILSS010000118.1:0-6913 GCA_044371965.1 Vampirovibrionales bacterium
GTCTAGGCTCCTAGAATCCACCTATACGCTATTCAATCGTTTAAATGGTATTAGTCGTCGACCTTGGCACCGATGACTGGCATCATGCCGCGGATGGCTGGGCGGTAAATCAATCCACCGCCTAAACGCCAGCGAGAAAATACTCCGCCCGTGTCTAAGTAATCGACCACGCCGTAAACGGAAACGGCATCGTTGAGGTTAAATGTAAGTTGACCGTTGCCTGAATAGGCAGCACCTGTGGCGTTTGGCTCCCCTGGGATACCTGGGTTCTGATTCTGCACACCGATGCTACCCCCCAACTTGTATTCCACAAACTTATTCCAGCAACTGCCTCTGAAATCAGCACGTATATTATTTAAGAAGAAGGTATCAGGCGAGTAGTATCCGCCTAAAATGTACCCGTTGGGGGTGGCTTCTAAAGGGGCTTGTGCCTGCACCAATTGAGGCAGCGTCGTAAACTGGTTGTAGTACCCGAGCGTGGCATTCTTGGCATAGCCAAAGAATAAGGATTCATACGCCAAGCGAACGGCATGATTTTTGGCGTATTGCCAGTTGTAACCTAAGCTTGCATAAACTTGATTCTTGGTGTTACGTTGTACTTTCCGACCGTCTACCACGGCGAATTCATACGCCATGTTAAGATCCCAATTCTTCCAAGGAACCAAATTGGCTTCCGCAAAAATCGATGTTTCACGCACCTGACCGATCAATTCGCCTGCCAAGGCACCATTGATGGGCTTAAAACCTGCGTATGACAAGAAGCTGGTTTCAAGAGGTGAACGACGTGAACCCACTTGGAACTTGACCCTGTCGTTCATTTGGTATTGCAAACGGGCTTGATAGTTAACGTTCACACTTTTACTTTGCGTGTAATTTTCAAGGGATGCATCACCGTCAAAGCTTAATTTGTCCGTAATACCAAAGCTTGTTCCTAAGCTGTATTGATGAGCCATGGTGCTACGAGGACTTATGTTGTAATCGGCAATCGCAGGAATCATCAAGTTACGAACGGCATAGCCTGCACGCATACGCACGTTTGGCGTTAGGTTAAAGCTAATTTGGTTCGGTACAACCCAATGACGCAACTTGTTGGTGGTGTCTTCACCGTCTTGAGCGGTGTACAAGAAACCTGTACGAAAGCTGGGACGCATCGCATCTTTAATATCACGATTCAAGCCTGCAAGCTTGTCGAGCTGGAAGAGGTCGCCTCTACCGCCGACGTGGTTGCCCACCGCAGGATCTTCATCCGAAATAATGGTTTGACCCATCCCTAGTTCGACATCTTCGCTAGCGTAGTTTCCACCTAAAACAGAGTTAGACGCTGGACGCTTGGCTTCACCATTACCTGTGACAGAATCACGAAAACCTGTGGCAAACGCCGATTGTGTGGGGACGCTAAGCTTGACGCCTGTCACTTCTGACTGCCCTGGAGCCAAATCACTTAAGACGTTGACTTTCGTATGCAATCTGTCTAATTGTTGATTCGACTGCTGTTGCAAGCGTTGCAAGGTGGCAAGTGTTGCATCCATACTCTCGACGGACGTCACCGCACTGCTTTTACGAGGGAGTTCCGAAGCTTGAGGAGCCTCTTCACTAGGGGCGTCTTCCCACACGATGAGCGGGTACGCATCGGTGTATTCAGGTTCTACCATGTCTGTTGAAATCGGAGAGCTTAATTTCATTTTAGACGTATTGCTTGTATTATAATTCAACGAACTAGGCACATAGCTTTCTTTCTTGGGGGCGTAAGTGGGACTTTCCACTTGTCGTTGAACGCTGTTTTTTTTGACAGGGGCTTCATAGCTTAATGAAGACGGCGTCATCGGACGAATCTGCTTGCTTTCTTTAATAATATCCAACGCCTTGTCATAACGACCGATCGCCTTATACGCTTCAGCCAAAGACTTCAACACTTCGATGTCATTGGGGTAAGCTTGACGTGCTTCATTCAAAAGCTTAATCGCTTGGAAGTTTTCACCATTCCACAAGTAGGCATTGGCTTTGCTCACCAAGGCATCACGAGATTGGGGGGATTGGCTCAAGACTTTGTTAAACAATTTAATGGCTTGACTTTGCTTGCCTGAATAGCTTAATTGCTTGGCGTAAGACAAGGTCAACGCAAGGTCTTCAGGGTTTTGCGTATACAAACCTTCCACCAACGCCAGCCCACGAGCCTTCATTTTTTTGTCAGGACTTTGGCTCAACATGCCTGAATATTCACTGATAAATTGAGGATCCTTACCATAAACAGGGAGCAATTCATTATAAAGCATGCAAGCTTTTTCCATGTTAGGTGTGGCGGATTTGTCTTGCCAATACGCACGAGCCATCGCTAGTTTGTGGGCTTGAATCGTGGGGTAGGCTTCACCGAGCTGTTCGTACCAGCTTAGATATTGACGCTTGGCTTGATGCCAAACTAAAGTCTGTTCCACTTTTTCCGCATACGCCTTAGACGCTTTGGGTTGGTTTTGTGCCAGCTTTAAGAAATGTTCTAACGCTTGAGGACGGGTGGCTTCATTCCAAGACAAGAACTCCGCATAAACGCCTGTTAAATCAGGATCGTTCGGAAAGCTGTTGAGGGCTTTAGAATAGGCTTCTTGCGTATTTGCCACAGGATTTTCCGCCAAGGACTTCAAAAAGTCGATGAGTTCAACCTTCGCTTCACCAGATGCATCCCGTTCAGCGGCATAAATAAAGTAGTTCACCGCATTGGCAGATTCATCTGCTTGCGACGCATACAAGCGAGCCAAACGTAAGGAAAGCCCTACTTTGTCATTCGTACTTTTTAAGGCTTCACGATAAATCGCTTCGATATGCGAAGGATCCACACCACTCGTGCCGTCTTTCATCGCAGCGGTCAACACATCGGCGTATTCAATCTTTTCATTCGTGTCTAGGCGACCTTGCTGATTCAATTCTTGGAACAAGGTGAGGGCTTTTTCATAATGCCCTAGCTTTTGATATGAACGAGCCATACGCAAGGCGGTTGAAACGGCATCCACTTTGCCAGATTGCAACAAGTCGGCATCAATGGAAAGGGATTCTTCGTAATCGCCAAGTTCAAACGCCATACCTGCTAAAGCACTTAAGACGGCGTCGTCCATGCGTCCTGATGTTTTGGAAGTGGACAACATTTGGCGATAAATTGTGCGAGCTTGGGCGGTTTGTCCGCTTTTCACCAACGCAGCGACATAAGCTTGACGCAAGTTCACCGAAGCATTCGCCGAATGAGCCTTCAAAGGCCCTTCGTACAATTCAACGGCATCGGCAGGGCGTCCGCCATAGGTCAAGTATTGAGCATAAGCGGTCAAAAAGCTGGTATCGTTTTGGTAATAGCCTTGTACGTCTTGGACATAGGGCGTGGCTTTGTCATACTGCCCTTGCCAAATATAGAGCATCGCCAATTGTTTTTTCGCACTATGGTCTTGAGGCTTTAGGCTCACATATTGCTGGAGCAAACCTGTGGCGGCGGCTCGTTTGTCAGGCGTCCAACTATAGAGTTCGGCGAGTTCTTTCAAAGCGTTCGTTTCAGTAGGATCCAACTCCAACGCCGTTTCAAAGGCTTGACTTGCTAAAGCTTGATTTGCTTTTCCGCCTTGTTTTTTGTAGGCTTTGCCTAGCCATGTGTAGGCTAAAGCGTTGCTGGGGTATCGCTTGACGGTGGATTTAAAGACGTTTAAGGATTGTGCGACAAGTCCTTTATTATAGAGATTGACGCCTGATTGTGCGGAAGCAGGCAAGGTCGATTCTGCCCAAGCGTGGTCGAATCCACCGACGAGCATGGCGGTAATGCCCAAGGCAATGCCGAGGGTTTGGGTTGTTTTTTTAGAAAGCAGTGGATTGAAGAATGGATTGGACATGAGGCGCCTCTATAATTAGGAATTTCGATAGCAATATACCCTGTAATTATAGAGACTTCTCTTTAACGCTCTCTGTTAAAAAGAAAGCAAATCCTATTCTTGGTTTAGACTAGGCACGCAAGTTCATTTAAATGGGGGACTATCAGCCAATTTTAAATTCTTGAACAAGCCGTCTTTTTTCTAACCCTCTACCAAATTCGTTATAAAGCCGTGGCATTTGATCTGTACGAATGGCTAGTCTCCTAGCCTGTCGAAGACTATAGAAAGCTCTGCGAAAGTCTATTTGCCTTGTACCTCCTCCATTAGGGAGGAGGAGGGACGCCAGCTATAGATTGGGCATCTAACCACTACAGGAAATGCAGTCGTCAGGGTTGTCGAGCGAACAGGCAAGCTCTTCTTCACGCTGTTCTTTCAACATGGTTTTATCCACCGTGAACTTAATGGCTTCCACCGCCGCATTAGAACGCAAGTAGTACATGCCCGTTTTCAAGCCTGCCTTCCACGAATAGAAGTGCATGCTCGCCATTTTCGCAAAGTTCGGATTCGCCAAGTGAATGTTCAAGCTCTGGCTTTGGCAGATGTAAGGGCCACGATCCGCCGCCATATCGATGATGTCTCGTTGGCTGATTTCCCAAACCGTTTTGTACATCGCCTTAATCTCTTCAGGAATGTTGGGAATCGCCTGCACGGAGCCGTTCGCCGAAATGATGCGTTGACGCATACGTTCGTCCCACAAGCCTAGGGCGATGAGATCTTTCACCAAATACTTGTTGATAATGGTAAACTCACCAGACAAAACACGCCGTGTGTAGATGTTGCTCGTGTAAGGCTCGAAGCACTCGTTGTTGCCCAAAATCTGCGACGTCGAAGCCGTGGGCATCGGAGCCAATAACAAGCTGTTGTACAAGCCTGAAGTCTTAATCTTTTTCTTCATGGCATGCCAATCGTAACGCTCATCCCCAGGATCCACATTCCACAGGTCAAACTGCAAAATGCCTTCACTCGCAGGAGACCCCGCAAACGTCTGATACGATCCATGCTCTTGAGCCAACTCGTTGGATGCTTCTAAAGCACCGTGATAAATCGTCTCAAAAATCTGACGGTTCAGTTCTTTCGCTTCGTCGCTGTCAAAGGCGAGCTTGAGTTGCAAGAAGGCATCCGCCAGCCCCTGAATACCAATGCCAATCGGACGATGACGCAAGTTCGAGTTCGACGTTTCAGGCAGTGGGTAGTAGTTAATATCGATAATTTTGTTCAAATTACGAGTCACCACTTTTGAAATGTAATGCAAGCGTTCAAAATCAAACTTACCATGAGCCACAAAGCGACTTAGGGCAATACTGGCTAAATTACAGACCGCAATTTCATCTTTGGCGGTGTATTCCACGATTTCGGTACACAAGTTGGAAGACTTAATCGTGCCGAGGTTTTTTTGATTGCTCTTTTGGTTGCAGGCATCTTTATACAACATATAAGGCGTGCCCGTTTCGATTTGAGATTCCAGCACTGCAAACCACAACTCACGAGCCTTAACGATTCGACGAGGCTTGTCGGATTCTTCGTACTTCGTGTAAAGTGTCGCAAAATCTTCGCCGTACACATCCGAAAGCCCAGGGGCTTCATTCGGGCAGAACAACGACCAATCGCCGTCTTCTTCCACACGTTGCATAAATAAGTCAGGAATCCACAACGCCAAGAATAAATCTCTGGCTCTGAACTCTTCTTTGCCGTGATTCTTACGCAAGTCCAAGAATTCAAAAATATCGGCGTGCCACGGTTCAATGTAGATGGCAAACGCCCCTTTTCGTTTATTGCCACCTTGATCCACATAACGAGCCGTGTCGTTGAAGACACGGAGCATCGGCACAATGCCGTTGGAGGTACCGTTGGTGCCACGAATATAGCTACCTTTGGCACGTATGTTGTGGATGTGTAAGCCAACGCCCCCCGCATTTTTGGAGATTAACGCCGTTTGCTTGAGCGTGTCGTAAATGCCAGCGATGCTATCGTCTTGCATGCCTAGCAAGAAGCAGGAAGAGAGCTGAGGGCTTGGCGTGCCTGCGTTAAACAAGGTCGGCGACGCATGGGTAAACCATTTTTCAGACATCAAATTATAAGTTTCAATCGCAGCGTCCACATCGCCAGCGTGAATGCCAACTGAAACACGCATCCACATGTGTTGGGGGCGTTCGACAACTTGTCCGTACAAACGCAACAAATAGGAACGCTCCAGCGTTTTAAAGCCGAAGTAATCGAAGAGATAATCCCGCTCATAGCGAATGGCTGAATCGAGCCGAGCGGCGTTGGCTTTGATGAAGGCATAGACGTCATCACTAATTAAGCCCGCAGGCTGTTCGCTTTTGGGATCAATATAGGTGTACAAATCTTCAATTACGCTACTAAAGGAGGCTTTCGTTTTTTTATGCAAGTTTGACACCGCCACCCGAGCCGCCAAATTCGCATAATCAGGATGCAAGGACGTCATGCTCGCTGCCGTTTCCGCCGCCAGCTGATCGAGCTGTTCTGTGGTCACACCGTCATAGATGCCATCCACCACTCGCTTGGCGATTTCAATGGGTTCGATGTAGCGATGATCGAGATCAAAGCAGAGTGAATTCACACGATCTAGGATTTCATCGAATCGAACTTCCACGCGTTGCCCGTTGCGTTTAATGACGTGCATCATAAAAAGGGTCTCCTCACAGTCAAAATAATAGGTATGGCGTTTGGTTTGGAAAGCCGAGCCATAAACTGATGTATTCATACAGTTTACGCAAAGAGGCACTAAAAATGCAAGTAAAGTTACATGTAACAGTTTTTTGACTTTTTGAAAAAGTTCATGGTATTAAGTGTTTACAAGAAACTATTTTTTAGATAGCCTATAATTTGATAAAATTTGTTTCAATTTTGTGTTTAAGTTACTCGTTTTGGCTAGCTTCTATCTTGAGCTGGTGCTTGGGGGTCTTTGTCCCGCCAAAGACTCCCCAAACCCCCAAAGCGGCTTAAGGGGCGGCGGGGGGAGGGACGTGTTACGTCCTCCCTCCCCCCAGTAT
>JBILSS010000110.1:0-7553 GCA_044371965.1 Vampirovibrionales bacterium
GTTCAGCAGATCTTGAACCTGAAGATATTGATTACATCAATGCTCATGGTACATCGACACCTCTTGGTGATTTAGCGGAAACCGTGGCGATTAAGCGTGTCTTTGGGGAATACGCCCATAACGGCTTATTGGTGTCGTCTACCAAAAGTATGCACGGTCACATGTTGGGAGCCACAGGTGCCATTGAGGCGATTATCTGTATTGAAGCTCTTTTGCATCAAACCGTACCGCCCACCATTAACTTGGACAACCCTGATGAAGGCTGTGATTTAGACTATGTGCCTCACACGGCTCGCAAGCTGGAAAACTTCGACTATGCGATGTCCAACTCCTTCGGCTTTGGCGGGCATAACAGTTGCCTCATCATCAAACGCTTTGAAGCTTAAAATTTAGAATATTAAGATGTCCCTCTCAAAATGAAAATAGGTTTTCACCATGTCTGTCGATGCCACTTGCACGGAGGATAGGATTCCGATTGATTTAGAGGCATCTCTGTCGGATGAAAGCATCCGCATTCGTGGGGCGTACGAGCATAATCTCAAGCATCTCAATGTCGACATTCCCCTCAACCAGCTCACCGTTATTACTGGACCTTCGGGTTGTGGAAAGTCCTCACTCGCCTTTGACACGCTTTACGCCGAAGGCAAGCGTCGCTTCATGGAATCGCTGTCGTCTTACGCTCGGCAATTTATGGAACAATTCCAAAAGGCTCGGGTGGAAGAAGTCCACAACATCCCCCCCGCCGTGGGTTTGTCTCAACATAATCCGATCACCAATGCCCGAGCCACCGTCGGCGTAAGCATCGATGCCATTGATTACTTGTCGCAATTGTTTTATTACTTGGGCGAAAAGACTTGCCCCCATTGCGGATCGCATCGCTTGCTGCAAAATCTCGCTGAAGATCTACCCACCTATCTGTTTGCGGATCTACCTCCCGATACCGCCGTGTACTTGAGCTTGCAAGTTCCTAAAAAATTGATGAAAACCTTATATCCCGTCTTGTTTGGCTTGGGTTATGACCGTATCCTAGATGTCGACCTCAAGCCCGTGATGCTGAGCGAATCTATGCCCACATGGAAAAACGATTATGTGCATGAAAAACAACAGCTCTGCTTTTTGTTGGATCGCTTTAAGTTCAAGGGCGACCTCGACGATGCCTTGCTCAATCGCTTTAACGATGTCATCAACCGAGTCAATCAGAGCCTCGAACTTTTGGGCAGCGACAAGGGAATTGCGTGGGTGGCTCATCTCAAAACAGGCGAAACAACGACCACCAAGACCTTGCTCACCAGCAACGGATGCTTCGACTGCGGGCAGAGCATTCCGCCCTTGAGTCCGCACCACTTTCACTATATGCATCCACAAGGAGCCTGCTCGACTTGCGAAGGGTATGGGCGAGTCATGGGGCTGGATGAAGCACGCATCATCCCCAATAAGAAGGAAACCCTGCGAGGCGGTGCGGTGCATGCGTTTCAAACGCCGTCTTACCTTGAATTACAGCTGAGCCTTGAGCAAGAAGCCAAGCGTCACGGTATTCCGCTGAATGTGCCGTATGATGCCCTAAGCCCTGAAGACCAGCGTCACATATGGGACGGTTTCGGTGCCTTTGTGGGGATTCGTCCGTTTTTTACGTACTTGGAAAGCAAGCGTTATAAAATGCACGTCCGCATGCATCTCGCCAAATATCGGGGCTATTTTGAATGCACGGCGTGTGGAGGCAGTCGCCTGAATCCTTTGGCTCGAAGCACGCAAATGCAAGGCATGAGCTATGAACGCTGGTTACAGACGCCTGTTCAAGATCTGCTCAAACGCTTTAAAAATGCGGATAATCCTGTGCCAGCTCGCCTGCCTCGTTTGGCGGTGGATGCGTGGGATTCGCTCCTGCAACGGCTCCAATGGCTAGATGCCGTGGGCTTAGGCTACCTTCCCTTGTTGCGTCCCTTAAGAAGTCTTTCTTCGGGGGAAGCCCATCGGGTGCAGTTGATTTCTTCGATTGGTAGTGAACTCACCGAAACGCTTTACGTCTTGGATGAACCCACCGTGGGTTTGCATCCACGAGACACGGAACGCCTTATGGATGTCTTGAAACAGCTCAAGGACTTGGGCAATACGGTGGTTTTGGTGGAACATGACCCTGAAGTCATGAAGCAAGCGGATGCCATTATCGACATGGGCATCGGGAGCGGTAAGCACGGCGGAAGCATCCTTTTTCAAGGGAACTTTCCGTCGCTTTTGAAAAGCAAAACGAAGACGGCTCAGGGTTTGCAGGCTCCGAAACGCTATAAAACGGCTCCGTTAGATTCTGCCAAGCATTATTTGAGCATTTACGAGGCTACAGGCTATAATCTTAAAAACGTCACGGCTCGATTCCCTGTGGGGCAGTTGACTTGCGTCACGGGCGTGAGTGGGGCTGGAAAATCGAGCTTAATCGTACAAACCTTGTACGGTCATGTGTTGAACTCGCAAGGGGAATTGCCCCCCTTTGATGTCTTGCCGTGCGGTGGCATTGACGGACTAGAGCATTTCACAGGCGGCGTCGTGTGGGTGGATCAATCTACGCCGTCACGCTCGTCACGATCGAATCCAGCGACGGTCGTCAAGGCGTATGATGAAATCCGCAAATTGTTTAGCGAATCGGTGAAGGCGAAAGCCTTGGGTTTGACGGCAGCGCATTTTTCCTTCAATAGTAAAGGGGGACGCTGTGAAACCTGTGAAGGCTTAGGCGAAGTCACCATTGACATGCAATTTATGGCGAATATGACGATGCCTTGTGCCGATTGCAACGGCAAACGCTTTCAAGACAGTGTGCTTTCGGTGGATTTGTTTGGTCGTACGGTCTATGATGTGCTGTGCATGAGCGTGGATGAAGCGATGCAGTTCTTTAAGACGGCTCCGAAAGTGCGTAAACGCTTGCAGTGTCTGGTGGATCTAGGCTTGGGATACCTCCCCATGGGGCAGGCCACGGCGACGCTTTCAGGTGGGGAAGCCCAACGTTTGAAGCTGGCTCCGTATCTCCCTATGGATGATAAAGCGGTTTCAAAGCCTTCGCTCTTTTTGTTTGATGAACCGACTCGAGGGCTTCACATGAGCGATGTGCCTGTGTTGGTCAATGCCTTGCAACGACTGGTGAATGTGGGGCATACGGTGATTGTGATCGAGCATAATACGCAGTTTATTAGTGAAGCGTCGGATTGGGTGGTGGACATGGGCCCTGAAGCCGACGAGCTAGGCGGTCAAGTGGTCTATGAAGGCGACTTGACAGGATTTCTGAAATCTAAAGCGAGTGTGACGGCGTCTTATCTGTAGAAAAGCCCCCTCCATTGTCACATGAAGGGGACTTTTCTAATTGAAACTATTATGGTTTGTATTACACTCTATACTTCAATATTGAACTATTCCGTGGTTTTTTTAGTAGTTACGTTGTTCCAAGTGTCTCTTACAAATCTACCAATTCTGAAAACCTCAGACTTCTGTCTATTCTCTGGAGAGAATATTACGTCTGGGAAAAAAGAAAGCACTCTTTGTGGAAATTTTTTCTCTTCGGATTCAGGTTTAGGCAAGAGGAGTGCTTGAAGTTCTTTAAAACCATTAGGTTTGGAGAGAGCGTCATACCCTTCACCAATGCCTTTGGTGTTTAAGGCTTCTAAAACTTCTTTAGTGGAAACCTTACCCTTTAATCGAGCATTGTACAACTGTGTTCCTGCGGAAATGACATCCGTGATTTGGGTGAGATCTACTTCAGGGAGGGTGTCTCCTTTTTTCGCCACAGGGAAGTCTTTATTGGACAAGGTGAAAGCACTCAAGCTCTTATGAAGTGCAGGCAAATGATTTTGTTCAGGGTCAACCTTGCCTAAGGCTTCAATGATATTTTTAGCCGTGTTGAGAAGACTGGCTTCATCTTTAATCCCAAACGACTCGTCACCATGCGGATGCACCAACCACTTGACCGCATTTTGAAGTGGGGCAACATAAAAGGCTCCCTCTTCAGCTTTGATCATTTTCTTGCCAAGTCCTTCTACAAACGATTCAGACGTTTCTTGAATGGCTTGCTGAGCGGAGCCACTTAAGGACTTCAAATCACTGGGGTGCGTATCACCCAAGCCTTCTAATAACCTCACTTGTGCGATTTCATCTGTGCCATGTTTTGCGTGAACGTGTTCAATGGCGGAAGATAATTTCTCCCAAGTGGCTTCCGTGTGGTTTGCATCTTTAGAGGTTAACGCTCTTAAATGTCCAGCATACTGCTCAAGCAAGGTATTTTTGCTTGTATCGTCTAAGCCGTCTTGGCTTAAGTCTTTGACCAGTTTTCCAAGCTTGGCAATGGAGGTATTGCCTCCTTTGAAAGCATTCACACCTGCCCAGATTCCTAAACCTCCAACGACAACCCCAGCTCCAATACCGATAGGGGATTTTGCAAATTTCATGAAGCCATTTTCTTTTTTGGCGTCTTCTGCTTTTTGGGCATCCGTTGCTTCGGGAGCCGTCGCCGTATTCGGAGCAAGAGCGGTGCTGGTTTGAGGCGTTTCAGCAGGAGCAGTCGTCGCAACAGGAGCAGGAGCCGTCGGGGTAAAGGTATCCGCTGGTGGTGCAGGGGGAGTCACCACGGGTGTAGCAGGTGTATTTGCCACAGGCGTAGCAGGGCTTGCCGTTGCTGTATTCCCCCCAAAGAAGCTAGGGACTGGGGTTTGTGGAGGCAAAGTCGCCGAAGCGAAAACCGCTTGACGAGGAAAAACGGACGCTGCGGAATTGAAAGAAGCCATGAGTAAATCCTTAAAAGTTAATGAGAGTGAAAAGTTTGGAGTCGAATACTATATTCTTATAGCACATCCAGTAGATGATTTCAATCACATAAAACACCGTCAATATAATTTTGTGCTACTGTAGAATAAAGTTCTTATACCAATTAAACGATTGAATAGCGTATAAGTGGATTCTAGGAGCCTAGACTCGCAGATGGGTGAGGTGTACAGAGACGTACATAAGCACATCGAGAACCCGAGCGACAACGAAGACGCCAGACGCTATTTAATCGTTTAATTGGTATTATAAAGCAATGGAACATACACATGTTTTCAGGAATACTCAAAACAAGACAAGGGCATGTTGAAGCCCAAAAGCCCCTTGAATGGGGAAAAATAGACTTGCACGGCAACATTGTGGGAAGCCACGACTTCCCGACGGTTTCCACCTACTTACGTTCGACGTTTAAGCCTTTGCAAAGCACCGCCTTATTTCACACGATCGCCCAAATCGCCCCCGAACTTTTGTTGGAAATTCCCACCGAAGCATGGGTCATTGCCTCTTCTTCGCATTCGGGTGAAGCCGTGCATCAACATTGGGTGCAGTGGTGGTTGAATGATGCAGGGCTTTCAAGGGAAGACGCAGAACATGGTTTGGTCTGTGGGGTGCATCCACCCTTGTATGGTGCTTTAGAGCTGATTCAAGAAGTTCCAAGCGTGTTGCATCACAATTGTTCAGGGCAACACGCCATGATGCTTGCCTTGGCTAAACGTTTGAACTTGCCTATGTCGAACTATCATTTACCAGAACATCCTTTGTTTCAGGATATTTTGAGCTTTATGCACTTGCATACCCCTGTTGATGCCACGCATCTATGGGGAACAGACGGTTGCCAATTACCGACGCCTTATCTTTCGCTAGAAGAAGCCCTTTGTTTTATGCACAGCTATGCCCAAGGAAGCTTGGGAGATATGATGTTGAAGTGGATGAAGATGCATCCGCATTTGGTGGCGGGGTCGCATCGTTTTGACACGGTTTTGGGGCAAATGCCTCTGCCGATTATTTCCAAAGGTGGGGCGGAAGGCTTGGTGGTTTTGTGGAACTTGGAAACCCGTGAAACGCTTATCATCAAAAGCTTGGCAGGCGATCCTGCTGCTCGGGATGCCTTTGCGTGGCATTTACTGGCTCATGTGGGCTGGATTGTCCCTGAACTAGCGATACATGAATCGCCGTTGCTGGACTCATCCCCTTTTTCGACGGTACAAAGCGATTTACAGTTTCTCTTTTAGCGAAAATCGCTTAAATGCTATAGAAAGCTCTGCGAAACTCCTGTTCCCTCTCCTAATTTTAGGAGAGGGAACAGAACGTCGTTAGACGTTCGAGGGTGAGGTTAAACCCTAGACGCTGTTTGTGAGTTTAACCGCCCCCTAACCCCCTCCTAAAATTAGGAGGGGGGACAGGAAAAAAGATTTCGCAGAGTCTTCGCTATTATTTTGCAATGCTCATGGCGACATTGGGGCTGGCTGGATTCACCACCAATTGACGAGTGCTAGGGATCACAACCAAGTCCATATCTTCCATAGGAATAGCCCCGAGTAAGGCTTGATCACCTAAAACCAAAGCACCCACAAACCCCATACGGTTTTGAAACTGTACTTGAATCGGTCCGACATAAGGCACAAGCTTTTTGGAGCCATCCGCAAGCGTGACTTCTTTTTGATCGACAGGTTCTAGCTTTAATTGAAGAGCCACATGTTCAGGAATGCACATGTGTAAAGCCCCTGTATCCACCAGCATTTCGACTTCAAGAGGATGTAAGTCTGCCAAGCGTGGATTCTTAAGTGTAATAGAAACAGTGGTTAAGCCCATGTGATTTCCTTTTAGCTTTACTTTAATAAGTATAAGCGAAAAGGTGTTTGTTTTCAAGCCTTTTATAGCGAAGACTATTACAATAAAGCCAGCACCTTCTGAGCCTTCTCGCTTTCGCCTTGATTCAAGTACAAAGACGCCACATCCTGTAACGCCGAATTGTATCCAGCCTTATTGCGTTGGGCTTTGGCGAGGTTGACTCGCTCTTGAGCCAACTTTAAGGCGTGGGCATCCTTACCCCGAAGCTGCTCTAAGATCTGCAATCGCTTAATCGTTTCTAACGCAATATCCGCAGGAGCCACCCCTGCTTTCGATGCCTTATAGTAGCCTTCCAACATTTTATGTTCCAAGGCAGGATTTTGAAGTTCCTTTGCCCATGACGACAAACGCTCCCATGATTTTAAAACGGTTTTAGCGTCCGATTTTTCAGCATCTGTAGGTATGGCAAGCAACGGATGCAAGGTACGAATGGCTTCCTTGTAATCGCCTGTTTGGGCGTAGGCATCTGCTGTTAAACGAGTCAATTCAGGGCTTTGCTCATTTTGGGGGACTCGTAACGCTTTACTTAAAATGCTTTCGTACTTGCCTTGTTTCTGCCAAATTTTAAACTGTAAACCTTGCCATTGCTGACGTTGCTTGGATGTCATGGCATCAGGCGGAATGTTTTGAAACACATCGGCAATGACGTTTTCAGCGACATCCCACTGCTTGGATTGCAACGCCGTATAGACCCGTTCTAGTCCGTCTTTCATCACCAAGTGATTCACCCGATTCACCGTTACCGAAGCTTTGGTAGAAGAAACGTCTTGCGGAAAGGCGACATTTTGCGTGGACGTGCTAGATGCTTGAACTTTAGCATCCAAGTCCATAGGCGTCCATTGAATGGGTTGGGTGAAGAGAGCGTCTAACCATTCCCCCACCACATTGGATTCTTCGTCCAGCGT
>JBILSS010000111.1:0-7451 GCA_044371965.1 Vampirovibrionales bacterium
CTCCAGCGATGACGCCGCAGGACTTCAGATTTCAGAAAGCTTGCGTTCACAAATCAGAGGCTCCCAACGAGCTTTAGACAATACCCAAGACGGCATCAACGTCTTAAACGTGGTGGACGGTACCTTCTAAACCGTCGTTGAGAACCTCCAGCGGATGCGTGAACTTACTGTTCAAGCCGCCAACGACACCAACTCTTCACAACAACGTAGTGCCGTAAGCATTGAAGTTCGCCAGCTTTCAGCCGATTTAAACCGTATTGCGGCGGCGACCCAGTTTAACAAGCGTAGCCTATTGAACGGAACGATTACCAGTTATTACCTACAAGTGGGTTCTAATTCCAATTCACAGGTGGATCGCATTAATATTGCCAACGTCGGTGGCGTGAATCCTTTCAGCAGTATTACGTCTTCTGCTTTATTTAGTCTGACGGCAGGGTCTTCTCTCGGTTTTGGTAATAACAGTTCGGCTCTTAACACCCTAAGTAAAATCGACGTTGCCCTTGCTCGAGTGGGCAACCGTCGAGCCTCTATAGGTGCGATGATTAACCGTCTTGAATCCAGTAGCAAGAACTTAGGCATTGCGATTGAAAACTTGTCAGGGTCTGAATCACGCATCCGTAATACGGATATTGCGAAGGAATCTGCGGAAATGACCAAGAATCAGATTTTACAGCAGGCATCGGCTCAAGTCTTGTCACAAGCAAATCAACTGCCACAGCTGGCGTTGAGGTTGTTACAACAGTAATTTTATTTTCCTCTCTCTCTCTCTCTCTCTTATTTTTTAGTTCTGGCTTTTCTTTCTAAGGTATTTTTCTTTCTCTTTCTCTCTCAATCTATCTCTTCTCTCTTAAATAAACACCCTCTTCTTTAACAAGAAGGGGGTTATTTTTTGTGAATTCCACAGACCTTTCTATAGAAAGCTCTGCAAAAGTCTAAAAGGCATTTTACTCCCTCCCCTTTAAGGGGAGGGTTGGGGTGGGGAGTAGATGTAAACACTGGGTTTTAGATATTCCCCCCTCTCCCTAGCCCTCTCCTCAAGGAGAGGGAACAGGACTTCCACAGACCTTTCTATAAGAAATGTAACAGAACTATTAACCCTAGCACAGAGTGTTCTTAAGATTGTTTTAATACTTATAGAAAGCAACCTCAATGCAAACTCTTTAAACCCTCTTCTCTCTCGTCACAACCCTCAGTAAAGGATGAACCTCTCTATGTCTAACTCAGAACGCAAAACTTTCGTCTTAAAATGCGACAAACCCCGTTACGACGGTGGCATTGAAATTGACTTGGAACGCTATTTCGGCAAACGTCTTCAGCCAAACTTAAGCTCTTTAAAAGGCATAGCACAAGAACATTTGAATGAAGATCAGCTCAAAAAATTGGGTGATGATGCTCTATTAAAACCGACGCAAGTGATTGCTCGTGCTAAAGCGGCTCATTCAAAGCGGAAATCTTTATTGAGTGAAGACACCGTCTACGACATGGATGAAGCCTTAGAACGTGATATGGCAACTGAAGATTTAGCCGAGTTCTTGCCTTACACGCGTGTGAATAAGAACGCTTTGAACAAGGTGGTTCAAAACCAACAGAATGCGAGTAAGACGGTGCGTCCCACGGTGCGTCAAGAACGCTTGAAAGACGTTTTCATGCAAGGACCTTTGCAAATGGGCATTGGCTTAACAGGTTTACTCACCAGCCTTTTAGCCTTATGTGCGATGAACCTATGTGCCAGACCTGAGGGCATTCGTCAACAAGCCCGTCAATTGTTGCAAGATTGCACCCGAGTTTTTTGGAAAGGCTTGTGGAACACGGTTCTGTTGCCTGCTTCTACTATGAAAGCCGTCATGCTTTAATCAATCAAAGAATTGACCTCATAAATAGTCGTCCCCAAAGGACGGCTATTGTTTTATGGGTATGCTAGAATGAAAGAAAGTCCATCTTACGAATAGGATGCCCCTAATGCCCAAACCTGTAAAGGCTTCTAAAACACGATTAAACCACCCCATTTGCTTGCCTTGGTTGCGTTTGTTCAAGCAGGGTTACCGCTTATTGGCGTCTATGGAACTGGCGATTGTATTGTTGATTGCTTTGGCGTTGGCGTGCATTGTGGGGAGCTTAATGCCACAAGAAAGCTTAGTCAATTTAGCGGATATTCAGCGTCAATTTGGCAACAGCACGCCCTATCTCAAAGCCATGGGCTTTTTTAACGTTTTTTATAGTCCTTGGTTTTTTAGCTTAGAAGCCTTGTTTTTTGTGTCGATTGTACTGGGATCCTTTCGTTGGTTGCGTCCTGCATGGCGTTCGATTACACTCAAAACGTTAATGAATGCCACGCATATTCAAAGCTGTTCAACGGGTCGCTCCCTACGTCTTTCGCCTTCCGTGGCACCCCCTGAAACTTTAGCCACCTTAACGTTGGCTTTAAAACAAGAAGGCTTTAGCATCACGCCTTCAAGCCCCAAGCACCCTTGGAGCCTCTACGCTCAACGAGGCTGGCTCGGGCGTGTCGGCCCGATGATTACACATTTGGGCATTGCGTTGACGTTGTTGGCAGGGCTTTACGGAGCCTTCAGTAATTTTACCGCACAAAGCACGCTCAAACCCAATGAGTCCATTTATTTGAGTGAAGCCGATGCCTTTCAAACATCGACGAATCCCCCTTATTGGTTGGGTCGTATTCCTGAATGGAAGTTCAAGGTGACCGATTTTGATATTGAGTTTCAAAAAAAATCGCCTCTGATTCCTAAGCAATTTACGTCCACCTTACAGATTTTGGATCCCCTTACAGGTGAAGTCCTCGCCGAAGGCAAGACTTCGGTGAATCACCCCTTTGTGTATGACGGCGTGACGTTTTATCAAGCCCAATTTTCACCCACCACCTTGCACGATGTCTTGATTGACCAAGTGCCTTTACGTCTTGATGCGTCTCAAACACTAGCAGGACGTCCGTATGCGGTGCATCCTGTGAATACGACGACTCGCTTGTTTATTTTTCCGCTCGGACGTTTTACGGATGGCTTGCCTCGTAACCGCTTGCACATTTTACTGGAACGTAATGGCATTTTAGAAGGGTATCAAAAAGGTTTTAGTGAAGCCAATAAAACCATACTTTCTCTGGAAGAAGGGGGAGCTTCCGCAAGCTTAGGGGGGCTAAGCCTTCAATACAAAAAGGCGGTTATGGCAACAGGTTTGCAGATTAAATACGCCCCTGAAACAACCTTTTTATATGTGAGTTTGTTGATTTTGGCGTTGGGTTGTGTGTTGAGCTTTATCCCACATCATCAAGTGTGGTTTGCCTTGTATTCGGCAGAAGGTGAGGGCAATGCACCGCCTACGGAATTATGGTGGTATAGCAAGGCGAAAAAGCGTCACCATGCCTTAGAAGAGGCGTTGACCCGTTGCCTTGCTAAGATGCCTCGTGCCTTGCGTTAACGATTAAATAGCGTCTGGCGTCTTCGTTGTCGCTACGATTCTCGATGTGCTTATGTACGTCTTTGTACACTTCACACATCTGCGAGTCTAGCCTCCTAGAATCCACCTATACGCTATTCAATCGTTTAAATGGTATAAGAAATGGTATTAAAGGGTCTAAGGATTTTCGACCGCTGTGGTATTGGTGCTAAACTGTTGCGTCGGTAAAATATAGTTCTGCACCTGAGCCACATCGGGAACTTTCACATTCCCCAAATTACCCAAGCTAGACAAGGGCTGTTCTGCAATAGTTAGAATCGGGAAACGCAAATCCGCCTTCAATCGCCACACGACATTCGAATGACCATTTCTCACCGTATTCAGCGTCACCGTCACCCAACTTAATGCTGGACGGTTCACTTCTCTTTCAAGCTTGGTAATCGTGCCAGACAGGCTCGAATCTTCCACAATCACATCCTTATTCGTGGGGTATAACGGCACATTCAAACGGAAAAACAGCGTCTGCCCCAAGCGTAATCGAGGGCCAAGTATCGCTTCTTGTGGGGAAATCACCAAGTTAAAGCCAGCCCCTAAACTAGGGATCAATCGCCACGAAACACTCGTAAAGCCTCGCTTGGTGTCGATCGTGAGCATCTCTTGGGCTTGGGGCAGAAATGCCAATCGCTCGTTGAGCCAACGGTCTGTTACCGTGGTCTTTGGCGTCAACGGCAAGTCTCGAAACACATCAAAGACATAATGTTCATATAAAATTGCCAAGTCCTTTTGCGTGGCTTCAGGCAAGGCGTTAAAGCTAGTATCTTCTGAAAGTAAAGCGAGTGTATACGCATCCTTGAGGGGCTCTTTGGTGAAAAGCAAGCCCTTCAATGCCAACCACGCATCAAGCTGGCTCATCGGCGCTTGGGGTAACAATCGCCAAGATGGCTTCGGCGTCAAGACGTGAAACTGCCACGCCGTTTCGAGCAAAGGGTATTGCGTGTCGGTGGTGGGGACGTCTCTAAAAGGGGAAAGGTCGGTGAGCGTCCAAGACGGCGGGATTTGAAAGTGCGTCAAAAGGGTTTTCGCCACTTCAAGCCGAGTCAGCTCTTTTTCGACAGGCACACTAGCTTCAGGTATTTCGGCTTGAACCGCTTCTTTTATAGCTGTTTTCAAAACGGTCTTACCAGCATGAGCGATCCCCGTGCAAAATAGAGCCATGGCGAGAGCAAGCAGAAATGGACGTTTGAGTCGCATGAAGACGCCCTACTTTCTGTGGGTTAAGGCATTGGGGAAATGAAAGTTCAGGCTCGACGATTCGCCTGTTTCAAAGTTTTTAAAGGGAATCACACCCGTTTCCAGCTCTTGCGAACCGATCGTGTACACATGGCGAGCCGAACGCTTACCAGCCGCTTGCAATTGCTTGCCAAAATTACGACCGCTTAAATCGACTTCGACTTTCAAGCCTTGTTGACGCAAATGTTCGGCAAAAGCGAAGGCTTCCGCATGGCAATCGGTGACGATGTAGGCATCTAAACTAGGGGCTTCGGGGTGTTCGATGAGCTTAAACAAACGCTCAACGCCCATCGCCCAACCGATCGCAGGGGTGGCTGCTCCACCGAGTTCTTCAATCAAGCCGTTATAGCGACCGCCTCCGCAGACGGTGCCTTGGGCGCCGAGCTTTTCGGTGATGAACTCAAACACCGTGCGAGAGTAGTAGTCCAGCCCACGCACCATGCGACGGTTTACGGTAAACGGCACGCCATTAACGCTTAAAATATGGCACAATTGCTCAAATGCTTCGCTGGCTTCGGGTGACCAATCAAAGTTTTGCAAGAAATCTTCCACCGCATCGCTGGTGTAAATGGTTTGACACGTAGGGATTTTGCAGTCCAACATGCGAATGGGGTTTTGTTCAAAACGACGTTGGCAGTCCGCACAAAGCGTTTCAAAGTGAGGCTTCAACAACCCTTGCAACGCTTCACGAAAACGAGGACGATCGGCTGGATCTCCCACCGTATTCAGTTCCAAACGTAAATCTGAAATACCAAATGCCTTCAATACCTGCCACGCTAGCAAGATGCTTTCGGCATCGGCGGCAGGGGTATCCAGCCCGATGAGTTCCGCTCCGATTTGGTGAAACTGCCGTTGACGTCCTTCTTGCGGACGCTCATAACGAAACATCGCTCCTATATAATAGAGTCGTTGCGGCAAACCGTGCTGGCTCAATTTATTTTCCACAAAAGCCCGCACCACGCCCGCCGTGCCTTCAGGACGCAAGGTCAAGCTACGGTCACTTTTTTCAAAGCTGTACATTTCTTTGTTGACAATATCCGTCGATTCGCCCACGCCACGTGCAAAAAGCGACGTGGCTTCAAAAATCGGCGTATGAATCGCCTTATAATTCGCCAATTCCAGCGTGTGAATAGCGACATCCTGCAGGTGCTTCCACGCATGAGACAGCTCAGGCGTAATGTCTTGCGTGCCTTTGGGGCGTTGTATTTTTTGAGACATCATACGATTATTTCCCCTATACCGAAATCGTGGGGTTAAAAACGTTTTTTCGCATCATGGTTTGCTGACGTTCAGGCCCAACGCTCACCATCCACACAGGGCAATGAGAGACCTCTTCTAAACGCTTTAAATACGCTTTACACGCAGGCGGCAAATCGGCGTACTGTGTGATTTGTGTCGTGTCACTTTGCCAGCCTTCAAGCGTTTCGTAAACAGGCTCTAAATCCGCCAAAACACTCAAGCTCGCTGGGAAACGATGATAGGCTTCATGCGTATGCTTATGCTGGTAATGTGTGGCGATTTTAATTTCCGCAAAGGTATCCAAGACATCCAACTTGGTCAGAGCAATACCGTCTAAGCCGTTGACTTCCACGCCATAACGAGCCACAACCCCGTCAAACCAACCCGTACGGCGTTTGCGTCCTGTCGTGGTGCCGAATTCTTGCCCACGTTCCCCGAGTATTTCACCGACTTCGTTGCTTTGTTCCGTCGGAAACGGCCCTTCACCCACTCGAGTCAAATAGGCTTTCATCACGCCTAAAGTCGCATCAATTTTAGAAGGTCCAACGCCTGTGCCTGTGCAGGCTCCGCCTGCGGTCGAGTTGGAGCTGGTCACATACGGATACGTCCCAAAGTCGACATCCAAGAGCGTCCCTTGAGCACCTTCAAATAAAAGACGTTTGTTTTGGGAAAGAGCGTCTTGCAATAGGGCGACGGTATCGGTGATATAGGGGGCTAAAATGGCTTTGTAAGCCTCGCAAACGTCCAGCAAATAAGGGAGGCTGGCTTGTTCAAAAAAGCCTTTTTCACTAATAATACGCTGAATCTGCTTACGCAAAACGTCGGGTGATTCGAGTAAGTCCCCTGCACGAATGCCGATGCGTCCGACTTTGTCCATGTAAGTCGGTCCAATGCCTCGCCCTGTGGTGCCGATCTTCGATTCGGGGGCGTTCGCCGTGCGTAACAATTCTTGACGCTTGTCTTGCTCAATGTGATAAGGCAACGTCACATGGCAGCGTTCGGATATTTTAAGATTTTCGGTCGAATAGCCCTTGGCGTGGATGTCTTCGAGTTCTTTTTTTAGCACTTCAGGGGCAATGACCACGCCTGAGCCGATAATGCACCATTTTTCAGGATACAACAACCCCGAAGGCAGGTGATGAAACTTGAAGGTTTCGCCGTTGAACTTCACGGTATGCCCCGCATTGCATCCGCCTTGGCTACGAATGACGACATCCGCCTGTTCAGCCAGCATATCCACAACCTTTGCCTTGCCTTCGTCTCCCCATTGGGCACCGACGACGATGACGTTATGTAGTTCTTCTTTTTGAATCATACGAATGCTTCCTTTTAGATTCAATAGCTTTTCAAAGATTAAAAAGCTATACACATGAGCCATTGAATATTATCGCACAAACCACGTAAATAGGTATAGCCAAGTTTATAATTTCCTGTACAGTGTCTCTTCGTTGTCGCTACGATTCTCGATGTGCTTATGTACGTCTTTGTACACTTCACACATCTGCGAGTCT
>JBILSS010000112.1:0-7442 GCA_044371965.1 Vampirovibrionales bacterium
CCTGACTTGATGAGCAGTTTACAGATTGCTCCTGGTGTGCGGTTGACGAAGAATATCAAGGGATGGCAGCCTTATATTGAAGCCAACATGGTGATGAATCCGTATCACAGTGCGAAGATGAAGGCGGATGCCTTTTCGTTGAGCAATCCAGCGTTGGGGACTTATTTCGAGTATGGTTTTGGCATTCAGAAGACGACTCAGCACGATGTGCAGACGTATGCTCAGGCGATGATGCGAACAGGATCACGACAAGGTGTGGCACTTGAACTCGGCATTAAAATCCCCGTCGGGCAGAAGTAGTCGAAAAGTCAAAAGGGATGAGAGTTTCTCATCCCTTTTGTTTAGAGTCTATTTTATTTGATTCGGTTTAATCCTGTTAATTCTTGGGCTTGACGGATCTTATCAAAATCGAAAGATGCCAAATCGGAAGAAGCGAATGTTTCTGTTTCTTCAGGTATTTCGGTAGCTTCTTCCGTAGGGGTCTTCGAATCTAGCTTAATGCCTGCGGAAGCCTTGGGGTCTTCTGTGGTGGAAGCTCCCATGAGTTGTATAAGCCCTAAGATGACTTGTACTACGGCGTTAAGGACGTTGGGATCGGCAGTGGGTGCTATTTCTTGTGCTTTAGCCTTGTTAAAACTCTGTGGTTTTAAATTAGTGGCAGTGGCAAATGCTTTTGGATCTAAGGCGTCTGCTCCACTAACTTGTCTAAAGGACTCTGCTAGTACACTTGCACCTAATGGAGGTGTGTTTTGATTCCCGATTGCAATGGGCATATTGATTTTCTCTTTTCTCTTCTGAGCTTAAAAACATTGGAGGTTTTTAAGGATGTTACCTAAACAATACAAGTTCTTTAGGAAAGCACTTGCATGAGTGCGACATAAACGGCTTTAATTAAATGACACGCTGTTTGCAGAACGCAACATCATGGAAGCTTTCTGATCTCTTAATGTCTAAATATGTTTACCCCTTCACTTAACTAATAAAAGGGGGCTTTCAATAGAAAGTGTTTTTTTGATATATTTCGTTACATACGACATAAAAAAATCCCATGCTTCTGTAGGAAGCATGGGAACTAACACTGCTCTGAAAAATCCGTTTTGTCAGTGACTTTTACCTTAGGGGCTTGTAAAGCAAGCCCTAGAACTGTGGCTTGTTTTGTTGAATGGCTTTGGCGATATTTTCTTTGCCGTCGGTGTCCATATGTTGAGCCATGGCATGTAAGAAGGCGTTACCTGTAGGGCTTTCAACTGGCGTTATGGCATTTTTAGGAGCCTGTATCTGAGCGATTTTACCGTAACGTTGGGCTTGCTTACGAGCAATTGCTTCTTTGACTCTGAGGTTGACGCCGTCTTCGGTGAAGACATCTGGCTGTTGAGGGGCTTCAGGCGTTGAAGTAAAGCCTGATTGCTTCATTTTTTCACGCACCCGTTGCATCGTGTGTTGATGAGCTACTTTTTCTTGTGCGATAAAGCGTGGGGCGTAAGAAGCAGGGTTTGCTTCAGGAAGCGTCATAGTAAAGGGCATGGATGCTTCTGGAACTCTAAAGCCGTTTTCACTATTGACACGGGGAGGATCTAAAGGATGTTGCTTTTTGAATCGGCTCAAGAAGAAGAAGCCAACGGCACTCATCAATAAAAAGCCTAAAAGCAGATTGCTATGAGCCTTTGCCCATTGGGCAAGTAAAACAAAAAGGGTTTGAGCCGTTTGACGAATACCTGTGCCTTCAATCGTTTCGCTTTCTTCAGCGTCTAGCTCATCAAGGGCATCACTTTCAATCGCAATAGGCATATTGGCGATACTTGGGTCACTTTCAAGCAAAGGCGATACACGAGGGTTAATGTTGGGGTTGGGATTAACATTGGGATTTAGTTCAATCGAAAGGTCGTCGGTTGCGGTTGGAGCCTGTGTACTTTTCTTTTTTGTCGTAGTTGTGGTGTTGGAAACACTTTCAATCTGCGTAGGGATTTTGTGGGCTTCGCTACTTTCAATTGCTAAGAAGACATCGCCAGAAGAGGTTTTTGGGGATTTCGCCACCTTATTGACTTGAGGGATAAGCTTTGATTTACTTTGTTCACGTTTTACCAAAGTGGCTTGCTTGAATGTGGGGGTGGACGTAGATCCATTCAATTCACGAAAACCCACAATGGGCAGGCTTAAACCCTTGCCTTCAATAATAAGTTGCAAATGCCCATTTTCTAAATGTTTCACACTCACACCTTGAATAGACGGGGCTTTTTCGTATTGAATGGCAAAGGCGTTGGAAGTCAATGCCGTGTCATACAAGTCCAACACAAGGGCCTTGCCTTGACGCTTGGCTTCATGGCGTAAGGGTGAATCGGTATGGATGTAAAGATTCAAGTTGCCCTGCTCTTCTCGTAAATCCACCCCGTTGATATGGCTTAGGGCATTAGCCGAAAGGGTATTGAAAACCGTGATTAACGTCAAGAAGCCCAAAGCAAAAAACAGCGTAGGACGTTGGGAAAAGAAGATCTTATTCAAGTTCATCGTTTTTGTCTCTCTTATCATCAGGCAGTGAAAAATGTGTTAGTTCAATCCGTTGCTCTCTCAATCCGTATATAAGTAGTGTGACATAGAGCCTAGCACTTTACCTTCTACCTTAGGATGAAAGCTTTCTACACCCAAAGGCGTATCCCTCCATTAGATGCTTTAAATTCCATTCTTTTTAACATGAAGCAAGTTGAAAACTATAGAATAGTAAATATCTTAACGAAACAACGCATTATAGTATTTTCTATATAAAATGTTCTATTGCCTCTTCGTTGTCGCTACGATTTTTTTGTTCTGTTATGGTCGTCTGTGTACACGCCCTCACAAAAAAATCTAGGCTCCTAGAATAGTCTAATAGCTCATTTCATCTATAAAACACTATACTTACGATAAAATCAGGTGTATTCTTATGTCAAAACCCTTAAAACAGCACGTTAAAAACGCCGACTGGTACCAGCCCCTAGACCATTCCCCCAGTGCATGGATGATGCTTAAGCACTTGGGCTTGCTACTGTGGAAACGCTTGTTTGCATCGTCTCAAAAAGTAGAAGCCTCTTCTTCTATTGAAGTCCATGGCGTGAAAGAAACCCCACTTCGTCTTTTTGAAATGGGATTAAGACGTTTTCCTTTAATCAAAACCCCTAACGTGGCGACGTATACAGCAACGCTTGACCACTTGAATCCCTATGAGGTCGCTTCCCTATTAGAAGAAGACAGCCTTGAAGAAGATACCCTTCTAGCGACTTCTATGGATGAAGACATCTTAAATTTCCCAGAAGAAACGTCTTTAGAAGCCACTGAAGGAGAAGAAGCACCTAAAGCTGTTGAAGAAATAATTGAAACACCTAAATCTAAGGTTGTTTCACGACCCGAAGCACCCAAAAGTTTGGATTCCATTGAAGACATCAATACATGGATTTTATTGAACATTGATGAAAGTACGGAAGGTGAAGCTTTGGACGTTCCTGCTGAGTCTGAAGGCAAGGTTTCGATTTCCGCTGCTCCTGTTGTGATTGGGGTTTCTCATCAAACGACGTCTTTACAACATAAGGTCGAAAACACACAAGCGTCTATTGATGCGTTGGTGGATGCTTATTTCTCTCAAACGGTTTAAATCGTCTTTGCTTGCTGTTGTTTGGCTTTTTATCGGGATTTGGTGTAGAATAGAGGTCTATTCTTTATGCAATCCCCTTGAGATACCCTTCTTATGATGAGCCTTCGTGAACTAAGCTTAACGCATATCGCCGTCTTTGATGCCCAACGCATCGATGTGCCACAAGGCATGACCGTCATTGCAGGGGAAGCAGGGGCAGGCAAAAGTTTGATGATTGATGCGGTTGACTGGATTTTTGGGGCAAATGCGTCTGCCAAAGAACTCTTACGTAAAGGGTATGAAAGAGGAAATGTCGGGCTTGTGTACGAAGTCAGTCCTCAACATGATGCAACGGTTTGGCACGCCTTAGCAGAAGAAGGCATTTATTTAGAACGTACCGACAATGGCTCTGCTTTGCTTGATATGACCCGAGAGTTCACCACAAGTGGGAGCCGTTTTCGCATTAACGGGACTTCCGTGTCTCGTGCCTTTATGCAAGGCTTGCGTCCTTATTTGCTTGAACTACAAAGTCAGCACAGCACGGTGACTTTAATGCAACAGGCGTATCAACAGCATCTTTTAGATGCGTATGGAGGGGTCGCTCATCAACGTTATCTTGAAGCGGTGGATCGTGTTTATTTGCAGTGGAAAGAAGCCGTGGCGACTTTAAAAGCTTATGAAGCCGAAGAGCAAGAAGCGGGGCATCGTTTGCATGTCTTGCGTTTGCAAGTTCAAGAACTTGAACGGTTTCAATTGGAAAGTCCTGAAGAAGATGACGCACTTGAAGAAGAAATCAACCGCTTGGCTCATGCCGAACAGTTGAAATCAGCCTATGCAGAAGGTTTACAGCTCATGGGTTTGGCGGATTCGCCTGATGATTTACCCAGCATGCCAGATGTGTTGAGTGTGTTGAGCAAGCGTTTAAGCCAAGTGGAAGCGTCTGAAAAGCGGTTGGCTCCTGTCTTAGAGCAGTTAGATGCCGTGCGTGAACAGCTTAGAGAAATTGCTCATCAGTTGAGTGCCTTGAATGAAGATGTTGATTTAAACCCTCAACGTTTGGATGACTTGCAAAGTCGTTTGAACGACTTGCAAAAGCTCAAACGCCTATATGGTCCGACTTTGGCGGATGTCATTCGCTATTATGAAAATAGTAGTCAAGAATTGGCGGACTTAGAGTTTAGACAAAGCAATCCTGACAACCTAAAAGCCCAAGTCGTGGAGTTGAGTGAACGGCTAAAGCGTGTTTGTGATGATTTAACACAGGCTCGTCAACAGCTCGCCTCTGATTTAGAAGCTCAAGTGCAAGCATCGTTGAGTGATTTGGCGATGCCTCATGCTCGATTTAAAATTGTCTTAGAACCTGTCGAACCCTACGCACAGGGTCAAGAACGGATAAACTTTGCCTTTTCCGCCAACGTGGGGGATGAACTTAAACCCCTTGGCAAAGTTGCCAGCGGAGGCGAATTGTCTCGAGTTTTGCTGGCTTTGACGGTGGCGAGTCTTCCTCAACAGGCAGGCGAAATGCAGGCGAAAAAACTCTATGTCTTTGATGAAATCGACACAGGCACCAGCGGTCAAGCCGCCAAAACCATTGGATTTCAGTTGCAACGCTTGGCAGAAGCAGGGCATCAAGTTTTGGTCGTCACACATCAAGCAGTCGTAGCGGCAGCGGCTCATCAGCATTGGTGGGTGCATAAGCAAGTCAACGACGGAGCCACCGTGTCTTCCGTTAAAACCGCACTTAATCGAGACGATGTGGCGGATTTATTGACGCATTTGGCGAGTGGAGAAGATTCGCAAAGCAACGGGGTGTCTCGTCAATTTGCGGAAGAACTCTTACGACAAATGAAAGCAACACCTCAAGCTATTTTAAATGTGGTATCATAGAGGATAAAGAGAATAGGAAACACCTCTATATGATAGATAAGTTTACGTCGCAACGCTTTAAAAAAGCCCTGATTGTCGTCAAAGAAAGCACGGATCCTGATGGGGAATATGTGGCTCGTACGGAGCGTTTTCTTTCTATGGCAGGGCTTGAAGTTCACATCGCCAAAGCGAGTTTTACCGACGGATGTGCCGCCTTGTGGGAAGAGCGTAAGCAATGGTCGCCTGATCTCATCATCGTCGTCGGCGGAGACGGCACCTTCTTACGAACGGCTCAATGTTACGCCCCTGCTGAAATCCCCATGATCGGGATCAATCGGGGGAACTTGGGATTTTTAACCCGTATTGAAACCGAAGCGATTGAAAAATATCTCGCACAACTTTTGGCAGGCGATTTTCATCGAGAAGAACGCATGTTGCTTGAAGTGCGATGTTCTCCCCTAACCGAACATGAAGCCCCGCTGATTGCCCTCAATGATGTGGTCGTCAAAACCGCTAATCCTAGTCAAATGTCTCGATTGGAGCTTTTTATTGATGAGTTCCCTGTCGCCTGCTATGACGCCGACGGCTTAATCGTTTCAACCCCCACAGGATCCACCGCCTATAACCTCGCCGCAGGAGGTCCCGTCTTGGTTCCAGGGGTTTCAGCCCTTGCCATTACGCCGATTTGTCCGCATAGTCTCACCGCAAAACCGATCGTAGTGCCAGCCTCTTCAAGCGTTCGTATTGAAGCGGTTACACGCAATATCCACCCCATTATGTTTAGCCTAGATGGTCAAGATCCCTTGCCTTTGGCGAGTGGGGAAAGTGTTTACATTCAAAAATCCAAAAGTGCGTTACAGTTACTAGGGTTTGATCAGCCAGAGGACAATTTCTATTGGTTGTTACGCAAAAAATTGCAGTGGGGATCCAACCCTCGTACTGAAATACAAGTGTAATCATGGTTCATTTGGCAGAGACGGTGACAGCAATTTGCCTACGAAGTATCGAATATACAGAACGCTCTCGTATTGCCACCTATTTAAGTCGGGAGTCGGGAAAATTAGATGTTCTATTGTCTCAAGCCAAGGGTGCAAAAGCCAAGCACGGTGGGGCAAGCGAACTCGGCGGGATTTTCAATCTGCATATTAGACCCTCAAAAGCAGGTTCTTCCTTATGCCGATTGGAGCAGTACGAGGTGCATACGTCCTTGCATTTTGCCAAAGCCCTCAATTACGAAGCCTATGAAGCCCTAATGCCTTGCTTGGAATTGATGCGATTGTTTGCCATTGCCTTTGATGAAGATGCGACCAAGCGTCAACGCTTATTTGCTCAATATGAAGCTTTGCTTACCTTGTGGACTCAAACCGAAGAGGCTGGCTTTTTACAGTGGTCGAAATTGTGGTTTTGGCAAGGGCTTTTGGGTTTAAGTGGGCAGTTGCCTCCGTGGGGGTGGGATGTGCTGCATCAGCGTCCGATTGCTTGGCAGGGGGAGGCGGATCAACAGTTGTTGTATCAGCCGAAAGAAGGGGGACTTGCCTTATTCCCTACAAAAATGGTGTTGAAAGACGGCATCGAACAATGGGGGATGTCTTACGGCGTATGGAAGAGTCTTTGCGTTTTAGAAGCTTTGCAAAACGAGCCATTTAGTACCTTTTTGGATGTCCCCCAGCCGCCTTTAGCGACCTTGAAAAAGGTGGAAGCCTTTTATTTGGCGGTACTCAAAACCCATGAGATTCATCTCAAAAGCACATAAACAAAACACCCCCCACGATTCTTACGAGACGTGGGGGGGTGTTGTATAAAAAGGAAGTTAGGCGAAGGGCTATCTTTCCGGAGGGTCACCCCTCGAGTATTGTCGCTGCCTGCAGTCTTTACGGCCGTGTTCGGGATGGGAACGGGTGGGATCCTGAGGCTGAATCACCTAACAATTTCTTCGGGTCGTTAGTACCCTGACAACTGCACAGAACGTTAGAAC
>JBILSS010000012.1:0-24790 GCA_044371965.1 Vampirovibrionales bacterium
AAGGCTTCACCCAGCTTTTCATCCTTCAACGGCAAGACCGCCACATGAGCCACCGCTTCATGTTGAGACAAAATGCGTTCAATCGGCAAGGGAGCAATGTTTTCGCCTGCTCGAATAATCAAATCCTTCAAGCGACCGCCTGAAATACGCAGTAAGCCTTCCGCATCAATATGCCCCAAATCGCCTGTTTTAAACCACCCATCGGGACTTAGGACTTTTTCGGTTTCTTCTTCATTCTTATAATAGCCAACCATCACACTGTCGCCAGCGACTTGGATTTCACCTTCCGCACTGGCTTTGCCTGCTTCAATCGGCAGAACGTCGCCTGTTTCATGGTTTACCAAACGCAGACGCAAGTTCACCAACGGTTGACCAACCGCACCTGCTACCGACCCACGACTCGCCGTATTCACGGCAATTACAGGGGATGTTTCGCTCAAGCCGTAGCCTTCAAGCACTTGCACGTTCAAATTTCCTTGAATACTGTCTAACAAGCTTGCAGGCAAGGCGGCACCACCTGAAATACAGGTATGCAAGGTGGGAAAAGGCTTTTCGCTAGACGCTTCAACCTGTTGGTTTTTGCGTTTAGCCGCTTGCAATAAAACCGTAAACATGGTGGGAACCAGCGGTAAAACGGTCACTTCTTCGGTTTTAAGGAACTCTACGATTTGCTTGGGATTAAAGCGAGGCACACAAATCACGGTGGCTCGTTCTGAAATCGCAAATAAGGAGCAAATCAAGCCGTAGCAATGGAAAACAGGCAAGCCAAGTAAGAAGCGTTCGCCGTCTCGTTGAATGTTTAGGGCGGTTTGAAAGCCTGCTAAATTGCTTAATATATTGCGTTCGCTCAACATCACACCCTTGGGAAAGCCTGTGGTGCCTGAGGTGTAAATCAAAAACGCCAATTCAGTATTGTGACTTTTTTCCGACCGCATTAAGGCATCAAATGCATCGAGTTCTTCGTTTAAGGTTTTGACACAAGGGGCGTAAAACGCCACTTTCTTTTCAAAACTGCTGTTTTCAGGTTCGGCGGCATTGGCAATCAAAATCGGGAAAGGCAGTTCTTTAATCGAGATGTTTTTTTGTTCAGCAAGTTGAAGGGCTAAAATTTCGGTGGCTAAAACACCGCTAATTTCCGCATGTTGAAGCACATAGCCCATGTCTTGTGGGGTCATTAAAATGTTGATCGGCACGGGTACGGCACCAATCAGGCGAAGGGCGAAAAAGCTTACAAAGAACTCGGGTTGATTCCAAAACAATAGGGCAACCTTGTCGCCCTTTTTAAGCTTCCATTCCTTTTTAAGTGCGGAGGCAAGCCCGATGACTTGTTGCACGAACTCATCATTTTTCAGACGAAATTCACTGGTAACAAAGGCATCATAATGCGTACGAGGACTTTTAAGTAAGTGCCTTAAAATCGATGAAAAAGACTGAAAAGGCAGTTCTAATTCTTGAATCGTATGAAAATCAGTGCGTGTTTGAAGTGTGCTTTGGGTCATGTGTAAGCGTCCTATTTCTTGTCATAATCAAAGTAAAAATCAATGACCACAGACTGCCCTCTATACCCTGCTGGCAAAGGTGGGAATGTGGTTGCCGTAATGGCAGAAGAAGCAAGCTGTTCAAACAAGGCGTTGCCACTGGAGCGTTTCAAGCGATAGTTGACTAACGCCCCCGTGCGAGAAATGACGAGCGTGTATTCAGACGTCAGCGAGCTTAATTCCAAGGAAGGTCGCCAATTGCGGTAAATACGGCGTTGCACGTTTGAAATATAGGGCGACATGTCAACATCCACAACAGCGTCCACGCCTGCGAGTCCACCGCCTCCGCCGTTTTGCCCTTTGGAACTGAACTTGCCGTTGCCTCCTGCTCCCTTGACGCTGGTTGCGGTGGCGACTTGATTTCGTTCGCCGTTGCCGACGTTGGTGGATTTAATGCGTGTGGCGGAACCTGTGCCTTTGCCTCCACCAGTTGAAGCAGGCTTGGTGAGCGGTGCCAAGTCATCATCGCCTTGCCCTGCTGGGCTTTTTGATTGAGGGCTACCGCCTCCGCTAGCGGTGGGTGCCGATGCTTTTTTCACCCCTATTGGACGCTTTTTAGTAGGAGCTTCCACTTGCCACCAAGGCTTTTGGCTTTTGGCAGGCTTTTCGGCTTTTGGGGCAGCGTCTTGCGTTGGGGTGGGAGCTTTAGACCCTTGTCGTTGAGCGGATTGAGCCACCGAAGGTCTTCCGCCAGAAGATGGTGTGGCTTCACGCTTGTTTTGGCTCTGTGTTTTAACGCCTCCGCTACGGGAAGCGACTTTGGCTCGATTGCGTGTTTGTGGATTGCGTGGCGTTTCAGGCGTGGTATTGTTGACGATGACAAACTCAATGGGGGTTTGCTTGTCTATGGCGAGTTCAGGAGGCGTGACTTCATTGAAGTTCAAGCCTAAAAGACTGCTCACCGTTAAAAAGCACAAGAGTAATAAGACCAAGCCCACATGACTTAAGGCAGAACGCCCTAAGTTTTCGCCATTTAAGGCGGCATCCTTCTTGGCTTGAGACACATCTTCAATCACGGCTTGCAAGTAATCAGGCAAGGGATTTAAAGTGGAAGCACTTCCATTGAAAAACGGATTGTAGTTTTCATACGCAGAACGAGACATCACACAATTCCTCATCTAAAAATAATCTTTTTTCATTGTATCACATTTTAAGCGTGTAGAATGCACAGAGAAAGTCTTTTTTTGTCATCCTGAACGCATGTGAAGGATCTCCCCCCCACTGGCTAGGGGGATCTTTCGCTATGCTCAAGATGACAGATTTTTCTTTTTGGGGACTTTTTCTGTGCATTCTGTAACAAAGGTAACGCATTTAAACGACCCATTTAAAGTTATCCGCAGTTTTGCCGAAGTCGTTTACAGCGTATTTATTTTTATGCAAGTGGAGTGTTCTTATGAAATTAAAGTCCTTTCAAAATGCTTACAACATGACCGAAATTCTTGTGTCTCTTTTGATTTTAGGGGTACTCATTGCCATGAGCTTTCAGCTACTCAACCCAAACAAATCAGACACAACCCTAGGACGCAAAGTCGATACCTACCTCGAACACTTGGGAGCCGTCCACAAACGCATCGTTTCCACATACGGCGTAACGCCTTTAAACGTCGACTTAGATGGGGATGGATCTGCCACGGCTGAACAGAACTCTTATCTCACTGGTGTACCAAACTTCGTGAGAAGTTTTGATTCTGTCGCTAGTTTTAGGCAAGACACTTACCCCAACACCGCCAGCGGCACAGCCACTTACTTGCAGTACCCCAGCAACATTCGAGTATGGCTTTACCCTGAAGAGTTTACATGGATGTCTGGTGCCATTACAGAATTTGAAGCCTTAGGCTATAACCGTCGTGAGTTTATGATTCTTGAAGCCGTTCCGGGTGGTACGATGACAGGATTGCCTTCTGTGCCTAGCGAAGGGGATGCCAAAGTCCTGAATTCGGATGTCGTACTGATTCACATTGACGATCAAACAGGTAAAGTCGAAACGGTGGCGGATTTAGCCACCAAGCATTGGGGAGCCAATCAAAACAAATACATTAGAACCTTTTACGATCGTTATAAAGACAGTATTAACTAAAGCGTCTTGTTTTATACTTACCATTTTTAAAGGATTTTTCTGCCATGCGTCCCACTTTAAAAAGTCGCCTTTCACATAAACAATACGGCTTTAATTTAATTGAAGTAGCGTTAGCATTAACCTTTTTTGGGATTTCCTTTTCAGCCTTGCTTTTGGGGGTGCAAAGTATTATTTCGGCGAATTTAGAAGCGTCGCAAGTGCATGCGGAAAATACGGCAGCCAATGAAGTACTCAATGGCGTCGATTTCTATCGTTTAGATACGGAAGCCCGTTACGATATTTCTCCTGTTCGTCAGCAAATTATTATTGCCACCAATGGAGATCCCGACAATTCTAAAAGACTGTTTTATGATCTCAACGTCTATTCCGAACCCAATTACCCCGATATTAAAATTGCAGACCTCACCTTATACAAGCGACTCAACACCAACCAAGTGTATCGACGCTTTCAACGTAAATTGAACCTTAACACCGAATGCCATAATTACGGTGCCACTGCGGTGATACGATACAATGGCATGCCTTGTATTCCTGTTCCTGCCGCAACGGCAGTGACTTATGCCAACGTTGCCGCGACCACTTCGGCGGCGAACCGAGCGTTTAGCTCTGCTACAGCTTATACAGGGGGCGGAGGCTCAATGCCAGTCCAGCAAACCAATTTAAATCTTTACAACCCTGAAAACGACAACGTGTGGGGAGGCATCGTCACCCCTACTGCCATTGATGTGGCAGGTATGTTCGATTATGATGCGGTTGGAGCCGTAGGTGGTGGAGGCGTATTGCCTGTTTCCACCAATCCGCTGTTTAACACGGGCTTGGTCTTTGACAGAGCCAATCAAGAACCCAATGCCCCACCTTACCCCAGAGCCAACGCTCGCTTGGTAATGCCTGTGTCTTCAAACACGATTAACACCACCATTAACAATTCAGTATTTCGTTATAGCTTAGAGTTTGGCGTATTTCTAACCAGTGCTAACGCCATTTTAAGGGTCTACCCGATTGCGTCTAATGTGAATGAACTCACCAATAACATTGGTTACTTGGAGTATCGGGCGGAAAATGCCAATCGCCAACTTAGTGTACGGATTGATAATTTACGTCCTTCGCATGACGATGTTACAGATCGCCCGATTGTCGGAGTCGCCTTACTGGTACTCAATCAAGCCGTAGGAACAACGACTGGGGGCGTGACGACACCGGGAGCCATCACCCAAAACTCTGAAAACGTCGTGGTAACGCATATGATTAAGCGTCCTTACACCGAAACCTAGAGTTGGATTTTACCAGGTTCCACCCATGTGGAAATGCTCACATCGCTGGCAGGAATGGCTATGTCGCCCGAATCTTTCGATTTACGACGACGGCTTCGCTTCGCAGTACCCGCTTCAAGGCTCGCCAGTTCATCAAAATCCATGCCTGCCAAGGCTTCGCCTGTGGCTTGCATGCCATTACCGCCCAAGCGTTCAATCACTTTGGTTGCCATGCGTTCACGTTCGAGTTCTTCTCTCAACTGCTCGATTTTACGCTCCTGCTTGCGTAATAAGTCCTGTAAACGCTGGATTTCACTTTGTTCGAGCTTCAATTCTTCCGCCTTGGCTTCAATCTTCTTCGCCAAGCTACCCATCACCGCTTCAAGGGATTTGTCGGTCGCTGGGGTAAAGGTCATGCCCGCATCGGGGGTGGCTCCTGCGTGTTTGCAGTAACGCTTCCGCACTTTAATCCGAGTCGTCTTGCCCTTGGCGTAATAAAAAAACTCACCCGGTTGAAGGCTCTTAATATCTTGAAAACTAATGCCTGCTTCGGTTAAAAAGGGCTTAATCGCCTTATAATCGAGTTCAGACGTAATGCCTCCAAACCAAAAGCGGTTGCATTGAGAGAGAATATCTTTACTTAAACTCGCAGGACGCTGGGTCGCCCAAAGGCTATCTAAAGCTCGTTTACGCCCTCGCTTGGCAATGCGTTGAGACACCGTAATGGCATCAAGCCCCTTGTTTTTCTTTTTGCCTGCTCCGCCTCCGCCGTTTTGAGGGGCATAGATTTGGGCTTCTTCCACCACTAGCCTTACTTTACGACGGTATTTTTGTTCCAAGCGAAACAGGGCATCGCCAATAATAGCATAATAATCCTGTTGTTCGGTGTCGATAAAGTCCGACAAGTCAAAAATCGTGGAAAGCCCTGTGGTAATCATCGCTTCAATATAAAGCTCAACACCTGCTGGATCAAACGGCACATGGGCGTGTTCTCCGCCGATAATTAAGCAGGGATACTTTTCCGCCAGTGTGAAATGTTCGCCTTCTGGGTCGATAATGCACACGAGCGTCCCATTTTCGAGCGTTTCTTCCAGCAAAACGCCTGTTAGGTAAGATTTCCCCATGCCTGACGATGCCAAAATAGCGTCTCGTTCACCAGTGGAAAGAAAGTCAGCGAGAGGGACGGAAAAGTTTTTAGCCACTTGCAAAACCTTAGGCTTGCTTGCGGCGATGGTTTTTTGAAGGAATTTGAACATAGCGGTATTATAGCATCATCTCAAGTGTTTGGAAAGTCAAACAAAAACCCCCTTTCACCAATTGAAAGGGGGTTTTGAAAAATCATAAGGTGAACTAGATCAAAGCAGTGTTTTTCTGACCGTGTTGTACACCTGAAACAGCTTGACCGTAGCTCCAAATATCGTTGATGCTACCTCTTTGGTAAGCTTCTGTGTTAGAACCTGGGTAAGCAACTAAAGCGTTCTTATAACCATACTGATCGAACAAAGCCCCAGCAGCACTGGCGTTATAGCCATTGTTGTACAAGTTGCCTTGCTTGAAAGAACCTGTAGCTTGAGCCCCGTTTACAGCGGTAGCAAACGCACCACCTTGTTGGCTAAAGGTACCTGTTCCACGAACGTTGTAAGCGGTAGACGCAAAACCGTTTTGGGTATTGTTGACGTTTCCACCGAAGTTACCGAAGTTGTTGAAGTTGGACTGTTGGTTGTAGTTACCGTTGGCGTTAGGTCCGTTGGTGGCGTAGTTGGCATAACCACTTACCTGATTGGCGTTGACCGTACCATTCGTGTTCTGAATGTTCGCATACTGGTTACCAATTTGGTTGACGTTGCCTTGGCTGTTGTCTAAAAATGCACTCGCATAGAAGCCACGGTTTTGGTTGGAATTAACCTTGCTGCCTGCAAACCAAGCATTAGAATTGTTGATGTAGTCGGTATTGAAGTTGCCTTGTCCACCGTAGAAGTTGCCTTGACCGAAGTCGCCGTAGCTTTGGTTGACATTGAAGTTTCCACCATAAATGTTGGCAAACTGTTGGTTGGCATTGCTTTGATCGAACCAAGTGTTTCCACCGTTGTAGCTGTTAGCGATCAAGTTGTGACCGCCTGTTTGAAGGCCACCCGTGTTTCTGCCGAAGCTGTCAATTCTGGACTGCCATCCGCCTGTGCTGTTTTGGTTCAACCAAGCATTTTGACCAGGTCTTACCAAACCGTAGTTGTTAGCACCTGTTTGGCTTAGATTGCTCCAAGGGTTTTGTGCTGGATAGCCGTAACCCATAGGGGGTTGGCTCATATTGTAACTCATCGTATATCCTCGTTTCTTTTCTCTATTTTCAATTAAATTAAATGTCCTATGTACTAAAAGTCTATGTCACCATAAGCTGGACTTGCTTATGTGTCGATGTCAAAAGGTGTCGTCCTTTCGTAGGTCTCTCGTGTAGTTCCCTTAGACGAGAAGGAAGCACACGGTAAAAAAGTGTTTATGTTGTGAAGGTGCGTAAAATATGGCACAATATATAGGTTTGAAACCGTATAACATGAGCCGAGTCTGTGTTATCTAAATAAAGGAAAGATAAACCCTGAAATTACGTTTTTGTAATAATTGTTTACAGAAATAAGCGAAAGTGGCGTAAAATCGCTGAATGGTATTCCCTTCTTTTTTTTCTGATAGAATAGAAAAGCTTTCTAGTAAAACAATAGTGAGTGCATATGCCTAACCCTGAAGTCCCCAAGAAAAAAAAGCCCCCCCTCGTCCAAGTCGCCCCTTGGACGCTCGATGCTCAAACGTCGATTGAAGAGGCGTTGGCTCGCTTTCAAGCCGAAAGCACCGCCTTTTTTTATGCCCCTGTGGATCTGGCTTCGCTTGCTTCGGCGGAAAATTTGCCGAAAGATGGCTTTCAATTCGTCGTGTTTCGAGCCGACCTTGAACGC
This sequence comes from Vampirovibrionales bacterium, assembly GCA_044371965.1. Classification (GTDB taxonomy): domain Bacteria; phylum Cyanobacteriota; class Vampirovibrionia; order Vampirovibrionales; family JAJTHC01; genus JAJTHC01. The sequence continues at coordinate 7,808 of JBILSS010000012.1, forward strand.
ATGGCATCCATGCAATTGGGGCATTTACCTCTTCGAGTCATCAGCGTGCCGTACCAACCCACCCAAAACTTTGTGCAAGACGTCTTTCCTGCCCTTCTTTTGAATGAAAACTACTTGAAAGAATCGCATCACAAGCATGAATTTGATATGAAACAACAACTGAGCGTGCTGTTTCCTGTGAAGTTTATTGCCGCCTTGTATGAACTACAGTCCTTGTTTAAACGCTTTCAGCTCAAAGGTTATCTGATTGGTGGGGTGGCTCGAGACCTCATCCTCACCGAAGACCGCAAGATGTTGATTCGTGATGTGGATATTACGGTGGAAGGGCAAGGCGACAAAGCGGCTCAAGCCGTGGATTCACAATCTCGCAACTTTCGCATTGAAGAAGTTTATGCCGAATTTGGCACGGCGAAACTGCAATACAAAGACTTGGTGATGTTGGATATGGCATCCACCCGACAAGAAGTCTATCCGTATTGTGGGGCATTGCCGACGGTCACCAAGCGAGGTGTGCCGTTGTATGAAGACATCCGCCGTCGAGATTTTAGCATCAACACGCTGGGGCTGGCGATCCATGATGTGGGTATGTTGTACGATTACGTCAACGCCTTGCAAGACTTGGAAGCACGACGCATCCACGTCTTGACAGGAGCCACCTTCTTTGAAGATCCTTCTCGTATCCTACGAGCCTTTAAGTTTGCCAATCGCCTCAACTTTCAGCTTTCTCCTCAAACCCAATGGCTCATGCAAGAAGCCTTGGGAGCCTTACATTTAACCTGCTACAAGGGGGGCGGTGCCAGAATCAAGGAATCCTTGAAAGAGTGGATGTCGTTGCCGCCGTCTAAACTCAAGCACGACCTATTTAACCAGTTTTTCGGCATGCAAGGCATCAAACTGTTTATGATGAGCTTCTTGGATGCTTCCGAAACCCCGAAACCGATCCATTTAAGCTTTGAAGAGCGTCGCACGATTTCTGAAAGCATGATGCAATTGCAACACCTTTGGGCGGATGTTCAAAACAACTTGCAAGACGTCTTTCAAATGGAATCCCCTTACTGCGACCCGTTGGATCCTGACACCTGCAACGAACGGGCGTTGTGGTATATTTACCTCTGCTATATCTTGGCTCCCTTGCGTGGGCAGGTGGTACTGAGTCAAAAGCTCATGATTCGCCTTGAACTCACACGGGCTTGTAAAGATATTCTCGCCGATTACAATAAACTTTTAAACGTTCAACCCCTGAAAGCCCTCGATTTGGATGCGTCGGCTTTACAGCTCTGCCATGCCTTTGACGCCTATGAATCTATCGCTTTAATTGCTTATGTCTTACAGCAAGAAAACGCCAAGGCTTGGCTTGAACCGTTGACTCGCTACCTGAAACGCTGGCGTGATTTAAAACCTGACTTAACAGGTGATGACTTGATTGATTTAGGCTTGCCGAAGGGTGAAAGCATTGGCAAGTGCTTGAAACGCTTGCGAATGGCTCGCATTACGGGGCAGGTTCAAAACCGTGCGGATGAAATCGCTTATGTGGAAGAGTTCTTAAAAGAAATGGGAACCCCCTAATGGCGGATGTTTCACCTTCTCCAACGCCAGCCCCTCACGCTCAAGGGAGCCTGCTAAAAGCCGCAGGGTTCATGGCGATTTTGTTGCTCTTGTCAAAACTGGCGGGCTTTGCTCGGGACGTGATGATTGCTCAACATTACGGCTTTAGCCTGATGAGTGATGCCTATTTCGCCGCCTTTCAATTGCCTCAATTTTCGCTGATTTTGCTCGGGGGCTTGGGGGGACCCTTTCATACGGCAACCGTCAGTGTTTTCACCGCCTTGCTTGAAAAGAATCCGCAGGGCAAGCTCGTGCCTTCTGAACGAGCCAAGCAACTCGCTAGCACCTTGACGACACTCACAGGGCTTGTTTTTACGATTTTAAGTGTGCTGGTTTACTTTTATGCTCACCCGATTATGTCGCTTATTTTGGGCAATGGCGCCAAACCTGAACTGGTGGATCTCGCCAGTCAACAACTCCAAATCATGTCGCCGATTATATTGATCGGAGGCTTGGTGGGCTTTCTGTACGGTGCCTTAAACATGCTCCACGTCTATGTATGGCCTGCTCTTTCGCCTGTGGTGATGAGCGTGGTGATGATGCTCGCCCTCGTGCTGTTTGGTGCGGACGAAACAGGGCTGGTTCTCGCATGGGCATCTTTATTGGGAGCGGTTTTGCAATGGGTTTTGCAATTGCCCGAGTTTTTCGGCAAGGGCTTTTCCTTTCTGCCTCGCCTGAAAGAATGGCAGTCGCCTGAAGCGAAAGCGTGGTATCACTTGCTTTGGCCTGCTGTTTTGGGTTCCACCATGGGGCAGTTGATGATTTATGTGGATATGTTCTTTGTCGCCGATTTGCCTGAAGGGGCGTGGTCGGCGGTGGTGTTTTCAAACCGTTTGATCCAACTGCCTTTGGGCGTTTTGCAAACCGCCTTATTGGTGCCGTTGTTTCCTCGATTGGTGGAACTGGTGAACGCTAAAAACCCAGACGGACTCGCTTCGCTGTTGGTGAAAGGTGTCGGAGGATTGTGGTTTTTGTCCTTGCCGATGATGCTGATTTTGGGCTTGGCTCCGTTACCGTTTATAGAATCGCTGTTTTCGCACGGCAATTTTGGTGGCGACGACGCTAGCCTGCTTGCGGTTGCTATTGCGTGGCAAAGCTTGCAGATTATCCCCTATTTCGCCAGAGACACCGTCACCCGAGTCTTTTACGCCTATCAAGATTCTAAAACGCCTATGCTGGTTGGTTTAATCGCCATTGCCTTAAAAGCCGTGATGAATTACATCTTCATCGTCAAGCTCAAAATGGGCGTGGCAGGCATTACGGCATCGATTACCTTGATTACCGTCTTTAACTTGATTGCTTTGTCGATTTTATTGCATCGTAGTCATTTTAAGCAGTTGCCTGTCAAGGCGTTAGCCTTGACTTTGGGCAAGTTGACGCTGGCATCCCTGCCGATGCTGGGGATGCTCTATGTTGCCCAGCGGAGCTTTGCCTACTTGCCTGACCCACTTCAATCGATCGCTTTTGCCAAGGCGGTGTGGCTTAGCCTGTTGACGTTGGGCATCGGGGGGGGCTTGTATTTGGGGGCGTGTCATCTTTTGGGTATCGAAGAAGTGGGTGAAGTCTTACAACGATTGAAGCAAAAGCTTTTCAAAAAAGCCGTCTAGCCAGATTTGTGAAAGTCTATTTTTCTGTCTCCCTCCTGATTTTATACCCTTTAAACGATTGAAAAGCGAGGAGCCTAGACTCGCAGATGGGTGAGGTGTACAGAGACGGCCATAAGCACATCGAGAATCGTAGCGACAACGAAGAGACAACACGACATTTAATCGTTTAATTGGTATTAGAACGCCTGCGTTAGAAATCGTTACAAAGCAAAATAGTGGGTTTTACGCACTAGTCAAAGGCGACTCATTTTGTCATACTGAAAAAGAGTAGCTCCTTGAAAACTGAAAACCAAACCTGAAGGCGTCATCCTGAACGACTGTGAAGGATCTCCCCCAAAACAGGGGAGGAGATGTTTCGTTGTACTCAACATGACATTTCCCTTTAAAAGCGTGTGTCAAAAAACGAGTTTCGTGTGACAAGAATCGGTATTTCGTGTGACAGAAACGGGGGGTTCGTGTGTCAGAATCGAGGGTTTCGTGTGTCAAGATAAGGGGTTTCGTTTGTCAAAAATTGAGTTTCGTGTGTCGGTAATTACGCCATTCTTTACAACAAGAGAACCCTTTGCAAATTGGCTTTACTCCCCCTCCGTAACAGAATGTAACGCCCCTTACAGAAAAAGATGCCCCTGCTCGATACACCATTTGTAGGAGGCATCCACCACCGCCCAAGGTTAGGGCAAACGTGGCATGCCCTTTAATGGGAGGCTCCTTGTCGATGTCACAATCCATGAACGTCCACCAGCTTGAACAACTCTTTCTTCAACCCAGTACCCCTGTCTGCGAACCGCAAATTCACTTGCTTGAAGCCCTGCTCAATCACCTCGATGGCTTGGTGTCTCAATGGGAATTGCGTCCCAATCACGAGTTTGCTCAAAATATCTTAAGCCAAATCAACGAACAGTGGTACGGCACTTGGCAGCAGGACGCCGTCTTGTCCCTGTATTTCACCTTAAACGGTGAAACCCTCAAGGGGCAACATCATGCCTACCAAGCCTTGAATCTAAAAGAAGACACTCACACATCGCAATCGCTTGCTTTAGATTGGGTGGTGCAATTAAGCTTGGCTCACATCCACACGCTGGCAGGGCATTACAGTATTGCCCAAGGGCATTTGGAAGAAGCCAAAATCCCCAAACGTTTTCACCACTTAGAACAGCATCACCAAAACTTGCAACGCTTGGTCTATGAAGAAGGCTCCTCCTACTTAGGTTTGGATTCCTTCCAGCTCACGTGGAAGAAAAACGTCTTAACGCTTGCTCACTTAGGCAATTTAATGAGCCATTCTAGCCCTCAAGGGCTTTGGAAATGCTTGCAAAGTTCGATGGCTATTTTACAGCTTTTCGCCAGTGAAAGCTTGAAAGCCCCTGTGTCTAAAATCTTGGCACAATGTTCAAAGATTCAAAAATCGGTGTACTTAAGCAGTATTGTGATCCATGCCGCTCAACTGGAAGTCAGCCACTTAGAATGGTCTTCCGCCTTGGTGCGTTTAAAGCGAGCCATCCGTCGTTTGCCGTCTCAACCCTTGTTGTGGTACGAACTTTCCCATGTGTATGGTATGTTAGAAGCCCACGAAAAGGCTCGCCATGCCCTTGAAAGAACAGTGACCCTCATGCCGTCTTTGTCGATTGCACAGTTGGAACTCGGCTTGACCTATGCCGAAGACGGTAATGCCTTTGTCGCCATCGAACGATATTTGTTGGCTTATGTGTATGCTCAAAAGAAGGAAAGCAAGCGTAAAATCGCCTTTGTAATTGCCAGCTTCTTAGAAAGTCCTTTATTTATTGAAAGTTCGTCTCAATTTAAGTACGAAGAATACGGGGCTTTATTGAGTGCGGAAATCGCCTTGCTTTTAAAAATCGAACAAGAACAGATGATGACCCCCGCCACCTTGAGCCATCTTGCTAAGCTCGCCAATACCTTAGAACAGCACGATTTAGCCATGGCACTCTGCCAACTGGCGTTGACCCACGAAGGGGCGAAAAACCCTCAATGCGTGGTGAACTTGGCGTACACGGCATGGCAAGCCAAAGCCTTACAACAAGCAGTTTACTATTATAAACAAGCCTTATTGTTGGATCCTGACAATGCGGTGGCTCATAATAATTTGGGTTGCATATACTTTGACGACCTAAACCATGAAGCCAAAGCCTTGCATCACTTTCAAGAAGCGGTGGCACAAAATCCGCATTATGCGATGGCTCACTTCAATCGCGGACGCCTCCTTTCCCAACAAGAACAGTTTAGCGAAGCCGCTTTAGCCTTTACCTGTGCCAAAGCCAGCAATTTAATGACAAAAGAGTTGGATACTGAAGAGATTAACCAGTACCTAGAACGCTTGTTCAACGACATGTAAGTTTACGAATAAACCCACCTTTTTGTTTACTTATTAAGAGAGAGAGAGAGAGTCGCCTGATCTACTACAGATCAGGCCTTTTTTTGGCTATACCAACTCTTTGTCAGCTTGAAAGCGATTGGCGAGCTGTCCGCAGGCGGCATCAATATCCACGCCACGCTCTAAACGCACCGTCACTTTCTTGTGGTAGCGATCCAACAGAATCATCATAAAGGTGCGGATCGCTTGATTGCTCGAACGCTTGTAATCCACGGCACGAGGCAAGTCTTTGGCAATCGGGTTATATGGAATGAGGTTGATATTGCACTTTAAATGCTGAATGAGTTGCCCCAACTGATGAGCGTGTTCAGGCTGATCGTTAATGCCGTCAATCATAATGTATTCCATCGTCAAACGACGGTTGGTCGAAGCCAAGTACCGCTCCAAGGAAGGAATTAGCGTTTCTAAAGGCCAACGCTTGTTGATCGGCATAATGCGAGAGCGAATCTCGTTGTTCGGAGCATGAAGCGACAATGCCAACGTCAAAGGCATTTCTTCTTCGGCGAGCTTGTCGATGTGGTCCACCAAACCAGAGGTCGACACGGTGATGCGACGCATCCCGACTTCGCAGGATTCGTTGAGAATCCGCAGGGATTTGACCGTGTTTTCGTAGTTATGTAAGGGTTCGCCTTGCCCCATGTAAACCACATTACGGATTTCTTTTCCACTGTCGGCTTGCACTTGCAAATATTGTTCCACAATTTCACTGGCGGACAAATGCCGTTTCAAGCCTATTTTGCCTGTCGCACAAAAGGAACAGTTAATCGCACAACCGACTTGGGTCGACACGCACAAGGCATAACTGCCTCGTTCTTCAAAGTACATTAACACGGATTCAATCACGTTGCCGTCGGCACACTGAAACAGGTACTTCACCGTGCCGTCTTCAGAAATTTGCTTGCTGGCGATTTGAAGCGTGCCTATTTGAAAGCGTTCGGCGAGGTGTTGACGAAAGCCTTTCGACAAGTTCAGCATCTTATCAAAGGATTGTACACACTTGACGTATAACCAATGATGCACCTGTTCCGCCCGAAAACGTGGATGCCCCATTTCCGTAAACAGATCCACCAATTCCGCCTGCGTCTTGCCAATTAACGGAGCCAAGCCACTGTTTTTCAAAGGAGGCAGAGTGACTTGCGTCATCGGTGTGTAATCGGCGATTTCTTCAGAGCTAGAGGGGGGAGAAAGCAGTGTAGGGGGCATTTTGGAGTCCTGTATAAAGTTTTTGAGGGATTGTTATTATTATAGTAGCATAAATACGTCAAAACAAGCCCTTGTGCTAGTGGAACTAGTCTGCTTTTGGCAGGAGGCTAAACATCATATCCGCTTCAACGGAGGTTTCTCCATTGACAGACGCTATGCCCTTGACCTTCACCAAAACCCGACGAAACTGTACGAGTTCTACCCGTAAGTCCAGTCGATCACCAGGGGTAACCATACGACGAAAACGCACGTTGTCTAAACCAGCGAATAAGCCGACTTTGCCAATGCCGTCAGGCATGTGAGCCACCATAATGCCTCCGATTTGGGCGAGTGCTTCAATTTGAAGCACACCAGGCATTACGGGTAAGTGAGGGAAATGCCCTTCAAAAAAGGCTTCGTTGGCGGTGAGGTTTTTATAGCCTTCAATATAAGTCCCTTTGGCGTGAGCCGTGACACGATCCACCAATAAAAAGGGGTATCGGTGGGGGATGTGTTGCTTGATTTCATTAATCGTTAAGGCGGGCAGTAGCTCTAGGCTTTCTTCAGCAGTCACCGAATTTTTCTCCGTCGTGGCTTGGGGACTCATCATGGGGGGGCGGTCTCCTTTGTCAATTTTTCATAAAGTAGATTTATTCTAGTACAAAGGCAAAATCTCGTCTATAAAAAGTTCTGTGAAAGGGGGATGAAATCCTATTTTCTGCCAAGAAAGCTTAGGGGTTGTCTTCAAAAAAGACGAATCATAATTGACGCAAGATTGACCATACTGGCGAAATGCCTTGATCGCTTCTCATACCAATTAAACGCTTAAATAACGTGTTAAATTGTGAAACGTTTACATTTTGTTACAAAGTATAAACCCTAAAACCAAGGACAACCGTTCCTTTTTTTTGACTTTCACGTTTTTTTATGAAAAGATAAATCTAGTGTTTAACGAATTGAATCTCTCTCAATTGGATCAGAATTATGAAAAAGCAATAAAGGATTTTCTCTTGACATGCCCCCCTTTTTCTAATGAAAAATCATGGCAACAGTCCATTCGTAATGGGCTTACAAAGGGACTTCATTTTATTGACAACAATCAGTTTTACGGTAGTTTGTTCACCGAAGTTGTGGGTTGCAACATTCCTAAAGTGCTGATGGTCGCTAGTGAAAAAGAACGGCATGAACAGTTTATTATGCAGTTCCTTAATACTTCTGTGATTTGGGGAGGCGGTAGCCTTTACGACAAGTTCCTTGAAAAGGCGTTGTTTAAACCGTCTAAGCATTACGACAATATGATGAAAGGCATCGGGGATGTTGGTCGTATTCAAGATGCCAAAGAATGGCACGCCATTGGTAAAACGGCTGGTATGTTTGGCTTAATCGCCCCATGGATGTTTACCCTGCCTTGCTTGCGAAATGCCTTTACCGTGTGGCAGTCAGGTGCGACGAACTTTGCTCAGATGTCTGGGCTTCAAGCTTACGATCGCAAAGATCCCAAGCATCAAGCTGAAGAACATAAAGCGTTGAAGAAGAACCTAAGCATTTTTGCGATTGCTAACGTCGGGGGGCTGGCCTTGGGTCTCGTGGGAGCCGTCGCCGCTCGTCGGGGTATGGATGCTGCCATGGAAGGCAAAGCCTTGTCGAAAGGACTGAAAGGATTTCGTAATGCCGTAAGAGGCTTTGATGCCAACTTTAAAGACTGGCCCTTAGTGGGTAGTCAAGAACCTAAAAATAGTAAAGCTTATCAAGATGACAGTATCCTATTTAAAGACGGGAAATTTAGTAATTTTGCAGGCTTGCCTTTGGTCGTTTCATGGATTTTACCTGGGTATTTAGGCTATCTCGCCTTTATTAGGGATCCTTTAGAAGCTTTTGAAGCAGTTTTAGGAACGGCAGTTGCCTTATTTTCTTTTGAAGCAGGGCCTAAAGCCTTGCGTGGCACGATTGAAATGGCGATGAAGAATAATCCCAATAACCGTTTGGTTCGAGGTGCCATCAAAAACTTCGGCAGTGTTGAAAACACAGGGCAACTTTCTAAAATGTTGATTTCCACAACACTTTACGGCATGTTGCCCACAGGTTTGAGCTTGGTGACTCGACCCTTTCGTGCCAAAAAAGCGGGCATCCATAAAAGCGAAACAGAATCTACTCCGTCTTCGTGTAACACGACTCAAAATGTGGAAAACAACAACAGGCAACCCGACATCACCGAAGACGGCATGCCGAATTTATTCTCTAATTTTCAATATACGACTTCCCCCAGCGGGCAAGGTCGATACGATCAAAGTCCCCTATTGAAAACCTTTCACCCTCGACGCAGCGGGGCTTTCCCACATATGACACAATACCAACACATCACGCAACACTTGAAAACGACTTCCGTTTAGAAGGCTTTGTAAAAGTCTATTTTTACTTGTATAGAAAGCTCTGCGAAAGTCCCATTCGGCGAATCTTCATGTGCACGAAGCGTGAGTGATTGCAAGCAATCAACAAAACAAGCCGTTGTTCGCTTCGCGAGTGATTGCAAGCAATCAGCGTTGTGTACGTCTATGTACACGCCTCAAAAGCCGTTTGTTTTTCCTTGAATCTTCATCCGACTTGAACTTTCGCAGAGCTTTCTATAGTGTTTTATAGCGTCCCCTGTCTGTAGGAAATAAACTATACTTTATCAATTGTGCTTTGAAAATGTTTACACTAGGATAAGAACATAATCGAATAAATCGGGAAGTAGCGCAGCTTGGTAGCGCATCTGTTTTGGGAACAGAGGGTCGCAGGTTCGAATCCTGTCTTCCCGATTTTTTGTTTAAAATGCACACTATCGCACATCCCCTGTATCACGATCACTTATGAAGTACCTATTAACCCAACTATTTAACCGTTTTGTAGCTATTTTCTTTCTGCTAGCGTTTAGTGTAGCCATGCCCTTGTTATTTGCAGACCATACCGTTATGTTCAATGTGAGTAACCATAAATATCACGGCTTGCAATGCCAGTGGGCTAAAAAATGTACCAAAAACTGTATCAAAATCCTGTATTCACAAGCCCAAAAAAAAGGTGGTATTCCTTGCCAAGTGTGTCATGGATCTTAGTTTTGTCAAACAAAAGTATTGACAAAACTAAGAAATAAGGTGATAATAAAATTGTCAAACAAAAGGTTTTACAAGTGACGATTATACACGTTTCTAAAAAAGCGAGAAAACAGCTCGAAAAAGCACCACAAATTGTAAAGCTCAACTTTAACGACTGGTACAGTAGAGTTCTTCAAGACGGACTTATTGAAACCCGTAAAATCAAAGGCTACCATGACGAACCCTTACAAGGAAAACGTAAAGGTGAACGATCGATTCGTTTAAACAAACAGTGGCGAGCCATTTACATCGAAATTAACGGCATTATAGAAGTTGAAATATCCGAGGTAACCCCACATGACTACTAAAAAAAACAATGATTTAGTACCTTACCATGAAACCGCTGAATTTAAGACGTGGGAAGCCAATCGCACGCTTGGCATAATGATGCGTGCGTGGCGAGAAGGGCAGGGCTTAACCCTAGAAGAAGTTGCCGAAAAAGTGGGTTTAACAAGGCAGCAAATATGGGTATACGAAAATGACAAACGTACACCTAGCATTAAACGAACGATTGAATTGGCTTCTGCGTTGGATGCCCCTGTGCGTTCGTGGTTGCAATATCGCATTGAAACAGAAATGAAAAAACATGGTTTTGACATAGAAATTGCCCATATTGAACCACAAGCCGTCGAAACGGAATCTAAACGTGCCAGCTAATAAGGGGATGTTTCAAAATGAAATCCTTTGAAAGTTCAATCAAATTAAGGAGTCCTTCAAAAAAGTACTTGCCAAGCCTTATTTATTGAGTATTATAGTAAAAGATTAGTTAAACAGTTAACGAGTCTTAGCCGTCTTTATGATCTTAACAAATAAAGATTGCTCTAATTGAATAGATAAATTCCTCAGTAGCTCAATGGTGGAGCATTCGACTGTTAATCGACAGGTTGTAGGTTCGAATCCTACCTGGGGAGTTTTTATTTTTTAGACTTTTCTGTGTTATTCTTACCTTAATTTTACCTTGCAAAGGGGAAGCCCTTATGTCTGAACAAAACGCCACGCATCCCCCTGAAGACAAACAAGGCTGGATTGACCTCCTCTACAAGCCCGATGCCGTTGAAGCCTTCAACGCCTTGCGTCGTTCCCAAAACTTTGAAACGCTTGACTTAAGCGAATCATCCTTTCGTGGTTTAAATCTTTCAGGCATTAACCTTTCTAACTGTGTTTTGCATCACTGTGATTTTGAAGAAACGCTTTTGCATGACGCCGTCTTGGTTTTCGCCGAATTTCAAGAATCAGAGTGTTTCGGCACGCAGTTCTTTCACGCCGACTTAACCGAAGCCGATTTTAGTCATTGCATGATGGCACAATGCGTTTTAGAAGGGGTCACTGCTCAAGAAGCCAACTTTAGTCACGCCGATTTAAACCAATCCACTTTTTTAGAAGCCGATTTAAGTGATGCCCTTTTTGAAGGAGCCACTTTAAACGACACCAACTTCACAGGAGCCATTTTAAACGGTGCCAACTTCACCGATGCCCTTATGGAGTTCGCCATTTTAGACGACACCACGCACGATGAAGCCACGACATGGTCGGTATACATGCCTGAAACCGTTCATTTGGAAAATGATGTCTAAGGAATGGGCTTTCGTGGTAAACTAGGGGATATGATTTAAAAAGGATCTGCCCTATGACTGAAGTCGTGAAAGAAACGCAAACCCCTCCCGTTGTAATGTCGGGCATGAGAGCCACAGGACGTTTGCACTTGGGGCATTACATGGGTGTTCTACGCAATTGGGTGCATCTTCAAAATGACTACACCACCTTTTTCATGGTCGCCGATTGGCATTCACTCACCACCAAATACGAAGACACGCTTCGCTTGCCTGAATACCGCCAAGACATCGTGCTGGATTGGCTAGGGGCTGGCATTGATCCGACAAAAGCCACCTTGTATTTTCAATCTGCCGTGCCTGAAATTGCGGAACTCCACTTGTTGCTTTCCATGATTACACCTAATAAATGGTGCGAAACCGACCCCACGTTGAAAGATATGATCACCAGTGGAGAGCTGAATTACGGCTTATTGGGATACCCCGTCTTGCAAACGTCAGATATTCTAGCGGTTGGCGGATGCTTGGTGCCTGTGGGGAAAGATCAGCTTGCTCATTTGGAAATTTCTCGAGATATTGCCAGACGCTTCAACCACATCACGGGGCAGCATATCTTCCAAGAACCTAGACCGTTACTCACTGAAACGCCTTCGGTGATTGGCTTAGACGGTCGCAAAATGTCAAAATCTTATCAAAACGGCATTGAACTCGCCTTTTCGGAAGATGAAACCACTAAAGCCATTAAAACCGCCATTACCGATGCTAAGCGTCTTAAGAAGACCGATCCTGGGGAGCCGAATGATTGCGTGGCGGTATTCCCTTGGTATCAAACGTTTACAGATTCATCCACTTGTGAAACCGTGGCGAGCGAATGCCGTGCAGGCAGTCGGGGCTGTATGGATTGTAAAAAGCAGTTGGCAGAAGCCGTCAATGAGCAGTTGCGTCCCGTTCGTGAACGCCGTGCAAGCTATGCTCAAGACTTGGCTCAAGTTGATGCCTTGATTGAAGCGGGCAATGCAGTGGCTCGAGACAAGGCAAATGCGACCTTGCAAAAGGTGCGTCGAGCCTTTAACTTGGTGTAGTCAAATCATCTATAAAACACTATATGCTAGACTTTCTCGCCTTGCCCATGCGTCAATCTCTAATAATTCACCGAGTTCAGGGTAAGCATCCCCTGCAAGGACTTGATGACTTTTCTCAAGAATACGCTCAATAAGAATAGGAATCTCTGTAAAATGCAGGCGATCGTCTAAAAAGGCTTGAACCGCTATTTCATCGCAGGCATTTAAAATCGTTGTGGCTCGACTGCCTGTTTCCATCGCTTGACGAGCCAAACCCAAGCACGGAAATACGGTCTCATCAGGTGGATAAAAATCCAAGCGAGACAGTTCGCTCAAGTTCAAATGACTGTTCATGTAGGAACCGTCCCAACGTTCAGGCCAGCTCATCGCCACTTGAATGGGGATTCGCATATCCGCAGGGGCAAGTTGAGCGATCACGCTACCGTCGATGTATTCCACCATACCATGCACCACACTTTGCGGATGCACCAAAACCTCAATTTGTGAAGGCGTTAAGTCAAACAGCCATTTGGCTTCAATCAATTCAAGCCCCTTATTCATCAGGCTGGCACTGTCTATCGTGACTTTCTGCCCCATCACCCAATTCGGATGCTTCAAGGCATCCGCTTTGGTGACATGTTTGAGTTGCTCTTTGGTATAGCCTCGAAACGCCCCCCCTGAAGCGGTTATCCACATTTTACGAACGCTTTGCACCTGCGACTGATTCAAGCTTTGAAATAAGGCACTATGTTCAGAATCAAAGGGCAAAACATTCGCCAAATAAGGTTGCACCAAATGTCCCCCAGCGACGAAAGTTTCTTTATTCGCCGTGAGTAAACGCTTGCCTGCCTTTAAAGCCGCCAGCGAAGGAGCCAGTCCTAAAATACCCACAACACCCATAAGCACATCGCTCAGTTCAGCAAGGGTGGCAAGCGTTTCAAGCCCTCCTTCATCCGTCGTTAAGATCTCGGGCAAAGGTAGATTAGCATCTAGCAACGCCTGTTTCAGAGCTTGACGACTAGGTTCGTCCGCAACGGAAACATAGGGGGGCGAAAATTCCTTAATTTGTTGAAAGAGAATGTCAACCTGTTTGCCTCCTGCAAGGGCGACGATTTCATACGTATCAGGATGATGACGGCAAACATCGAGGGCTTGGGTGCCGATTGAGCCTGTGGATCCTAAAACGGCGAGTTTTTTGCGTGTGGGTGGCGGGCATCCTTCAAGCATAGGGGAATGGCATCCAGTCCTGATTCATTGAACTAAACAAGGTTATAATACAAGTAATTATGTTTCATTTTACCTTAAATACACGAAGGAAGCGATGCTTGTGGCATTTAAATGCACAAAATGTGGAAACGATCAGTTTAGCCTCAAACTGGCTTCCCCTTCGAGCAAAGTCCTTGAATGGCATTATAATGAACATCAAGATTTAGTTTTAAGTGTAGAAGGTCAATCCTTTGTCGCCGATTTAGGGTTTATGAATCGATTTGCGTCTTGTAAAAATTGTAAAGCCACCCGTTCTTGGGCGTATTCGTATGAAGCCCCTAGTGAAAAAATAAAGGTTTAATTATGTCAATTGCCAATGGTTCCGATGAAGTTACCTATAATCGTCAGAAAAAAGAATTCAATAGTATCGTAGACTTGGTTCTGACGATTGTTTCAATCACCTTGGTTATGCGATTTGTCTTAGTGATTATGGACCCCGTCTTTACAGAGGTTCAGCAAGTCGGTTCCATTGAAATTTATGGTGCTTTTCGTCCTCTTATTGATGCGTTGTATAGCGTCACCGATATTCTGCTCGCCCCCATTAACGAAGTCCTTAACGTCTTTGGGCATGCCACAGGTTTATTCCCTAATGATGTGTTCCCTTCTATGCGGTCTGAAGGCTTTGGTTTGTGGTTGCAGGAACGGTTAAATCCGTTGCCTCCCTTTGCAAAACAAGGGATTGCTGAATATGTTCTCAAAAGCCCCCCCAATACATGGATGCCGGGTTACTTTAACTGGACGGCTCTTATTGGTAGTATTTTTTACCTCGTCATTCGCCCCGTTATTACGGATACCTATTTTACTATTCGTAATTGGTGGCAAAATGTACTTGTAGAGTGGATGTACGTCAAAAAACGACAAGACCATTATGACGATATTTTAGAAAAGAAAAATCTCGAACTTCAAAATGCCTTAAACCAAGGGAAATACTTGGAAAGCGAGATTTCACAACTGAATACATCTGTGGTGACGGATGAACTCACTAAAACCTATAACCGTCGCTTCTTTTCTGAAAAAATTCGTGAGCTGTTTAATAAGCACAAGCAAACAGAACAAATTATGACGGTGATGATGGTGGATATTGATCATTTCAAAAAAGTGAATGACAACTACGGTCACCTGATTGGGGACGAAGTCTTGGTATTGGTTTCTGAATTACTGCGACGCTTAACGCCTAAAAATGGCTTTTGTTGTCGTTATGGTGGTGAAGAGTTTGCTATTTTAATGCCTAAAATGAGCTTAGAACACGCGTCTTCTAATGCAGAATTGATTCGTAATGAAGTCTTACGCTTGTCTTTCCCCAGTGCACCTGATTTAAAATCCAGTATTTCTATTGGTGTAGCGACCGCTGATTTTAGCACCATTGACGTCAAACGAGACTTACATCATTATGAAGACTTGATCAAATTCGCCGATGATGCCTTGTACGAAGCCAAAACATCAGGACGCAACAAGGTCGTCCCCAAGCGTGTTGGCTAGTACGCTATTCAATCTTTGAAATGGTATAAAGACGGCTATACTAAACGCTTTCTACAAGCAAGAGTCCCTCTTTTTTCCAAGACGCAATAATGAGCTTTACCGCTTCAGCGATATTGTCACAAACAGCTTCAGGCTTATGCTCTAAGGCTTGGTACTTGCCATCTAAAACATTTTGACCATAACCCGTTTTCAGCAGAATCCCTCTGGCTCCCGCATTGTGAGCAAACTCAACATCAGTCGCCTTATCACCCACCACATAAGCTAAGGAAATATCAATTCTAGGGAAATCTTTAAGGGCTTGGCGTATCATGCCTGTTTTGGGTTTACGGCAGTCACTGTCCTTGGTCAGTTCAGGAACGATGCCTCTGGCGTAATAAGGGCTGTAATACAAGGCATCCAAATGGGCTTCGGCTTCTTCAAATAATAAGGTATTCACCCTATTATTGAGGGCATGAATATGCTCAATATCGTAAAATCCACGAGCCGCCCCAGTTTGATTCGTCGTTAAAATACACAAAACGCCTAAATTATTGAGCTTGCGAATGGCTTGAGCAGCTTCAGGGTAAAGTTCCAAATGCTCTAGGTCTCGAATGTAACCACGTTCGATGTTTAAGGTACCATCTCGATCAAAAAAGACTGCTAATTGTTTTTGTTCGCTTGACATCCGCAAACCCTTTTCTCTAAAACGATTGTTTTTTTATTGTAACAGAACTTTTAAGTCTTGGGCATTTTTAATAATTTGACTATAATTATCTTTAACCGCTTGAGCTTCATGGTGATCATGGGAACTGCCCATATTACTGCCTAGAATCTGGGGATGATGATAGGAACGGGTTTCCGCCGTCGCCATATCTTCTTGGCAGGATTGAATCAAGCGTTCTAATTTTTCGGCAAGATCGCCCAAAGCTTGAGGCGTGTAGGTTTTGATAACAAATGTAACAAAATCGACTTGCGAAGGCGTCCACGCATTTTTAGAAGACAAACCATTTGCGACGTCTTTAAATAGAACCTGATATTTTTCAAACTGAAAAATATCGTCACGCAACGCCAAAGCCACTTGGGCTTGAAACGCTTCAGGCACATTGCTTTCAATAAAGTGACGTAAGTTCTGCGGCAGCGGCTTATGCAAGTGCAAGCTTTTCATAAAACGCTCAGCAATTACCGCACTTAAAGGCACCTGCACTTCAAGCCCAGACGCCAAACGAAAAGTCACATGACGCTTCAACGCTTCAATCGCCAAGGCAGATGCTTCAATCGCTTCCTTCGTATAGGCGTTTAATGCAAAAGGGGAAGCAAACGCCAAACGTTGTTCCGCTTTCACCGTAAACTGAGGCGAAAACAATAAATCTTCTTCATACTCTTCAAGCTTTAAGAAGCCTTCCGCAAAAAATGCTTGGATTTGCTCATCCGTCAAACACGTATAGTGATCCGCCAATTGTGTGCGGAGCTGTTCACTCATGGTTTGAGGTTTCGTCAAAGCAAGCAACACAGCTTCTTGCAAAGCTTCAATCGAAGAAGTCTGTTCAATCGTTTCTAAAGACGTCATGGATGCCATATCCTTAATTTAGACTTAGTAAATGGGGAAAGCAAGCCTGCTTAAAAAGGTTTAGACGGGTGTCGATAAACTTTTCATGAAATCTTCATTTGGGATGCCCGCCAACTGCTGGATCAAACGCCAGTTGTCCAAACGATCTTCCATCGCATTTAAAA
>JBILSS010000013.1:0-24546 GCA_044371965.1 Vampirovibrionales bacterium
TATAGCTTGGTGAAAGACGGCAACACGCTTATTACATCGGGGGGTGCTTCGGGCATTAACGCTGCGGCGATTCGTGGTGCGATGAAGGCGAATCCGAACTTTTTGAAAGTGATTTTGCCTCAAACGATTGGGCATCAGCCGAGTGAAGTGCAGGATGAACTGATTGGGATTCCCAACATTGAAGAGCATCCTGAATGGGATAAAATGAAGCTTTCAGATGCGTCACGCTTATGCAACCGTGCCATCGTTGATGCCTGCGATCAGTTGATCGTGTTTTTATTCCACGATTCCACGACGCTGCAAAAGGCGATTGATTATGCGGAAGAGACGCATAAAATCGTCACTCGTTTCTACCTCGACTAATGATTAAAGCTCGTCTGGCGTCTTCGTTGTCGCTACGATTTTTTTTTTTGGTTATGTACGTCTATGTACACGCCCGCACAAAAAATCTAGGCTCCTATAATCCGCCTATACGATCTTCAATCATTTGGAGGTTATTTGTCCCTTAAGGGTTGACACCCTTGCTTGATGCGGTATTCTTAAAGTATAGATGTTGAGAGATTTGGTGATTGTTTTCGTCGGATTTTGATGCGTTTTTCTGCCCACTTCAAGCTGGTGTAGCTCAATTGGCAGAGCAACGGTTTTGTAAACCGTAGGTTGTGGGTTCGATTCCTATCACCAGCAATTTGTACTTTTAAAATTTTAAATGGGTAGGTGCTCGAGTGGTTAATGAGGGTGGTCTGTAAAACCACTGCTTCGGCTACGTTGGTTCGAATCCAACCCTGCCCATTTTTCTTTTTTTATTTTTTCGGTTGTTTTTGTTTGCCCACATGGCGCAGTGGTAGCGCACTCCCTTGGTAAGGGAGAGGCCACGAGTTCGAATCTCGTTGTGGGCATATTTTTATGCGGTGTGATTTATTTGGGTGGTCGATGCTTTTTCGGCTTCGACTTTTTTATACCGTTTAAACGAGTGAATAGCGTGTTAGGCTATTCTAGGAGCCTAGATTTTTTTGTGCGGGCGTGTACATAGACGTACATAACCAAACAGAAAAATCGTAGCGACAACGAAGAGACAACACGACATTTAATTGTTTAATTGGTATTACGATCGTGACGCTTCTTCCAGTCTAGGAACCAGCCCAAGCCGTAACCCAACCCACCTGTGACCAAAGTCCCCAAGAAAATGTTTTTACCGAAGGCTTTCTCTTCTTTCACTAAGCTTGCTTTTAACTTGTTGACATAAGCAGGCACGTCTTTCATCACATTTTTCATGTCGGGCAATGGCTCTTTAAACAGCACAGGCAAACCGTTTAAGGCGTCTATTTTGGCGTTGTGAATCTCACCTTTTTCATTAAGAGCCACCTCTATTGCATCTTGCAACACCAAACGATTTGTTTTATTTAGATTTCCTTCTATTGGAGATCCCTTGAGTAAAATATGTGCTTTTTTAGACATGGAACCTTCATGAAAAATTTCAAGCGTATGAAACGTTTTGCCTTCAAGTTCTATAGGCTTCTTTAATTTCATGTTAACAAGTGACGTGTCTAACATTACTGTGGTTTGTGTCCACCACAGCAGAGGGGATTCTACACCAAGTTCACGTTTCCGTATCAACCCAGCATTCCAAGAAGCTGTTTCATACGAAAGTGTCTTTAAATCTTTAGAATCGGTGGTGTAATAGGGAATTTCAGCGAGATATTTAGTCCCATGAGTTTGAAATTGAGCCGTACCTCCAAGATAGGTTTTATTCTTGCCATCAGCACCTGCGGAATAATGATCGTAAGTCGCATAAGCCAAAGGCTTATTGCCTTGTTGGCTATATTTCACGGCTAAACGCTTGGATTCGCCATTGGCTTCTGTTTTTGAATAGACATCAGGTTCTAGGCTTGTTTTAAGTAAACCGCCTAAGCCCCCCAGCACAAGACCACTTGTCCCCAAAGCAAAGGGATACGTCTTATAAGACGGCGTGTCTTCTTTCTCGACGACTTGGGTCTTAGAAGGAAAAGAAGCTTGAGATACCTGGGTATTAGAGGCGATTGAAGTCATAGAAAAATCCTATACTAAAAGAGAAAAAGAGATACACTATTATAAACCCGTGTGAAGAAAAAAGCATGCTAGACGCTTTTAATACGACGCAAAATCAGATACAAAATCAACAACAGCACGACAGGGAAAAAGGCGGCAATCCCTCCATGAATTACCCCTGTGCTAGCGAGTTGCGTCGCCAAGGGTTTAGACACCAAGTACACAAACAACGCCAACGTTGCTAAAGTCAAGGGTTGAATGCTCCGCTTACGAGGCTCTTCCAACGCAATGGGGATCCCCAAAAGCATGAGCAACGGCACAGCCAAAGGCGTTGCAATGCGATCCCACAAGTGATTGTCCACCGTGCCGAGGGTCTGCCACTGGCGATACTGACGCAACACCTTGCGAGCCTTGAGCAACACATTCACCGTCTGCCCCTTCGGTTCTTCACTCATCACGTCGAGCAAGGGCTTTAAAGATGCAAAGCTGTTGGCTTCAAGCGATGCGTGACGATCCACATTGGAAACCTGCCCCCCCGCTTCAATCGTCACCCGACGATTGTTTTGAAGGCTGGCGGTGGATAAGGGGGTAATTTCTAAGCGTCCTGATTTTGTCCAACGGCAGAGCTTCACCGAAGACGCTCCATTTTCTAGCTTTTGCGAGCAAAACTCCAGCCAGAGCAAGTCATTGGCTTGATGATTGCTCTTAATATCGCCAATCAGCAAAAGATTTGGATGCGTATTTGTGGTATCTGCATCAAGCGACACCAAGGCACTAATCGGACTTTTTGAGCGGATGTGGTACTGAAAAAGCATTTTTTTCAGCGTCGGGTAGCTCAAAGGCATTAAGACGTTTTGGATGAAGACCATGGCTCCCAAAAGCAGTAGTCCTACGAAAATAAAGGGACGGATCACACGGTTCCACGGCACACCCAAGGCAAAAAACGACACCCATTCCAAATCTTGATTTAAGCGACGCACCAAAAAAACGCTTGCCATTAAGCTTGCCATCGGCAGGGCTTGAATCATAATATCAGGCACTTGCAAGAACAGCACAGCCAAGCCTTCTTTTAGTGGAATATCCCCATTTTGAATGGCTTGCACGACCTTGAAAAAAGCTTCGGGCGCCATCCAAATCAAGGTAAAAATCAAGACGCCCAACAGCACATTTAGCACCAAGGGACGTATTAAATAGCCTTCCACCTTTGAAATCAGCAGGATCATTAAATCGAAAACCCTTCGCCTAAATAGCTTTTACGCACCAAATCGCTTTGGGCGACTTCTTGGCTATTGCCGTGAAACATGACTTTGCCGTCAAACATCACATAGGCACGAGACACAATATTCAAGGTGGCTTGCGGATTGTGATCCGTAATCAGAATACCTAAACCCCGTTCCTGCAAGTGAGCAATGAGCTTTTGTAATTCTTCAATGGTGATGGGGTCGATGCCTGTAAAAGGTTCGTCCAACAAAAGGTATTTGGGATTCGCCGCCAACGCACGAGCAATTTCCAAACGGCGACGTTCACCGCCTGAAAGCTTAATGGCAGGGGCGTCTTTCAATTTCAAAATGCCGAATTCGTCGAGCAAGGCATCCCGCCGTGCGTCACGTTCTTTTTTTGACGCAAGCTGAAATTCCAGCACCAAATCCAAGTTTTCACCAACGCTAAGCCCTCTAAAAATGGACGCTTCTTGGGGTAGATACCCCAAACCGAGGGCGGCTCTTTCGTGGATCGCCAACTTTTCTACAGGCACTTTGTCGATCGTAATCGACCCTTCATCAGGACGAATCACCCCTACCACGGAGTAAAAGCTCGTGGTTTTGCCTGCGCCGTTTGGACCAAGTAAGCCCACGACTTCTCCAGGGTTCACCGTAAAACTCACGTCATCCACCACGTTGCGTTCACCGTAGGATTTTTTCAAATGTTCAGCGACAAGGCTCATCATGTTTGATCCGCCTCTCCTGTTTCAAAGTTCCCCAAATCAAAGGCTTTGGCGTCGTATTCGTCTTCTTCCGTCACGGGCCTTCCTTTTTTAGCGGAACTGGCGACACCGTTTTTCATACTTTTGCTGGTGCGACTGGCGGATTGCGTCTTGGGCTTCTGCACGAGCTTGGTTTTCACATTCCCACGAGCGTCAAAGTGTCGAGGGTTCATCGTCACTTCAATGGTATCGGCAATTACTTGGCGGATATTGCCTTCGTTGAGCGTTGGGCGTCCTGAAAAGACGGCTCGCTCCAAATCCATACGACTGCCTTTGCTCATGTAAAAGACGGCTTTAGGCCCTCGTGCCTTATAGTCTTCAAAGTCCAGATCCACCGAACCGCTGGCGATGAGCATGCCTTGCTTACGATCAAACTGCTGGTACGCCGAACGTAAGATAATCGGCTTGGGATTGCCTTCTTGAATGACTCGGGTAAAGGCGTTGCCTTCTGCCATGAAGACGTCCTGCTTGGGGACGAGAATAATCTGATGGGCGTACACATCGGCATCTTTTTGGTGGAGCTTGGCATCGCCTGTAAAGGTAATGCGATCCGCCGAATTGTTTGGTCCAAGTACCAATAAGGCTTGCCCTGCGGTGGCGTTGGCATCGCTACTGGTGATGCGTACATTGCCTGAAGCGAGCATTTGCGAACGGTCTTTTAAGTATTGTTGTGTGCTGGATTGAATGCGAACGGGTGACTTGCCTTGGGGCGTAATGGCTGTATCCACGCCTCCGCTGGCGGTGAAGGCTTCTTTTTTGAAATCAAAAATCAGCGTGCTAGATTTTAGCGAATCCTTGCCTTTGCGAACGGTGACGCCTCCTTCAAAGCGAGCCACCGAAGGTTGAGCGTTGGCATCCATCAGCACTTTCCCACGAGGGGCTTTAATCACGGTTTCGCCTGAACTGACAATCACATTGCCTTTAAAATAGCTAATGTTATTTTTGAGATCCACCGTTTGTTCGTTGGCTTCAATGACAACGGTTGTTCCCATCGCTAAAAATTGTTCAGCGGCTTGGGCGTCCACAGGTACGGAAGGGGGTAGCATCAAACCGATGCTCACAATGCCGTAAATACCCAGCAGGCATGCGGTCAAGGACTTCCACGATTTTTTAAAGAAGGTCATAAGCAAAGGCACCTCAAGGCTTCTCGAATCTCTATCTTTTTATTTTATCATAGATACAAAATAATACGAGAAGGCAATTTTGATGCTACAATAACGCTAAAGAAGGATTTTCACATGCTAGATTCTACAACCCCTCGTTGGCAGTATCGATTCGACAACTTCAAACGAGCCTACTTGCTCCTTAGCGAAGCCATGGAAACACGTCAACAGCGAGAGCTTACGCAGCTTGAGAAAGAAGGCATTATTCAACGTTTTGAATACACCATGGAATTGGCATGGAAGGTGATGAAAGATTACCTTGAGTTTCAAAACGTTGTGCTAGACAAAATAACCCCAAGAAGCGTTATTTTAAACGCCTTTGAAGCCAAGTTGATTTATGACGGCGAACTATGGCAAAACGCCTTAGACGCCCGAAATAAGATGTCTCACACCTATGATTTCAAGCAGTTTGAAGCCGTCATTGATGCCATTGAAAAAGACTACTTACGCATCATTAGCGATTTGTACACCGAGTTGCTTGAAGAATTGTTGAAGAATCCGAGCCGATGACCCACGGATTAACAGACGCCAACATCGAAGAGATAAGCCGTGTCTTACGCCCTTTTTTCCCACCCATCGAAAAAATTGCCCTTTTTGGCTCACGAGCCACAGGAACGTATAAGCCTTATTCAGACATCGACTTGGTGCTTTACGGCAACATAGACGACGCCTTAGTCAACCGATTGTGGACGCTCTTTGATGAGAGCCACTTACCTGTTAAGGTGGATCTTCATGCGTATGACCTCATTCAGTACCCGCCTTTAAAAGCCCACATTGATGCCGTTGCCGTCAATCTCACGCTAGGATAACCCTAATTCCCCGATTCCACCAAGCGACGGGTTTCAGCATCCAACTGCGAAACGAGGGTATCTTTCGCGCGCCCTGCTAAACTATGCCCCGACTGTTCCGCCAAGCTCAACCAGCGATAGGCATCTTTCACATTACGAACTACGCCCCAGCCCTTCATGTACATCAGCCCCAATTGATACTGCGATTCGGCATGCCCTGCTTGGGCGGCATTGGTGAAGAGTTGCACGGCTTTGCCTTTGTCTCCGCTAGCAAATGCCGTTTTGGCTTGCGAATACGTGCTTTCCAAGTTGATCGAATCCGCCGCAGATGCCGTGTTTTCTGGCAAGAAAAACAAGACCGCTAAAACGCTCAACACAAGCGTTATGCCTAAAAGCCATTGAAATGGACTATTCTTCTTCGACATTATTGTGGACTCCTTCAAATATCACGCTACATTGGTTGGATTGCTTCTTTAATTGTAGACAATCCACAGCCCACTTGTCAAGGGTCAAGCGTCATTTTTAAAAATCTTACAGCACGCAGGGGAATCGTGTACAGACGACACGCCCTAGCACAAATTTTGAGGGACTTGGTTTTTATACTTACAGGAAGACATGTGTAGCATTTAAGCGAATCAATCAAACGAGAAGGACAAACAGTCATGGTGAATGTTAATTATAATTTATTCGAAACCTTTATACGGAAGGAAGGAAAGCAGATTTTTGAACCTGTTGGATCTGCTTTTAAATATGGAACACGTGACCTAACAGAAGACATTTCCAAACATTATCAACCCGATTTTACTAGAAGTTTTGTAAGTCCTTATTTAGAAAAAGTCAATGCTAGCAAGCTAAGAACATCAGAACTTCTTAACTTCAATCCTTCTCGCACGCACGTGGCACGTTTTTCTATTGAAGACAAAGCCCGACAATTGGTACCTGAAGGGAGTCATCTTCGAACAGAGTGGAATGCTCACTATGCCAGTGGTGTTGAGCCAGAAGATGTAGGGCGTTGGGACAATATCCAAATTGATTCTAACAACAATTTAATTAAAGATTACAAAGCAGCTGAAGAAATGGCGTTTCGCTTAGATCAAGCAGGCGTGCCTGTCAAAGTTACAAATGAGAGTGGTGAAGAGATTTTACAGCTTTTATCTCAAAGACCAAAGACTAATACCAATTCAAAGATTAAATAACGTGTTATACCATTTTTCTGCGGATTGGACGAAGCTCGGGGTGAATCTTCATCCTTTTGTGTGTCTTCGGTTCTGTTCACCCTCCTGAAATTAGGAGAGGGAACAGGGCATTTACAACGGCGTCCACAGGGTGATGTATTCGAGGTTGCCTTTTGCCCCACAAATCGGCGATTCATCCACCCCTGCCAAATGCCAGCCATCCAAAGCGTTTTGCAAATCCGTAAGCGTGGCGTCTTTAATGCGTTGTCGTAGGTTTTCGTCTTGAATTACGCCGTTAAACGCCTTCATTTCAACAGAACTCAACTCATATTCCGCTTCAAACTGAGGCTTCAACAACGCCACCACCCACGATGGAGCCTCCGCCGAGTGATGCAAGCTCCCACACAAGGGCGGTAAAATAGCTCGCAAGGACACAAAAGACACATCCGTCACCCCGATGCTGGGTTGAACATGAGACGGAAAACTCGCTTGCGTCAGGCTCCTGCCGTTGACGCCCTGCCAATTGAAGATCCGCTTGTCATTCACCAGTTTGCTATGCAACTGGTTTTTGCCGACATCCACCGCATACACGCAAGACGCCCCTGCTTGAAGTAAGCAGTCGGTGAATCCCCCTGTGGATGCCCCGACATCCACCGCAATGCGGTCTGTTACATCCAGCGAAAAAACGTCCAAGGCGTGAGCCAACTTCATGCCCCCACGACTGACAAAAGGATGCTGTTTTTGCTTCACCTGAATGACATCGTGATTGAGGCGAATGAGCGTCCCTGCTTTGGTGACAAGTTGTTCATTGACGTGAACTTTGCCCGTCATAATCAGTGTGACGGCTTCAGGCAAGCTTTCCACATAGCCTTGTTCAAGAAGGGTTTCATCTAAACGTCTTTTCACCACTAGGAAAGGCGTCCATGATGCAAGTCTAGCATCTGTTGCAGAGCGAAAAGCTCACCCGAATCCATAGGCGTGCTTTCGGCTTCAGAATGCGGAAAGTGATGCTCAATCACATCTTGCCTAAATTGGGTCGCTGCTTTTTGCGTGAGTTCCCCGACGGGGGCGTATCGACGGACAAACGAAGGGTTCACGCCTCCATAACGCCCGAGAATATCGTCAATCACGAGGACTTGGGCATCACAAGCAGGCCCTGCCCCGATGCCTACGGTGGGAATATCCAAGCGTTCGGTGATAATTTTGGCGACTTCATTCGGCACCATTTCCAGCACCAAGGCGACGCATCCTGCATTTTCAAGGGATTGAGCTTCTTGAATGAGTTTGTACGCCGTGTGAGCCGTTTTCGCTTGCATACCGTACCCACCCAAATTCAAGAGCGATTGCGGGGTGAGTCCCAAATGCCCCACCACAGGAATGCCGATTTCGCTCAGGCGTTCGATCAATTCCAGCGTTTCGATGGTCGCTCCTTCCAATTTGACGGCATCGGCTCCGCCTTCTTGAATGAACCGCCCTGCATTGCGAAGGCTTTCTTCCTTGCTAATATGGTAGGACATAAAGGGCATATCCGCAATAACAAAGGCACGATGCGTGCCACGCTTGACGGCTTTCACATGGTGGAGCATTTCATCCACCGTGACGCTTAGCGTATTGGGATGCCCCAAGACGGTCATCGCCAGCGAATCGCCGATGAGCAAGGTTTCGATGCCTGCATCATCGAGCAGTTTGGCGGTAGAATAGTCGTAAGCGGTGAGCATAGCAAAGGGTTGCTCACGATTTTTGAATTGCTTCAGGCTTTTGACGGTGACTTTTTTCGGCGTGTACAAGGTGGGGTCTTTGGCTTCTGGAGTGAAGGCATCACGTTCAGGCGTTTGGTGAATCGACATAAAGCCTCCTTTCTTTGATTTGAGAAGAAATCCAACAGATGAACCCATTATAGCAAAAAAGGCTCGTGAAATAAAGTCGTCGTCGTGAAACGCACCCTTTTTGTAACGTTCCATAGGTGACTTTGCTTAAAACGTCTATTTTAATTATAATGGAATATAAACTCACAAGGAGCGTATATAATGTCCAACGAACAACAAAAAGGCTTTGAAGCACTTGCCAAAGAAAACGGCAGTACATGGTGGTCTGCACGAGAGTTTATGTCCGTGTTGGGCTATGATGATTGGGACGACTTCAACAAGCTGATTCGCAAGACGCAACAAATCTACTTACGTTCAGAATGGTTTGACCTCAACAAAGAGTTTCGATACTACGACTACATAGACGGCGATTATACTGTTGAAGATTATAAATTGTCTCGATTTGCGTGTTTTATTTTAGCCATGAACGGCAATACGGAACATCCTGAAGTGATTGAGGCTCAAACCTTTTTTGCTCAAACGGTTGAACAGTTTCAAGATTCGCTAAGTCCTGAAGATTTAGAGCGTTTTGGCATCCGAGGGCAACTCAAGGAAGCCTTTACCGATCTCAATAAAACCTTTAAAAAACACGACGGTAAAGATCACGCTCGCTTTAGTCAAGCGGGGGTGATTGGTATGTACAATCAACCGAATTATAAGCTAGCAAAAAGTCGAGACATTCCTGCAAGCAAGCTTTATGACACGATGAATCGTACGGAGCTAGCGGCGAATTTATTTAGAGTCACCCAAACCGAAGAACGCATTAAGAGCCGTAACATTGTGGGGCAGGCGTTGTTAGAAAATGCTCACAAGCAGGTGGGGCAAGAAGTGCGAAAAATGGTGCAACAGAATACGGGCAAGTCGCCCGAACACTTACCACAGGCTGAACAGCCTGTGAATAAGATTGAAAGTTCTCTGAAAAAAGCCAGCAAAAAACTTAGAAAAATGGACGAATAAAAAACCTCTTTATAAACGTTCTTCAACGGCTTCCAAAGCATCTAAGTCGCCGAGGTCTGAATCGTCGTGGGTGAGCAGTTCTTCCCAGTCGTCCAAATTCAGCTCAATGACCTGCCCTTCGTTTTCATCGAAGTCGGCTTCTTCATCGCCAAAGTCCAAGCCATGATCCAACGGTTGACGCCCTTCACGATGTCGGTCAAAGTCGTTTTCACTCGCTTCACCGTCTGCCCCCATATAATCGAACATTTCGGCACCGATGACAATCGTATCCCCTACTTTCGCCCCATGAGCGTCCAAGGCATTGAACACGCCCATGGATTTCAACACGTGCCAAAAACGGCTCAAGGACTGATAATTGGCAATATCCGTGATGCTTAACCAGCGTTCGACTTTGCCTCCATGCACGGCAAACACGCCTTCTACTTCATCCACGACTTCAATTTCAAAGAAGGAATCGTCGTTGGCGACGGCCTTGGTGTCTTCCACCAGCTCGATCTTCGTCGTTTCAGGGGGAATGGCATCCAGCAAGGCGAGCATTTCTTTTTTAAGCGGCTCCAAGCCCATTTTAGCAACAGCACTAATGCCAAATACGGTTTTACCCGTTTCGTTTCTAAAGGCATCGAGCAATTCGTTGAAGTCGGCTTCGTCCATGGCATCCGCCTTGGTGAGTACAATCACTTCGGTGCGTTGCCCTAAGGACGGGCTATAATACGCCAACTCATTACGGATAATCGCATAATTGTCCAGCGGCGTTCCGCCGTCTTGAGCGGTGGCATCCACAAGGTGGAGCAGGACTCGGCAACGTTCCACATGACGCAAAAAGGCATGCCCCAGTCCGACGCCTTCGCTGGCGCCTTCAATTAAACCAGGGATATCCGCCAGCACGATGCCGTCGCCTGATTCCTTACGCATGACGCCCAAGTTCGGTTCAAGCGTGGTAAAGGGATAGTTGGCGATTTTGGGTTTGGCGGAAGACAAGACACTAATCAGCGTAGATTTGCCTGCGTTTGGCATGCCGATGAGTCCAACATCGGCGAGCATTTTCAGTTCTAGGGTGATATTTCGGGTGATGCCAGCTTCCCCAGGTTCGGCGTAGTGGGGGGCTTTGTTGTTGGCACTGGCGAATCGGGCATTACCACGACCGCCCCGTCCGCCATTGGCGACGAGGAAGCGTTGCCCTTTTTCGGAAAGATCCGCCACAGGGAGATCTGTTTCGGCATCTTTCACCAGCGTTCCACAGGGTACGAGTAGTACGAGGTCTTCGGCACCTTTGCCGTGCATGTTTTTGGTGGCACCTTTACCGCCTGTATTGGCTTCATAGCGTGCGTTGAAGCGAAAATCTAGCAGAGTTTGCATATTGTCGGTGGCTTCAAAATAGACGCTACCGCCACGCCCGCCGTCACCGCCTGCGGGCCCGCCGTAGGGGACGTATTTTTCCTTCCGCCACGAGATGGCACCGTTGCCGCCTGCTCCGCTTTGTACGGTTATGGTCACTTCATCAATAAACATCATCATCATCATCATCATATCTATCAAACCTTATGTTGTGTATTGCGATATTAAAAGATTAGAAACAAACAAAAGATGTTCAAAATGACGGTTCGGAATGGGAGGGAAGGGGGGCTGGGGATTCTTAAGGGGGGCAGTATGGGGGGAAGGGAGGACGTAACACGTCCCTTCCCCCGCCGCCCCTTAAGCCGCCTTTAGAGGTGTTGGAGACCTTTGGCGGAGCAAAGGTCTCTGACAACGACCAGCATAACCACTTACGACTATCCAAAAATAAAAATCAAGCGTTATTTCTACATTCACTATAGCGAAAACATAGGCAAATGTAAAACCATTCGCCATGGATTCATGTTTCTTATAAAATAAATAGACGCTCGCATTTTTTGAGCTTTATAGTGTTTTATCTAATTAGTCGTAAATTACCCTTTAGGTCTGAAAGTAGTTGAATGGAAGCTTTTCTGTCTTCATCGAAATTGACGAACATCCCTGCTTTGCCAAAAACGAAGCAAGGGGCAATCTTGCAACGTCAAGGGGCAGGAATTCCGATTACAGAACAAGTATTGACTTACATCGGTCAACACCCGATGCTTGAAATGACGTCGCAAGAAGTGTTGGGATCTAATCTACCCATGGTGGCGTCGGCGTCGAGTCCTGATGAAGCGGTGGATCAAGGGGTTTTTCAAGCGGCTGAAACCTTGAACGCCTTTGGCATTTCGATTTTAATTAACAGAGGCATGCAAGCATTACTCAAAAAACCTAGTGAGTCTTGGGGTAAAGATCTAGGTAAAGGCGTGGCGAAAGAACTCACGCACGACCAAAAAATGTGGAAAAACTTTGCGTTGTCGGCTCCGTTGTTTGCGTGGTTGGCAGGCATTGAGTTCTTTACGCCGTTGTTGCGAAACATGATTACCCTTAAACGTACGCAAGAAGTCGAGTTTTCCAAAATAACGAATCTAAAAAATAAGAAGACTCAAAAAAAATCGGAAGAATCGAAAGAAGACAAGCATCAACGTCTAAATTCGCAAACGCATCAGGATTTGGTGAAGGCACGCATGGCGGAATACATCAAGCTTTCCAAACGAGACTTTGCGATTATGTTGCCCACTGCCTTGGGCTTGTTTGGCTTGGGTTTAATGGGCATGAAACATAATTGGAAGATGCCTAAAGTCCATTTAGATACACCCAAACTACTTGAAAAAGCTTTGGGGAAAGAGCAGGCAGAAGAAGCTGGCGTCAAAAAAGTGCTGCGACAAGGCACAAACCAATTGATGAGTAACCTGTTTGGAGCCGAAAAATATGCGGAACAACAGGGGAAAATGGATCTGGTTAATGAGTTTATACTGCCCAATGGAGACTGGACAAAAGGGAGTCGTTTGTTGGTTGCCTTGGTCTTTGCTTTACCGACCTATATGGCACTGTCTATTTACTCTCGAGATGATATAGAAAAAACGGAAATTGCGATACGTGGCATGGCTTACGGCATTGCCAACGTGCTTTTCCCCAATGCGGTAGAAGGCTTTTTGGACAAGCACATTAAAGACGACACGCATATTCCTGGTATTGGGGGGAAAAAGAATGTTGAGTTACTGGGAGGAATCCTCGCTGGTTCGGCGTTGTATGCTATTTTGCCGATGCTAATGATCCGTTTGACGCGTCCGTGGCGAGCGAAAAAGGCGGAAGAGAAGCAGGCTCGTCAAGCGAAGAATGCTGTGGTTTGACGTTCAAATGGGCGGATTCAAATAACAAGCCGTTACTTTTTAATCGTTTAAATGGTATAAGAAATATGATTTTCTAACGTTAGTCTTAAGAAATGACCTATTTTTATTTTTTGGGTATACTATACAGATACCCCCACTTTATGTTCCCCCTAATTCCAAAGGACGTTTCCTCATGTTTAAAAAAGCCTCGCAATCCCTCGTTCTTGTATTGATGCTTTTAAGCTTCACCCTTGCAGGATGCTCTCAACAAGAAGCCAACAAGTTCCAAAATGGCGACCCTGTTAGCAACGCTTACGCTCAAGCCTTGAACGAAAAAGCCGACTCCCTAAATACCGCCTTAATCGATTTAAATACGGAAATTGAAAGCATCCTTTCGCAAGGCAGTAAAGAAAGCGATGCCTATATTCAAAGCTTGCTTAAAAAACGTGAAGACCTCGCTAAAGAACGTACGGCTTTGCTGGAATCTTTGAATCAACGCCAAGAAGCCTTGAAGCAGTCAGGCAAGCAGTTAGATGCCAACCTCCGCCATTCGCTAGATTCGCTCACCGAATCAGGCATGGTTTTGCGTAACACGATTTTGCCCAATCCGCAAAACAAATCCAAGTAGTTTGGGTTCTTAGAAAAAGGATGCCTATGTCCCCGCATGTTTCTGTGATTATACCTTGCTATAATCAAGGTAAATATATTGAAGAAGCCGTCGAATCGGTGTTGGCTCAAAGCTACGATGATTTAGAGATTATTATTGTGGATGATGGTTCGACCGATGGGGAAACTCGTCGCTTTTTAGAAGGTTATGCTCCGCCGAAAACACGCATTCTCTATTCTGAGAATAAGGGCGTTTCACATGCTCGTAACTTGGGGATTCAAGAAGCGTCAGGTTCCTATATCTTACCGTTGGACGGCGACGACAAAATTGCCGCCACTTACGTTGAAAAAGCCGTCCGCGTTTTAGATGCCGATGCCAAAATGGGGATCGTGTATTGTGAAGCGGACTTTTTTGGGTCGAAAACAGGTCCGTGGAAGCTCCCTGCGTATCGGTTTCCCGATATTTTGGTACGCAATAGCATCTTTTGCACGGCAATGTTTCGCAAAAGCGATTGGGCAAAGGTTGGGGGCTACAAAGAAAGCATGAGATCAGGCTGGGAAGACTGGGAGTTCTGGCTTTCACTGATTGAAGCGGGGGCAGGCGTCTTTCAAATACCCGAAACCTTGTTTTATTATCGTCAAGCCGAAAATGGCATGAGTTCACACAGCAAAATCAATCAGCAAGACTTGAGAAAAACGCTCATGCGTCATCATCCCATGCTGTATATTGAGCATATCGACTCAATTATAGGGGGCTTACATGAAGCGTTTACCAAGTGGAATGTGGACGATAAAACCCTGTTCAAAATCAACACCAAGTTGGGAACCAAGTATAGGTTCCGCCTCGATCTAAGAAAGCGTTAATCGTTTTTTATACTTTAAAGACGGTGGCAATGGCTTCAAAGGCTTGATCGATTTCGTCTTGGCTAATCACCAAAGGCGGTGCGATACGAATGATGTTTTCATGCGTTTCCTTCACCAAAATGTGATGCTCCCTAAATAAGGTTTCACAATACGGACGAGCCTTCTCATTCAATTCGATCGCTAAAAACAAGCCCAAGCCACGCACTTCCTTAATCACAGGATGCGTCAAGGTCTGTAGCTTCGCTAAGAAATACGCGCCCAATTCCGCTGAACGCTCAATCAATTTTTCATCCACCAAGACGTCCAACGCCGTGATCGCTACAGCACACGCCAAGGGATTGCCCCCAAACGTCGATCCATGCTCACCGGGATTAAAAACGCCTAGCACTTCTTTGGTCGCTAGCACGGCGGAAACAGGGTAGAATCCACCTGAAAGAGCTTTGCCGATCGTCACCACATCAGGCTGAATGTTTTCGTGATTAAAGGCAAAAAGCTTGCCTGTACGTCCCAAGCCTGTTTGAACTTCATCCAACACTAGCAGAATATTTTCAGCATCACATAAATCACGTAAGGCTTTTAAATGCCCTTTGGGTGGAAACTTAATGCCTGCTTCGCCTTGAATGGGTTCCAACATAACGGCTACCGTATTCGGCGTAATGGCGTTTTTAATGGATTCGATGTTGCCGTATTTCGCAATGACAAAACCAGGTGTAAAGGGTCCAAAGCCCCCACGAGCGGTTTCATCCGTCGAAAAACTCACGATGGTCGTCGTGCGACCTTGAAAGTTTTCGGTGCAAACGATGATTTCCGCCTGATTGGCAGGCACGTTTTTGACGGTGTATCCCCATTTACGGACGGCTTTAATGGCGGTTTCAACCGCTTCAGCCCCTGTATTCATCGGTAAAACCTTGTCAAAGCCTGTGAGTTTAGACAGTTTTTCATAAAACAAAGGCAACTTATCATTACGAAACGCTCGAGAGGTCAGCGTGACTTTCTGAGCTTGTTCCGTCATGGTTTTGAGGATGCGTGGGTGGCAATGCCCTTGGTTCACGGCGGAATAGGCACTTAGGCAATCCAAGTAACGAGTCCCTGCCACATCATAGAGCCACACGCCTTCAGCACGTTCGACCACGACATCCAACGGCTTATAGTTATTCGCCCCGTATTGCTTTTCAAGTGCGATAAAGTCTTCGGCAGTTTGGGGTGGCGTGTTAACGATTTTTTCAGCTTGTGTCATGGGGAAGCCCCTTATTGTTATTGTGAAATTTGATATGTGTGTATACTCTCAAAAAAACGCCACTTTTGCAAGAAGGCATTGCTTTAATATCTTGAATAGGCATAATATAAAATATAAGTAAGGCTTCATTTTAAAATGACATACATCTATACATATATATAGTATAAAATATAAAAAGGACTTCCCCATGATTATTGAACTCAAATTAAGAGGTCACATCCTCGATTCACTCGTACTTTCCAAGCTCTTGGATCAAATTGAAGCTCTCGATGTGGATTGCTACACCAAAGAAGTCAAAATCGGGCCAAAACGCCAAGATTTGTCTGAAGCGGTTTTTGTGATTGAATCTGATGATGAAGCCAAAATCGCCCAAGCCCTTGAACTTGCTAAAAAACAAGGAGCGACTGAAGTCTAATGACCGACACCATTTTAATGTGTTCGCCCGAACACTACGGCATTAAATACGAAATCAATCCATGGATGGACATCAGTATTCAATCCAACCACGAAAAAGCCATGCAACAATGGCAGGCGTTGTACCACATTTTAAAGGACGACCTCAAGGTAGACGTCCGTTTAGTGGAAGCTCGTGAAGATGTGCCAGACATGGTTTTTACCGCTAATGCTGCGGTGATGTATGGTAAAACAGCGGTGATTAGTCGCTTTAAGTACCCCCAGCGTCAACCTGAAGAAGCCTATTTTGCCGAATGGTTTACCGCCAACGGCTATGATGTCGTGACCTTGCCTGATGACATGGCGTTTGAAGGGGCAGGCGATGCCTTGTACCTCGACGGCGTTTTGTACGCAGGCTATGTGCCTCGTACCGATATTGCGTCGCACACCTATATTTCTGAACTGTTGAAAATCCCTGTGATTTCAATGGAATTGGTCAACAAAAGCTTTTATCATGTGGATACCTGCTTTTGCCCCTTGACGGATGGCTACTTGATCTATCACCCCGAAGCCTTTGATGCGTATGCGAATCAGGTGATTGAAAGCAATGTGCCTGAAGAAAAGCGGATTGTCGCCAATGCGGAAGAAGCGTCTTATTTCACGTGTAATGCGGTGAACATCGGTAAGACGGTGGTCACGAACTTGACGACGCCTCGCTTTACGGCGTTGTTGAAGTCGAAGGGTTTTGATCACATTCAAACCGACTTAAGCGAATACATGAAAGCAGGCGGTGCTGCCAAATGTTTGACGCTTAAAATTTGAGAAGGCACAGAGAAAATCCCATTCGCCGAACGTTTCTGTAAATTTTTTCTGTAAATTTAAAGTATAGAAGGATGTCTCAAATGCCTGAAGATATTCACGCCATACAAACTCAGATCGTGAAAGACTTTGAAGCCTTTAGCGATTGGGAAGATCGCTATCAGTTCATTATGAAGCTTGGTAAAGATTTGCCCGCCATGGATGAAGCACTGAAAATCGAAACGTATCGAGTGACAGGCTGCCAAAGCCAAGTGTGGATGCACGCCAGCCTTCAACCCGATGGACTCGTTCACTTTCAAGTCGCCAGCGATGCCCTCATCGTTAAGGGGCTGATTGCCTTGTTGATGAAGTTGTACAATCACCAAAGCCCCGAAACTATTCTTCAAACCGAACCGACGTTTATGGAAGCCATTGGCATGGCGGAACATTTGTCGATGACTCGTCGTAACGGCTTGGCATCGATGTTGAAGCAAATGAAGCTCTATGCCACCGTGCTTAAAATGACGCAATCAATTTAAGCTTTGAATGGTTACTATAGAAAGTTGTGCGAAAGTCTATTTTGCCTTGTGCCTCCTTCATGAGGGAGTAAAGCCCCTTTGGCAGAACTTTTTCTAGCACAAAAAGGGAGACGCCTTGTTTTTATGCTGATACATAGGGTGTGGCGTTGAACGTCACATTAGGAGAACATCTCTTCATAAAAGAAGAACGACAAGGCAATTTATATGAATCCACAAAAAAAGAAGCCTGTGCCACCCACAGACAAGAAATTTGATACGTCTTTAGGCATGCGTTACGCCGAAGAGTTACGGCAACGCCAAAATGCGGGCGGGTTTGGTATTTTTAACCAAGGCAGTCATACGTTAGAAGCTCGTGAGCTTTTGATGTCAGACATGGTCATGCAAGGGCTGAACAACTTGGCGTTGATGACGATTCGCTTGCAACGAGAGCCGATTCAAACTCTACAAAGCATCCCTGTCAAAATGGATGAAGCGTAAAATTTACTTCTGATTTTATAGCGAAGTATAGATCCTGTTCATACCATTTAAACGATTGAATAGCGTATAGGTGGATTCTAGGAGCCTAGACTCGCAGATGGGTGAGGTGTACAGAGACGACCATAAGCACATCGAGAATCTTAGCGACAACGAAGACGCCAGACGCTATTTAATCGTTTAAATGGTATCAGAAAATTATAAAAACGACTTCAAATGACCATTTAAAATCGTCGCCTGCACATAAGGCACTTGAGCAGGATCCAAAATCGCCTCCAGCACGGCTTCCGCCGTTTGGGACGCCCCTTCAGGGATCTCCCAAACGCTGGCATGAGCCAGCTTGCCTAGCTCTAAACTCCCTAAGTCCGCCCCTAGCCCCAACGCTTTAGAAGCTCTTAAAGTCAAGAGTTCCAAGCCTTCAAACGCCGTCATCTCAATCCCGTGATGCTTCATATACGCCAAGCGTTCGTCCCGAATATCGAGATTGTCGCAACTCATGGCACTGTCTGTGCCAAGGATGACAGGCATATCGCTTTCATACGGCACATCCGTATACATGGTGCAATCATGCAAAAAGAGGTTGGAACGTGGGCAAGTCACCAGCACACTATGCGGATGCCCCTTGTAAAACGCCTGTACCTGCTTCGGTGTCAATAGGCTCCCGTGAGCAATAATAGCGAGTGGCGTCGGCAAGGTCTCCTGCGGTTTCCACAAGTCAGGATGCAAGTAATCGGCAAAG
Organism: Vampirovibrionales bacterium; assembly: GCA_044371965.1. GTDB lineage: Bacteria > Cyanobacteriota > Vampirovibrionia > Vampirovibrionales > JAJTHC01 > JAJTHC01. Next base: position 18,808 of record JBILSS010000013.1, read on the forward strand.
GCATCGGTGGGAACAAAGGTGCGTTGCACGGTGGATAAATGCAAATCGTCAATACCTGAGCGATCTTTACCTGTAAAATAGTCGAGTTCAGCTTGAAATTCGGCAAGATGACTATGAATCACGCTGGGCTTGAGGGCATTATGGATCGCCTTCCACGCTTTTTTGGTGACATTATAAGGGCTATGAGGCGAAATGCCCGCTAGCAAAGTGTTAGATTCGCCCATTTCCTGCCATAAACGTTGATACCGCTTCCAACGTTCATAAAACCCTAGCACGTTCGGATTCAACGGCGAACGATCGTCTTCCCACGGGGCTGGGTGGAAATACTCAAGGGCAACAGATCCCTGCAAGCCTGCTTCGGCAATCTGCACAAAGGTTTCAGGGGTTTGTGTAATATCATTGACCGTGCCTGTGCCTGTTTTCTGCAAGTAGGCGACCGACGCTTTCACACGATCCGCCACATCTTCCGCTGTGTCTTCATCTCTGGAATCGTTGACCCGTTGCAGCCATGTAACCATGCTTTCGCCGTCACGGATTTCAATGGGGGCTTCCGACCACAAGTCCAAATGCGTGTGAGCATTGACAAAAGCAGGGGTCATCGCCAAGCGTGACGCCACTCGAAAGGCATCGCTTTCATGCGGATGTTCATGCAAAACCGTGAGTTTCAGAATCCGCCCCGATTGGGTGTCCCACTGAACTTCGCACCATTCTAAGAAAGGAGCTTCAGCTCCCTTTGCCTGCCCTGTAAATACGTATCGCAAGAGATGAGACGCTATCGCCATGACGCTTAATATCCCCTATAGCACTGCTTTATTCGGCGTCTTCGGCTTCGACATCGGCTTTTTGAACGGAGTTGAGTACCGATATTTTCGACGCTTCCAACCACGCATCCCCTAAAGCCGTTGAAATCACCGTGCCTGTCACTTTAACGGTGTCCCCTTGCCCGATGCGTTTAAAGTCTTTGAGCAATTTACGGTTCACAAATATTTTCAGTTCGCTTAGAGGGATTTCATAGGCAGAAGGTACATCCGCACGATAGACCAAAAGCGTCACATAATCTTTGACATCTCGCTTGACAGTGGGGTAGTCGAGTCCTAATCCGCTAAAGCCCGCAAGCGTGCCTGTGAATTCCACCGATTTTTTAAGGTAGGTCGCAGGTTCTTTGACCAGTTGCGTGGAGCTAACAGCAATAGGTTTTACGGCGGGGGGATTGACGGGGGTAATGGTTCCTGCCAAAGCGACGCTTGAAAGCAAGGTGGCTAGGGTTAATGAAAGCGAGAAGCTCAATTTTTTCATGGGGATTCCTTTTTAAACTAAGTCAATATGATTTTTTACAGTATAGCGTATTTCGCCTATTTTGGCTTCCCTCATTCCGAAATTGCCTTTTCGACATATTTCGTTACAAAAACGCACAGAAATGCTTAAGAAATACTTAATGCTTATGTAAGGTGCAAGAAACAATCAGAAGCCCCTCAACCACGGCAAACCCAAGCCAATTGACCAGATAAAAGCCGATAATGACCAGCCCATTATAAAAAACGATCCCCACCCTTTCCCGTCTAACCCAATTTTATACAGGGGGAATACATAGGTATGAGCGATATTGACTTTAAGTCTATCGCTCTTTTTCTTTTTTTGATAGAAGACTATGCGAAAGCCCTTTGTGAGAGGGAGCGTTGCCACGCTACGCTTGCAATGACGGTGTCTTTTTTGAGTTTTGCAGAGCTTTCTATAGAAATCTTGGCAACAATCCTGCATCCTCTCCCTTACCAAAGGAGAAGATGCCTTCTCTGTACATTAGAACTTTTTAGCGTATAATTGAACCAAACTCTCTAAACCATATTATGGATGCTACATGTATTCGATGCCTCTTTCAACGCTGTCTTTTCGCCACACGCCTGAACGCCCCTGCGTTCAGAAGCAAGGGCATGAAAGCCCTGCCGTATCTAACGAACAGCGTCCGAAAACACTTGCCAAAGTTCCTGATGCCAGCCTTGTGAAGACCGCCATTCCTACGCCGTCCGAATTCCTAATTTCCACAGGCTTAGGGGCGTTAGGGGCTTTATTGCTCGCCCCCTTATGGATGCGTCACCCCTTACCCAATGGCTCAAAAAGCTTGGAATCCCTAGGAACCGTCGTCAAGGATTTAGAGCATTTCAATGAAGCCCCTCACCAAAATCACCAAAATGAATTGGTCGCTTTTTTGGCGGATCCTGCCGTCTTGATGATGATGATTCCAGTCCTAGCCCCTCACTTAACACGTCCTGCCGTGGGAGCCACCGCCGTTTTAGGCGTAAGCTACCTTGCCAGTAATATGTTAAGTGGTTTGCAAGAAGTTTGGGTACGTTGGCAAGAAAGCCAAATTCGGGCGAATTTGGTGGGTAATTTAAGCACGGCGTATCAACAATCGATTGAAGCAAAAACGCAGATCGATGAAGACAATCATGCGTATGCCGAAGCCCAAATCCGCCAGATTTTAGCAGAAGAAGGCATCCCCACGGCGGATGCTTACTTGTCGCCCCTGCCCTTTGAATGCACGCCGACGGTTAAGCGTCCCAATAAAATTCGTGAGCAAGACGATTTTCGCCATAAGCAAAGCAATTTTGCGATTCTGCCCCAAAACCGAAGCCCCATGCCTCGCAATGCCCAATTTGCCAAATCGAAAGACGATAACGCGAGCGAAAAAAAAGAAACCACTCAAACAGACGCTTCACTTACGCCAAAGGTGCCTGAAACGACGGCTCCACTGGATTTCAAGAAGGCATCAAGGTGGTCGTTAAATGCGGTGGGGGCTGGTTTGGGCTTTACTATGGCAAGCGTCGGCGTTTATGCGGTAAAAGCCATTCGAGAAAGCATGGCAAAAGTGGTGGAACCCTTGAGCCAAGCCCTCGAAAAGGATCCCAAAAAGGCGATGAGTTCCACGTCGGAAAAGAAAGTCTTGATTAAAAACACACTGGCTCCGCAAAATACGGAAGCGGTCTTATTGCATTTCTTTCAGTCGAAGCAGGGTTTTATTATGGCTGGGCTTTTCGTCGCCATGGGTGTAATGTTACGCACCATGCAGTTTTTGGTGGAAGGCTTACGAGAAATTGAAGTGACTCGTTTAAATGCGGAAACCGAAAAGCAGTATGAAAGCTACAAGTTGATCACGCTGGAACCGCATTTTAAGGCGATTAGTGAACGTTCGCAGTTGGAACATGCCCTTGGCAATTTAAAAAAGAATTTGCAGGAAAAGCAATTGGCTCCTGAAGAGTTGCATCAGCAGATTCAACGTATTTTAGACAATATCGGCTATAATTGGTCGGCACCGAACTACTACCCCATGGCTCCTGCCACGCAGTTGGTGACGGCTCGTTCGTAGTTTTACGGGACTTTTGCAGAGCTTTCTATAAAGGTTGCTGAATCTTGTTCCGATACAGCAAGCGGTAGCGATCGGGATGCTCTACGTCTCCAGGGTTCATCGGAATCTGTAAACCTTGGTAGTGTAGATTTTGACCTGTAGGGGTCTTGATAAAACTAATCCATACATTCGAAGATTTACCGTCCGTTGAAGACGGATCAATTTCGATCATGCCAAAGCAGGAATCTGAAAATATCGCCCCTGGTGTTTGCGGAAGCCTTAACGTATTGATCGATCGTAAGGCGACTTTTTCCCAATCGTACATAGACGCATACTTAGTAGACTCGGGTTCTACGTGAGAAGAACTGCCTAAGGTATATTGTGGAATAACGTGTTCTAATTTTTTAGGCGTGCCGTCTTCCCCCATGACGTGGGTTATATTGTTGACGGCAAGCAAGTGATCATGTCCGTTAATTATAGCATCAAAGTATTTCTTATAATCTTCAAAGAAGGGATCCAAACTTTGGCGTCGTAGAGAAAGGTAATGTGCATCGTTAATATCAGGATTGCTGGCAACCATAGGGAAATGTTTTACTAAAACACGTTTTCGGTGCGGATGAGCTTGCATACTTTCACGCAAGGCTTTTTCTAGCCAGTACAATTGAGCTTCTTTAAGATCGTTGGCTTCTTGGGTGTAATGAGTGGTTTTAAATCGCTTGTCTAGCTTGGTCATATCTAAGGCGGACATAACCGTTTCATCAATAAAGAAGAATTCACTGTCCCCAACAACCACCTTAAAGTAACGAGGCAAGCTCATATAATTAGCAAAGGCTTCCGCATGACCTTGATCCGCATCATTATTGCCCATTGGCGTGAAAAGAGCTATTCCATTTTTGATAAACTTGTGATAGACGGCACCGACGTTCGAGTGAAAGGAACGGCTGTCTCCGCTACCACGTGTGGCGTTGTTCTTGTCATATGGATTGGCGGCATAGCAGATGTCGCCTGTGAAGAATACGGCGTCGATTTTTTGTTCTTGGGCTTTGGCTAAGACAAGGGAACCGTCGACATTCATTTGCAAGATGTGATTATTAAAACCAGGATCCCCAAATATCGCAATGCGATGAACGCCATCAGCACTTTTGGCTTTAGGCAACTGAAAGGTCGTAAAATGAACAGGAATGTTACGCCCCTTCACCCTAATCATTTCAACCGTGTTTTGCGTTTTGAGTTCTTTGTGAATCCAATCTTGAATCCCTGGCATAAAGCGGTTGATAATGTGTTTGTGATGCACACGGATGCCTCGAATCATGCCCATAATATCGCTACGCAAACGCGTCCACAAACGTTTTACCCAAGTTACAACACGCTCCAGTCGGGTCTTCCATGACGCCTTATCCGTATAGTTTAACCCTTTGGCAGCGTCTTGAAAGCCTTTTTCATAATTTTTCCACATGTCTGTTTGGGCGAGCTTGGCGATTTTTTTTTGAATATCAGGATGCGACCAATCCGCCCCACTCCGTTGTGACATCACAGGAAGAGTTGTTGGATTCAATTGAAGCTTAGAAGAAGACGAGAGAGGGAGCATCGTGGTTTGAGCATCTCATTTAGATTTAACGATTCCAAGAAGAGGAGCATTACAGTCCTTACTATATCAAAAACCAGTCAAAAAAAATAGATGCCTTTTATAAAAAGTTCTGTCAAAGTCAAAAAACACCGTCATTGCGAGCGTAGCGTGGCAATCTCCTCCCCACAAACGGCTTTACAGATTGCTTCACATACGTTCGCAATGACGATTCCCCCTCTCGCCGAAAGTCCTACAGTCCCAAATAATAACGCATCTGCATGGCTTTTTGCCGACGCACTTCAGGCGTATTGCGTTGGGCTTCTTCTTTCAGCATATCCGCACCGTCTTCACTACTTAGTCCACCCTGTAAAGACCCCTGCCCTTGCTTGAGTTCATTCAAACGATCTTCACTCATTGAACTAGGGTCGTCCGCAATAGAAAGCCCTTCGCCTTGAGGCAAAATCGAATAACGCCGAGCATCTACCGTGGTATTGCTCTGACGTAAGAGATCTTGCACGATTTTCGTGAGTTCTTGAATTAAATCATCCGCCGATACACTGGGGGCATCGCTAAAGGTCAAGCCTAGCGATTTAGTCGGATTCAAGGGATCTTCACCTTGCGTGGCGGCATCGGTCTTGAAATTAGGGGAAATATAGCCCAATAAAGACGGCGAAACATCGGCAGGGGCTGGGGTTTCTGTCGAAGCAGGACTGCCTAGCCCTTGGATGCTTTGAGCTTCCTTGTTCAAAGGCTTTTGAGTGGCATTCGTCACAATAGGAGCAAGAGCGTTTGAGTTAATTTGAGGCGGTGGCGGAATTGGTAGGCTTTTAAG
>JBILSS010000014.1:0-24149 GCA_044371965.1 Vampirovibrionales bacterium
TCGTGAACAGCTTTGTTAAATCCGAAATTGACTTCAAAAACATTGTACGACATTCATCTCGCTAAAAATGAATGTCCATTCTTTTCGTCTTAAAATTTCCACTATTGAGTTGTCAATGAACGAGTCGTTTGTTTTAAGGCTGTTTGCCTCTCAACAAAGCTATCATCACCCAAACGTTTTTCTACGTCAACACCCAATTTTAAAAAACTTATTTTTTTATGACTTTTGTATGACAATTTAACGATTCTAATGTAACATTGTAGTCAATGTAGTAAAAAAAGGAGTCCCCACGATGGCACAAGAAAAAGCGTATTTTGCAGCAGGATGTTTTTGGGGAGTTGAGGCAATTTTTGCTGGTGTAGCAGGTGTTTTGGAAACATCGGTGGGTTATATGAACGGGGAAACGTACGCCCCCACCTACCAAGATGTTTGCACAGGACGCACCCAGCACGCCGAAGCGGTAGAGCTTATTTTTGACAACAAAATTGTTACATTTAATCAGTTACTTTGGCTGTTTTGGCACTTGCATGATCCCACCCAATTGAATAGGCAGGGGGTCGATGTGGGTACGCAATATCGTAGTGGGGTTTACACCACGACGGCTGCACAAGCTGAAATTGCCTTACAGAGCAAAGCCGTCGCTCAAGCTTTGTTTGATCATTCGATTGTGACGGAAATTGTGCCAGCGGAAACATTTTGGAAGGCGGAAGCCTATCATCAACAATACTTGGCGAAAAACCCACACAGAGGGAGCTGTCACGTTGTGCATGATCTACATGCAGTATTGAAATCGGCTCCCGCTCTATAAATAAGCAAAAAAAACCCTCAATAAGGAATTGAGGGGACGAATTAAGAGAGAGAGAAATAAGAGTATTTTCACCTGTAAATGTACATCGAAAGATCAATAAAAGCAAGCTCACTTTCTAAAAAAATGAGCTTCTGTAACAATACGTTATATCTCAAAGGGACTATCCCTTTTTACGCCCCTATTAAAGACTGCATAATCTCTTGACTTTCCCCAAGCAACGGAGCGATATGTTCGCATAAAGCTTGCACATCTTCATCCGTTTCTAGCCTAAAGAACGTGCATAAGGCATTTGGTAGCTGATCGCAACCTATACGTGAAAAATCATAATCAACTTGAATCACCAAAGCCAGTAAATAATGAGCCAACGCCACGGCAAAAACCGCCGAATCGGTTTCATCACCTGTGTGGATGGGTCTGTTGTAACGGCTCATTACCGCTTGCATGACTTTAGGCAACTGCCAACGTTGAGCCAGTTCCGCCCCTAAATCCACGTGAGTAAATGCTAAAACCGAATACTCAATGGGCAAGGCTTGAGGGGCGTATCGCCAAATTTTCTTTTTATCAAGGGCATTATGCACCACGGAATCGCTCACCACATCCTGCGTATGTAAGACTAAAACACCGATATTGTGGAGCATCCCAGCACTAAAAATGTCGTCTGCTTCAGGGAGCTTGAAGTGTTCTGCCAAATGCTTGGCAAAAAAGGCGGTCATTAACGCATGTTGCCAAAACCCTTCTAAATCAAGCCCTTGCTTCTTTTTAGATGTGGGGTTGCCTTTGGCATCCAGCTTTGGAGCCGAAAAGATCTGACAAATCGAAGCTCCCAAAACCAAGCCTCGAACAGCGTTATAGCCCAACATGGCAATGGAATGTTGAATGCTGGTGACTTGACGAGGAATGCCGTAAGCACTGGAATTGACCATGCGTAGAATACGAGAGGTCAAACCAGGATCGTAACTAATAAGATCCGCAATTTGCGAGCTGCTGGAACTTGGCTTATTGAGTAATTCCACCACTTGAGTCACCACTTGTGGTAGGGCGGGAATGTCTCGCACACCTTTTAGAATCCGTTGCTTATTCGGTGGAGGTGTGGGGCTAAAACCTGTTTGAGAGCCTGTTGAAAATGGTGTTGTGGGCATTTTGTCACACTCAATTCTGCTTTTGACGTTGTAGAGATGATAGTGTTTGATATAGATACACTCGTCTTATCGTCATAGGATACTGGCACTTTAGGATATTTCTAGTGTGACATATATTGATACAAAGTGCTTTACATTTATAGAGATTTCGTCTTGATAATGGACGAGGATAAATGTACTTATACCTTTTCTTAGATTGAATAGCGACTAGGTGGATTCTAGGAGCCTAGACTCGCAGATGTGTGAAGTGTACAAAGACGACCATAAGCACATCGAGAACCTGAGCGACAACGAAGACACCAGACGCTATTTAATCGTTTAATTGGTATGAAGAACCCTGCATAGAACACCTCCACCAAACAGATGGGCGAACAGCTTCACCTGTCCACACTGTGGCGATGAGCATCGCTATTGGCGTTATTTTGTAAAGTTTTGTAAAATGCTCTTTTATTTTTCGCTTGACGAGCTATTATAAAAACACTTCTTGTTATATTGATAAGAATTTAAATAGTTACTTTCTAAATAAAGGATACGTTAATGAAAATCTCCTCTCCTCTCCTCTCCTCTCCTCTCCTCTCCTCTCCTCTCCTCTCCTCTCCTCTCCCTTATGCTCCCCAAGCAAAAGTAGGTTCCAATACTAACGCCAACCATGCGAGATCAGGTCATTTATTTCAAGATGGTAAACGTGTTCTTGACTCTGCTGTATTCCGAAAGACGTTAGAGGAGGTGTTTCACCCAGTCCTAAATGAAAAAGGTAAGGGACTACTTCCACAACTGGTTGATACGTTTGCAAACCATGAGACAGAACATTTGGATTATGTCCCTAAAAGATCTTCTTTTGATAAAGAAAAAGGATCTTTTTCTCGTGATTGTTTTGGTGTAGAAGCAGACTGTTTACATCATTACACAACTAACAGCCGTAATAGAATTTTACTAAGTCCCCATTCTTTTGCTTCTCGTGAAGAGTTAAAAACAACTCCACAAACTCACGATACAGAAATGCTCTCGGCTTGGTTAGATAAATATGAAAAACGAGGACATGAAGAGTTCCCTGTTGTGGCTCAAGAGCTTATCGATGGTAAGCCTGCAAGCATCCGTCGTTAAGCGTTTTTCTTTGCAAAACCCACCCCCATAGCCATGGGGGTGGGTTTTATGCTACACGAGAGGATGAAACCCTGTTCCCTATCCTCCCTATATTTGGCTATCGTACAGTGTCCCCATCGGTATCGGAGCCTCAAAGTAAAGGCGACGCAAGCGATTAAATAGTGGATGCAACACACGATCTAAGTCTTGACGCATGAGGGGGTGAGGCATCTGCCAGACGGTTTCCAGTTGTAAGAGTTCCGTATCACAATGAAACGCGACAGGTGGATTGGTGATTAAAATCGTGTCTTCAAGGCAAGCAAAAGGACAATGTATGGGACATTGAAGCACATCGATGCCTTGCTTTAAAAAGTTTTCATGCGTGCGTAAGTCCACAATCAAACAAGTGGGCTTGTATTTCTCATACAAATAACCAAACATCGATGCTTGCAAAACAGGGTGAATATGCTGAGGCAACACCCCTTGCGATTCAAGATAGGCTCTCAAACGTTCTTGATCTCGCTTGTTCTGGGCGACGATTAACACTTTAAAATACCGTTGCCACGCTTGCAAAGGAGCTTCTTCCTTAGGTTTTGAAAGACTTGCAACGCTATTAAATTGAAACACTTGAGCCTGTACCACTTTTTGAGCGGTTGATTTTTTTACAATGTAACGTAACATGTTGAGTTCTAAGGGTTCGATTGTTCCGTCTTTAGTTTTAATGGAACAGCATTCTAAAACTGAAATCCCCATTTTTTCAAGCGTATCTAATGTTTTTGCACTGACGATTTGTCCTCCTTTAATGAGCAAGATATTCTTATAAGGGTGGTGGATATCCCGATTGGCGACGACCACCACATCTATTTTGGGAGCCTCATTCGTTTCTTGGACGGAAGGGCGTTTTATGCCAAGCAATTCGGCGAAAGGTTGCATCCAAGTCTTAGGATTCATAGGCTTTGGCATGATATTTTCCTTTTTTGATTGGCGGGTTCAAATGAGTGTGTGATTCAAATAAATAATTCTTAGAAATAAAGCTTGTGAGACAATAATGTTCTTGCTATGCTATGTTCTAAAGTTTGAAAAAATCATTAGTGTCTGTAGTACTGTTAGTTTAATCCATTATATAATGTAGAACTAGCTTCTAAAAGTCTACACCTGAAGATGAAGACATTGACAATCGCTTTACCTTTAAATTACACCTGTTCATTGAGAATTAAAACTGGAGTCCCCATGACCACTTCTTCCCCTAATCTATTACAAGGCCGACGTGTGGCTCGGAAATTTGCTTTATTGGCGTTGTACCAACTTGAAGCCAGTCGTGGAAGCCTACCTGCTAAAGTGGCTGAAGACAAAAGCCTCACCAGTTTAATTCGATCTTCCGCACAAACCCTTGTGCTTCATGCTCAAGATGATATTGAAGCCGCTGCTGATTTATTTAAATCGGTGAGCGAACAAATTATGACCGCTGAATTTGAGCATCCCACCAACTTGAACTCGTCTTTTGATGCCCCACAAGTAGCGGTGCCGTTGCCTTCAACGCAAGACACCCTGCGTAGCTTAGACAAATGTTTGCTTGCCTGTGAATGGGTGTGGAATGTGTTGGCGGTTCCTCAAATGCTGGTGCATTTGGAAGACCCGCATGTGGAAGACTATGCCACGCACATGATCGCTTGCGTTTGTGAGCATAATGATGCCCTCACGGAAAAGCTCGAAGCGTATACCGCCGATTGGAAGACAGACCGTCTGATTAAAATGGATCGTCTCATTCTAAAATTGGCGTTGGCTGAAATTTTATATGAAGAAGACCTAGATTACGGCGTTTCCGTCAATGAAGCAGTCGAACTGGCTAAAGCGTATTCGTTGCCCGAAAGCTATAAGTTCATCAACGGTGTCTTGGGTAAAATCGTGCAAGATTTAAAAAATCCACCTGTCCAAACGGTTGAAGAAGCAGAAGCGTCCCCTGTTGAAGAAGAAGTCCGCATTACGGAAATCGAAGCGTAGTCATGTGGGGTAAATTATTGGCTAAAACGAATGCCTTGTTTGAGTCGTTTCGCCACAGTGACGCCACAGACACAGGGCAAGCGTATTTTGAAGATCGCCTAGAAACCCTTGAAGAAGCCTTGTTTCGTGCGGATGTCGACGGGGCAAGCATCCACGTGGTGCTAGAAGCGTTAAGCACCCAAAGCCCTTCGCTCAAGAATACGGATCCCCAAGCGTGGCAAACGGTAATTATGGAAACCTTGGCACCTTTGCTCGAAACGGCGAAAGGCTTTGATCCGAATGCTCTGTTAGCGTCCCACGATGTGTTGGTACTGATGCTCTGCGGCGTCAATGGATCGGGCAAAACTACGACGCTAGCGAAACTCGCCCACGCCTTTAGGGAGCATCAGGTTTTTGTCATCGGTACCGATACCTTTCGAGCTGCTGCGGATGCTCAACTCGTTTCGTGGTGTAATCGTGTAGGGGTGCCTTATTTCACCCAAGAAGACGGCAAGGGAAGTTCTCCTTCGGCGGTCGCTTTTCAAGGGATCGAAGAAGCCTTGAAGCAAAGGGATTCAAACAAACGCAAAACGCTTATTTTGGTCGATACCTCTGGGCGTTTGCATGTGGATGCCCCGCTCATGGAAGAGCTGTCGAAAGTTAAGCGTAGCCTGCTTAAGGCGTTAGACGCTCATACGGATTTACGTTATAGCTTAAAGAGCCTTTTGGTGATTGACGGCACGACAGGACGAAATGCCCTGCCTCAAGTGAAGCAGTTCGACGAAGCCGTGCAAGTGGATGGCTTGATCTGCACGAAGTTGGATGCGTCTGCCAAAGGCGGTGCCTTGTTGTCGATTGCTCACCATACGCAGATTCCCACGATTTACGTCACCGCTGGCGAATCGGTCGACGCCTTGCATCTCTTTAAGGCGGACGCTTATTTAAACTCCTTGATATAGAAAATACTATAGAAAGCTCTGCAAAAGTTCAAGTCGGATGAAGATTCAAGGAAAAACAAACGGCTTTTGAGGCGTGTACATAGACGTACACAACGAAAAAACGGCTTGTTTTGACACAGAAGATTCGCCGAATGGGACTTTCGCAGAGCTTTCTATACATAAACGTACATAAGCACATCGAGAATCGTAGCGACAACGAAGAGACACTGTACAGAAAACTCTAAACTTGGCTATACAAAGTCGTAAGACCCTCAAGTACCTTCTCCACCGCCGTTTGAGCCGAAATAACGCATTTGTTCAAGTTGATGCCGTCCACATAATTACCCGTGATCTGCAAACGCCCCCCAAACGAGGCATTGAAGACCCCTTGCACCGCATCAATCTTGGCTTTATGCCCTACATGATACTGCGGAATCCCACGCATATACGGATACACCACATTCAGCACGGACTTGGCTTTCGGGTTCAGTTGAAGCATCCACTGGCTTTGCTGGCTGGCTTCACGAATGCAACGACCGTCGTCCCACAACTTTACTTCAGGATGCAAGGCGCCTCCGAAAAAATGACTCAAGAGCAAGTGTCCCTTAGGGCAACGCTCGGGGAATAGTGAGGACGTCCACAAACTGCCCAACCACGCCTGCTGAAAGGGGTTGTCCTTTTCTAAGGCTCGTAAGGTGCCAAAACCTCGACGGCGTTTCTGCACGTCCCTTAAGGCGAAGGCTTGATACACCACATGAATCGGGGCATACTCAATTTGTCCGAGTGTTCTCGCTGCTTCAGGCGAAATCTCATCAAGTATATCCGCCGTCGCATAAGCAGGCGTGGCGAAGATAATCGCATCGGCTTCTAGTTTCACGCCATTGTTAAGGCGAATCCGCCATGCACGACCGTGTTCAGGAGCATCGTTAAAGGCTAAATGTTCGATGCGGCTTTTGATCTGAATATGCTCATTGCCAATCAGGCTCGCCAAGCGATGCACCAAAGATTCCATACCATCAGGGAAATTAAGCAAGGCGTGTTTGTTTTTCTGCATACTGGCTTTTGTTTTTAATTTGGGTGCTTTCTTTTTATGAAGCATTGCATGAAACGCACCTTTCACAATGGAACCATGGGTTTGTTCCCATTCCACAAGGGAAGGAAAGACGCTTTGAGCCGAAAGTTTGGTGGTATCCCCAGCGTAAACACCTGTTAAAAAGGGTTGCACCAAGCGTTGATGCACCTGTTTGCCTAAACGACGGCACACAAACTGTTCCACCGTTTCTTCTTTCCCATGATGCGGTGCAATCCAAGGTTCTTGGAGCAATCTCAACTTGGCGGAAAGGCTCAATAAGGGAGACAGAAAAAAGCTCATAGGATCCATAGGAACCTTCACCAGCGAAGAGCCTAGCGTGATGTATCGATATTTGGCAAGCGGTGAAGCAGCAAGGGGTCGTAATTTAATCTCTTCCAGCAGGTGCATTAGCTCACGAGACGAAGACGGAAAGCTATTCGGCCCTGCTTCAGTGGTGAAGTCTCCCCACACGTGCGTCATAATGTTTCCGCCGATCCGTTCACCTGCTTCCAGCAAGGTGACGGAAACACCTGCTTGCACTAAGCGAAACGCCGAAACCAGTCCACAGAGTCCAGAACCGACCACCACGACGTGTGCCTCTTTCGGAAGCGTGGCATGATGAAAAACCTGTTCAGGGCTAGGATGCAACGATTTTACGGTATCTTTTAGCGTGTGAGGCGGCGTGCTGGTGGCATCGTGTGGCATGGATTCTATCCTTCTTTCATGTCCTGTCAAAGAGTTTGCTTCAGTATTAAGCTTAACATAAACAAATTAAGTAACTATTCAAGAAAAATGTATTGCCGTTTGTGTGTTTTTTTGTTAGGATTATGGGTGCTAAGGGTTTTAGCAGTTAACTTTTAAGGAAAACTTATTATGACAGCAGTAATGTCGACACCTAGTTCTGTTTTAGACAGTCTCAATCTTTCCACAGGAAAGAAAGTTCGCTTGCAGCGTTTGATGTACCAATTCGGACCTGGCAACGGCAAATTGATGATTTTGCCCATTGACCAAGGCTTAGAGCATGGTCCTGTTGATTTCTTTGACGACAACAACAACGTTATGGCGTGTGCCGATCCTGAATTTCAGTACAAATTAGCGATGGCTGGTGGATTTTCCGCTATTGCCTTGCAAATCGGTTTGGCTGAAAAATACTATCACCAATACGCTGGTAAAGTGCCTTTGGTATTGAAATTGAACGGCAAAACCTGCATTCCTTCTGACGATGAAGCTTTCTCTCCTTTGAACGCTACCGTTGAAGACGCCGTTCGCTTGGGTGCGGATGCCGTTGGTTACACCTTGTTCGTGGGTTCACCTCGTCAAGATGAAGACTTGGCTCAATTCCGTGAAGTGCGTCGTGAAGCTGAAAAATACGGCATGCCTATCATTATGTGGGCATACCCTCGTGGTAAAGACATCGACAAAAAAGGCGGCAAAAACAGCTTGTACGCCGTTCAGTACGCCGCTCGTGTAGGGGCTGAACTCGGTGCGGACATCGTGAAAGTCAACTACCCTGAAATTTCCGAAGCAAAACGTAGCACCTATCCTACGCCTTACAATGAATTGCAGTACACCGCTTTAGAAGCAGCTCAATCCGTTGTAAACGCTGCGGGTAGCAAGACGAAAGTTATTTTCTCTGGCGGATCCAAAGTCAGCCATGATGAATTGTACGGCAACGTGCATACCGCATTCCAATCTGGTGCGATCGGCTTGATTTTCGGTCGTAACATGTGGCAGCGTCCTATGGATGAAGCCGTTGATATTACCAAAAACGTCCATGAGATTTTTGGTCAATACTAGGTTTATTTTTTAAATCCATCGCAGGCTTGAAAGAAATTTCAAGCCTGTGTAGATTTTATTTATGAATTGAGAGACAAAGATGACTTACGCACTTAAAGATTTACTGAACTTTCTAAAAGCGGAAGCCCCCGAACTCGCCCCACGAACCCTCCATTCAGGAGCCAACGATGGGTCGCCTACCTTTTGTGATGTGGTGTCTAATACCCGAAACATCCAAGCAGGGAGCCTCTTTTTCGCCCTTGTCGGTAGCCACGCCGATGCTCACCAGTTTATCCCCAAAGCCTTAGAAGCAGGTGCCTCCGTCATTTTTGTGCAAGCAGGGCGTTACACCGTCACAGGCGAAGAATCCGCTGCCGTCGTGCAAGTCAATAATACCACCGAAGCCTTTGCTTTTGCGTCTGCTTTTGTGCAAGGCGTGCCAGCGAAAAATCTTCAATGCGTGGGCGTGACAGGCACCAACGGTAAAACCACCGTCACCCATTTAATTGAACAATTGCTCAAAGCTTCGGGCAAATCCGTGGGACTCATCGGCACTTTGGGCGTGCGTCACAGTAATACGGATGCTGTCGAAAAAAACGACGATCACTTTGTGGACACGGGTCATACCACCCCGCTCGCCGATGCTTTACAAGTTCACTTGGCGGAAATGAAGGCAGACGGCATTGAATCCGTGGTGATGGAAGTGAGTTCGCATGCCCTCGACCAATACCGCACCGCGACGGTAGATTTTGAAGTCGGCGTCGTCACCAATCTGACGCAAGACCACCTCGATTATCACATCACCATGGAAAAATACGCCGAAGCCAAAGCACAGCTTTTCAAACGAATGTCTTTAGGTAAGCCCACGACGAGCAAAACCGCCGTCATCAATGTGGATGATGCGTGGCAGCAAACCTTTGTCGATGCTTGCCCTGAAGGGGTGAGGATCCTAGGTTTTGGCATTCAGAACCCTTCCGCCAAGATTCGAGCCAAAAACGTTCGCTTTACGATAGAAGGTTCTTCGTTTGAGGTGGAAACACCGATCGGCAATGCGTCGCTTCATATTAAGCTTGCTGGAGAGTTCAGCGTTTATAACGCCCTTGCCGCAATCGGGGCTGGCATTGGTTTGGGGCTTGACTTAGCACTGATTGTCAAAACCTTAGAAGCACAAGCAGGCGTGCATGGACGCTTTGAAGTCATTCACCAAAACCCTTATGTCATTGTCGATTATGCCCACACGCCTGACGGATTAGACAATGTGCTGAAATCCGCCAAAGCCGTTCTACCCCAAGGAGGCGAGCTGATTGCCGTGTTTGGATGCGGTGGCGATCGGGATGCGACCAAGCGTCCGAAAATGGCAGGCATTGCTGAAAAATGGGCGGATAAAGTCGTCGTTACCAGCGACAACCCTCGTAGTGAAGATCCTGAACAAATCATCGCCGATATTTTAACAGGCTTGCAGGATGTGTCGCCCGAAAAAATCAAGGTGATTACGGATCGTGCCACGGCTATTGCCACTGCCTTAGATTGGGCAAAACCCCACGATATTGTGGTTTTAGCAGGCAAGGGCCATGAAACCTATCAGATTTTAGCGACAGGCACCATTGATTTTGATGATACCAAAGTGGCGTTGGCTCACTTAAAAACACGGGTATAAAGGTAAAATCTAACGTATGCACCCTATTTTATGGCAATTAGGCACGTTTACCATTTACAGTTATGGGGCTTTATGTGCCTTGGGCATGCTGGCTGGAACCTTATTGATTGCGTGGCAACTCAAACGGCGTGTGGGAACGGACGACTTTTTGCCGTCGTGGATTTTGCTCATTGTGTTTGGTGCTTTTTTGGGGTCTCGGGGCTTGAATGCGTTTTATCACCCTGAATTATTTTGGGCGAACCCCCTGCAATTTATGCTAAGTTCGGGCGGATTGGTCCTGTATGGTGGATTTTTTGGTGGTCTTTTAGCGTTTTACCTGCTGGCGAAACGCTCGCCGTATTCAATCGTCACGCTCGCTGATGCTTTTGCACCAGGGGTCTTGCTCGGTGTCGCACTAGGACGAATTGGCTGTTTTTTAGCAGGCTGTTGCTACGGCACACCTTGTGCAATCGATGCCCTTGCGGCGCATTACCCTGCTAGCCATGCGACGTTTGGGATAGGCGTGCATGCGGTTCAGTTGTATGAAACCTTCGGGCTTTTGGCACTGGTGGTGTGGATGCTCCCTTTTTCGCAGAAGCGGGTGTGGAAAGGCTTTAATATCAGCTTATTTTTCTTTGGATACGGGCTTTTACGTTTTTTTATGGAAACGCTAAGGGGTGATAAGTTGCTCGTGGACGGACAACTTTCGGTGTCGCAGTGGTTTAGTTTGTTGGCATTGGCGATTGGCTTGGTACTGTGGATGCGGAGTCATCGGGAAATGAACGCCTAAAACGACGCCTTTTTCGACACACAGAATCCTTGTTTTGGCACACGAAACTCTCGTTTTTATAGCCAAGTTTATAATTTCCTGTACAGGGGATTATAAACTTGGCTATATATGATCGATTGTAACATATTTTGACAAAAGTTACTTTATAGCGTATAATAAAATCTTAATGTTTTGAATATATTTACGGAACGTTTTTCCTCACGCTCTCATCATGGTGTTCTCGTCTTCTCTCGTTTTCGAATGTAACGACGCTTGGCACAATCCCTACTCATAAAGGGTTTTATACTGATGTGGCTTTGAATCTTAGAACGTTTGTGAATTGGTTACATCCATTTGCTTTAGGAGCTACAAGCATCGTTTGGTTTATTAGGTTTTTTATAGTATAGGTTTTGCACAACGTATGATGTCTATTAAGCAATCATCTCTTCAATACCATACACTTGCAAAGCTCAAAGCTGAACAAGATGAGTCGCAACAGCGAAAGGCATTCATGCCTTCTTTAACCAACGTGATGACACAAGAACCCCCTCCTCACGATGCCTTTGAAACACAGGCGTCTTTACCCAATCAAGCCAATGAAACAGACGTCGAAAAAGATGCCAAAACGTCTTTAGCACGAAGACTCAACCCCTTTAAACGACAAAAAAAGCCTGAAGAACCCAAAAAACTAGAAGTTTCACCTGAGTTGGTGACTCTAGCCGCGGCAGGTTATGCGTCCACGTTGAATCCTGCCCTAGCGGCAGGATTAGCCTCTAAAATTGACTCGCAGTTCTTTTGGGACTTTACGATTTTAGACTTCGTGGGTATGGCGTTTCCTCGTGTTTCACGTTCCTTGCAACGAGGAGCTGTGCCTTACGACCCCGAAAAAGATCCTGAAGCCCAACAACGCAAGGGCTTAGACAAATGGATTTACATTAGACGCAAAAAAGCCGAAAATGCCAATTGGGCAAACTTGCGTGAAGAAATGTTAAGAGAGATACAAGCAGCGCCAGGGTCTTTACTCGTGCCTGCTTTGGTGTTTGGTTTGGTGCCTTTAGCCAGTCGTAACAAGCTTTTAAGTTGGACGGGGCGTCGTGCCTTGCAAATGTCTGAAAACGAGCTGACGCAAGAACATAAAAACGTACAACAGTTTTTGTCTGAAAAACCGATTAAGCCCAGCAGTCCGCAAGATCGTGAAAGCCTAGAAGCCTTAGGCAAAGGCTATGTCGAACGTGTCTTTGAAGATATTCCTGCTGTTAAACGGAATCATAAAGTAGCGATTGAGTTTCAAGGCAATGGTCTGATTAATCCATACTATCACATGAGTAATGGGCATTTAAAGACCTTAAAAGAAGGCTTGAAAGACCACGAACTTTTTGGATTGAAAGCGTCTTTAAATAGTCATGCCAAACTCAATAAAAATACGAACCTTAACCTGGAAAATGTAAGTTTAGATAAAGTCGTGGCAGAAATTGCGGATGTTCAAGGTAAATTGCTTGCCTTTGATCTTGAACATGGGGCAGGTTCTATGCTCTTTAATCAGAAACGTCGGCAAGAACACGCCCTTTTGACGGCTAAAATGCAAGCTTTGTACAACATCGCAGAACAAACCGCTTTAAAAGTAAACGCCATTCATTCGCCTCAGACACGGATGGAAAAGCAAATGACCCACCTGAATACCATGAACGGCAAAGGCTTTTCCCAAAACGCAGTCTTGTCTCGTTTACGAAATATCGACAAGGGGCGTGATTTGATGGTGGCAGGCTTACGCAATTTCTTCGGAAAAGGGGGTAAAGGCGACTTAAAGGATGCCCTTGCTCAGTCGTTCAATACCGCCAAAGCCACCAAAGCTTTTATGACCTTAGGTTCTTTCGTGTGGATGTTGGGCTGGATGTGGTACTTGGCTCATGCCATTCAAAAAGGGCGAGAATACCCTGCTAACCGTTTGGTCATGCTCAACAAACCCAAAGCAAATGAAAAATCGAAGCAAGCCACTGTTTCTACAGAAGGCTTGCCTTTGAGTAAAAAAGAAGCGATTCGACAGCACTTAAAAGTGGCTTGTCCTAAATCTGTTGAAGAAGGGAAAGCGTCATGATGATGTCAAATCAACCCCCTTATAAAAGCAACGGCTTTGCGGATGCCCTCAATCACTTTTACTATAATAACGTGAAAAGTATTCCGACAAAAGGCAAGAACTTTGCAGATGGCTTGAATGTAGAGGCTCGAAATACCTCGAATCCAGCGTCTAAAGTGGTGCAATTGACCACGGCTAAGATAGCCTCCTTAGTGACAGACAGCGTCGAATTCGGTAAATTCGAAAAGACACCAGAACTCTTTGGAGCAACCATTCCCAAACTGCCACTTACCTTCTTAATTTTCATGTTCTTTGGTTCCATGATGCCTGCTCGCATCCATTCTGAATATCTAAGAGCCCCCGCCATTGATGAAAACAATGACGGCAAGCCCGAAGGACATGATTACCGTGCCATTCGAGATGTCATTATTCGCGATGTGACGTCTGTTTCACTGTTCTTGTTTGCGTTGGAACCTGTGAAGCATGCCATGCTCTCCAAAAAGCAAAAAGACGGCACCTTGTTCAGCTTAGGCAAAAGCACCAAGCACACCAATTTAATGCTCATGCACGGAGGGTTAAATCCTCGTAAGGCGAGCCATTCGATTTCTTATCCGCAACTTGAAGAAGTGTACAATTTAACGCCGAATGCACCAGAAACCCTCGCTAAACTGGCGGCTATGCACAAGGCGAATAATAATTTAGCCAAACCCATAGAAGACTACCTTCAAGCGTATCCGCTATGGCAAAAAGATAATGCCGCCTTTTTGAAGGTGTTAAATAATCCCAATGCTTCGGAAGATGAAAAAGCGGAAGCTCGCTTTATGTTGCAAATGGCAGATGCCCTTAAAAGTGGCGGACGTAAAGTCATTACTCATACGCAAGAATTAGGTACCGCTAAAACGCATTTGCTGACTCTTTTCGACGATGCCATTAACGGACTTCCCCTTGAACAAGGCACGAATACGATGCGTCGTGCGACTTTAAATGCGGATCCGCATACCTTGATTCGTCGTTTATTTGAACTTAAAGATCTAGACAAAGTGAGCGATGTTCAAAAAATTGACTTAAAGGGCTTAAAAACTATTGTACAAAAGGATATTGACGCCCTTCACAAAAACATTCAAACCCAAGCCTTACAAGGCGAGGGTATTCCTGAATACTTAAAAGCGGCGACTAAAACGCCTGATTATGCCACCTTCAAAGGGCATTTAGATTTGGCTATGCAAAAAGGCGATATTACCGCCTTTAACCTCATGGCAGACAAAGCCTTGAACTATCAACATTTTCTTGATGTGTGTACCCAAAAGGTCATGGCAAGCAAGCCTAAAGCGAAAGACGGTAAACCTTTGAGCTATTCACAAGTCTTCAATACATTAAAGAATGAACATTTTACTCAACTTGAAGACAGCGTAGCAGGATTAAGAGCAGGTCAAAACCTCTTGGATGTCTTAAATACGTCTCATGGTGAAGAAGTCGTCAAGCATTTTAAAGCCATGTATACGCATTCTGCTAATGCTATGAATGAAGTGGATGCTCTCGATGCCACCCTCAAACGTTTACAGAAAGACGGTGCGTCTTATCTAAATACATCTTTTAATTTCTTCGGTTCGAAGGTTCCTTTGCCAGCGGTGGATTGGGCAAAAAATAAATTGAAGATTCAAACGCTTCAATCGTTGGATGTTCGACGTATTTTGTCGGAGTCCGCTCGTAATATGCGTTCGCCTGTTGATTCGATTGGCTACGTCTTGGTTGCCGCCGTTATTGGATTTTTCCCTGTGTGGTTGAATCAGGTGGTGACCGAGACGGAGTATCGCTTGAAAAAAGCGAAGGATGCTCCCCCAAAGTCTGAAGAAACTTCATCAGATACAATATAATACCAATTAAACCTTTAGATTATGGTAGAGCCTAAACAAATTTGTCATACTACAAAAGAACGATTCTATTTAAGTTCTTAATACCTTTAAACCATAAAATATCAATCGAGAAACTTTTTTCAGTATTTCCTCAATGTAATGACGATTAAAGAGAGAGACAACCCTAGATGCTAAGATCACTATACACTGCCGCCACTGGTGCGACCACGCAACAGTTTAACATGGACATTATCGCCAACAACGTTTCAAACGTCAACACCACAGGCTATAAAAAGACTCGTGCCGAATTTCAAGATCTCATCAACCAAACCTTTTCTTCTCCTGGTTCTTTAGGGAGCCAAGGCACCATCGACCCTGTTGGTGTGCAAGTCGGCTTAGGAACTCGTATTTCCGCTACGCAACGTGACTTTATTAACGGCCCGATCATTCAAACCGCCAACCCACTAGATATGGCAATTCAAGGCGACGGTTTCTTCCAAATTCAGTTAGATAATGGACAGATCGGCTATTCCAGAGACGGCTCCTTCAAACGAGACGCCAACGGCAGTATCGTCACCACAGATGGCTACCCGCTCATCCCTCAAATGACGATTCCTCAAGACGCCACCGAAGTCACGATTGGTTCTAACGGCTCGGTGAGTATTCGTGATGCCACGGGTAACTTCCAAGAAATCGGACAAATCCAACTCGCTCGATTCGCAAACCCTGCAGGACTTGAAGCCCAAGGACGCAACTTGTATACTCGTACGCCTTCCTCTGGGGATCCTATAGTCGGGCAGTTAGGGCAAGGCGAGTTTGCAAGAACCACGATTGGGCAAGGCTTTTTAGAAAACTCCAACGTGCAGATTGTCGAAGAACTGATTAACCTCATCACCGCCCAACGAGCCTTTGAAGCCAACTCTAAAGTCATGCAGGCTGGCGATCAAATGCTTCAAACCATTAACCAAATTGTGTAAGCTAGGGATGTTACTGTGAAAAAGCGATCCCTTTTTTCTTGGCAAGTCGTCGGCATTATAATGGGTGTTTTGTTGGGAATACTTCCACAAGAGGCTTCTGCCGAACAATGGCTGGATGCCCCCCACTTGCAAGAAAAAGTCAAGCCTATATTGGACGCTTCTACGCAAGCCTATTGCCAGTCTAAGGGACTCAAGCATTGCGATTTTGTCTTAGGCATCAATGTGGCGGCGACTCGTAAGTTTCGATCGCTGGAGCTGTTGGCAGATGAAGCCTATCAACTTCGTTTAAACGGCGGGGTGGATGCTTCCGTGTTTCAGCAAGGCTACGGCAGTGTAAGCCTTTTGGTGGAAGGGGTGCAATCCACTCATCAAACGACGTTGGTCTTGCCTTTGGTTTTGCAAAAGCAGGTCACCGCGTGGCAAGTGAAGGAATCCATTGCGTTTGGCGGTATGGTGCGAGGAAAAATCGAGCGTGTCACCAGCACAGTTAGTTTACGAGACGTGAGCCAGTTGCTTTTAAGCGATTTACCGCCTTCTACGATTGCTCGTACGAATTTGGTGAAAGGGCAACTGCTTACGAAGTTTCAAGTTAAGACGCCTCCTATGGTTTTGGCGAATCAGACGGTGAAATTGGTTGTGGAAGTGCATCAAAGCACACGTCCTATTCGTTTGGTTTTGGATGCCCAAGCCATGCAGAACGGGGGCATTGGGGATATGATTAAGGTCAAGCAAAGTGGCTATAATCACAAGGTTTACCTAGGTCAGGTGCAGGCGGATGGCACTGTTTTCGTAAAAATGTAGAAATTTATATAAAAAAAGCTTGCATATTTAGATTGATTGGGTAGACTAGTAAATGTTGAGGGTCGGTTTGACATTTGTCTGTATACGTTCTTCAATAGCGGACAATTAAATAAAGCGCTTATGTAAGCGGGAGTAATTCAGTGGTAGAATGCTTCCTTGCCAAGGAAGATGTCGCGAGTTCGAGCCTCGTCTCCCGCTTATTTTTTATATTTTTTCAAGGGGCTTTCCTGTTTTTTAAGAAATAATACAAAGTATCCCTAAAATACGTATTTATGCTATGCTGTTTATAAAGTATTTGTTGATTGATGCGTCCTGTACGCTTTGGAAGGAATGATAATGAAAGTCGAACTTCAACCTATTGAGTCCTCAGCCGTGAAACTTACGATTCATGTACCCGCTGAACAAGCCCAGCAAGAGTTTAATAAAGCCTGCCGCCGAGTAGGGCAACGAGTGAATATCCATGGCTTTCGTCGTGGCAAAGCCCCCCTTCGCATGATTGAAAAAACGGTGGGTGAAGACGTCATTAAACAAGAAGCCTTGGATCGTTACTTGCCTTACGTGTTTGCGGATGTGATCAGTGAGCAGAAGCTTGATGTTGTGGCTCAGCCTCGTTTGTTGGAATTGGATTTTAACTTGCAAGAAGGTATTCGTTTGGTGGCTGAAGTGGATATTCGCCCTACTGTTAACTTGCCTGAAGGCTTAGCCCTTTCGGTTGAAGTGGAAAAATTGACGCCAATTGCAGATGCTGAAGAAAAAGAAATTCAAGCCCTTTTAGAGCGTGTTTCGAGTCTTGAAACCGTGACGGATCGTACGGTTGTTGAAGCCACGGATGTGATTGTGCTTGATTTTACAGGCCACCTCAATGGCGAAGAATTCGCAGGTGGTAAAGCCGAAGAATTTGAGCTGGATCTAAGTAATAATAATTTCTTGGATTCCTTTACAATGCAATTACCAGGTAAAGAAGTGGGTGTAACCTTTACGATTGATGTTCAATTCCCTGAAGATTACTTTGATGCTAAATTGGCGGATCAAGTCGTGAGCTTTGAATCCAAAATTCATGCGATTAAAAAGTATGTGACCCCTGAACTAAGCGATGAGACGGCTCCTAAATTGGGTGATTTTAAAACCGTCGCCGATGTTAAAGCCCATGTTGCTAAATCGATTGAAACGCGTAATGAGCGTGAAGAAACCTTCCGCAAGCAACGTGCTGTGGTGGATGCCCTCGTGCAAGCCACCAAAATCGACTTGCCCAAAGGGATGATTCAACGTGAAGTGGAATCGATTATTGAAGATATGGGTCAACGTTTTAGCCAGCAAGGCTTAAACTTTAATGAGTTCCTACAAACTCGTACGGAAGAAATGACCGAAAGCTTCAAAAATGAAGCTATTCAACGCATCACAACGAGCTTGGCGTTTGCGACCATTGCAAAAGAGCATCAAGTGACCGTCACCGAAGAAGACTTCAATCAGCAAATTGCGGAAATCGCCGAAGCCCAAGGCACCGATGAACGCTCGATTCTTCGTCAATTGTCCAGTCAACCCAATGGTAGTCAAGCTTTGTTGGATCAACTCTTGGCACAAAAGGTGGTCAATATCCTACTTAAAAAAGCGACCTTTACTTGGGTAGAAGCCAAAGAAGAACTTTTGCAAGCAAGCACTGAAACGCCTGCTTTAGAAGAAGTGGCAACACCAGCCGAATAAGCTCCCTTCCTTTATGCAGGGGAGATGTACTTTAGGCGTCGCCTTAATTTGGATTATTTGTTACAATAATTAAGTTCTTTGTATTAGGATTAAGGCGTTAAACGTTTTAGAAGAGATTTAAGGAGAGACGAAATCGTGATGATGATGTCTAACTTTCAAGAGCAAATGGCTCTGATTCCCATGGTTATTGAGCAGTCCAGTCGTGGCGAACGCTCGTTTGATATTTTTTCTCGCTTATTGCGTGAACGTATTATTTTCTTAGGCACAGGCGTGGACGACAACGTCGCCAACGTGATTATTGCTCAGCTTCTTTTGCTCGATTCTGAAAATCCTGAAAAAGATATTATGCTTTACATCAATTCCCCAGGTGGTAGTGTTACCGCTGGTTTGGCGATTTACGACACCATGAAGCACGTTCGAGCCAATGTTTCGACCATTTGCTTGGGTCAAGCCTGTTCGATGGGTGCTTTCTTGCTTTCGGGCGGAGAAAAAGGCAAGCGTATGGCATTGCCTCACGCTCGCATCATGATTCACCAGCCTTGGGGTGGTGCGCAAGGGCAGTCGTCTGATATTGAAATTCAAGCCGCTGAAATTGGACGTTTAAAGCGTACCTTAAACCAGTTGATGGCATCTCATTCAGGTCAGTCGATTCAAAAAATCGAACAAGACACGGATCGTGATTACTTTATGACCCCTGAAGAAGCCGTTGCTTACGGCATGATTGACAAAGTCATTACCAAGCTTTAGGTCGTCTTGATTGAAGGACTTTTATGATGCGTTTTAGCCGTACAAGTCAAACAAAGACGGGAATTTGAAACAAGTTCCCGTCTTTGAGTATCGTTTTACGGAGCAGGAGTTCCATACCTCATGTCAAAATCTGAAGAAACCCGACTTAAATGTTCGTTTTGCGGTAAAACGCAAGACCAAGTCAAAAAGCTTATCGCTGGGCCTGAAGTCTTTATTTGCGATGAATGCGTGGAATTGTGCAACGATATTTTAGCCGAAGAGTTCCTCGAATTTGCCAAAGCCCATGCGGTAGCCAAAGATCCCAATGCTCCTGACACGTCCTTGACCATGATTGAAAACTTGCCTACGCCTAAAGAATTGAAAGCTTTGTTGGACGAACACATCATCGGGCAAGAAGAAGCCAAAAAGATTTTGTCGGTGGCGGTTTACAATCACTATAAACGTATTAACTATGCGGTCAAACAAAAGCAAGACGGCGATGCCAAATCCGAAGTGGAAATCTCCAAATCCAACATTATGTTGATTGGACCGACAGGTAGCGGAAAAACTTTACTGGCTCAAACGCTCGCCAAATACTTGGATGTGCCTTTTGCCGTTGCCGATGCCACCACGCTTACGGAAGCGGGCTATGTTGGCGATGATGTGGAAAACATCTTATTGCGTTTGTATCAAGCCGCCGATTATGATCCTGCCAAAGCGGAACGAGGCATTATTTACATTGACGAAATAGACAAAATCTCTCGCAAAAGCGAAAACCCCAGCATTACCCGAGACGTTTCGGGTGAAGGCGTGCAACAAGCCTTGCTAAAAATGATTGAAGGCACCACAGCGAATGTGCCTCCGCAGGGGGGACGCAAGCATCCGCACCAAGATTTCATCCAAATCAATACGCATAATATCCTCTTTATTTGTGGGGGAGCCTTTGACGGTTTGGAAAAAATTGTGGCACGTCGTGCCGAAGCCACGAGTAAAATCGGCTTTGCGGGTGAAGCGAAGACGGCTCCCAAAACAGCGTATGAACGTGATTTAGAAAATGCTAAATTGCTCAAAAAAACGGAACCTGATGACTTGGTGAAATTTGGTTTGATCCCCGAATTTACAGGACGAGTCCCCATTTTAGCCATTTTAGAACCGCTGGATGAAGAGGCGTTAATCCGTATTTTGAAAGAACCGAAAAGTGCTTTGTTCAAGCAGTATCAAGAACTTTTAGCCATGGATGACATCACGCTAAGCTTCCATGAAGACACGGCAAAAGCCATCGCTCAAGAAGCGGCTAAGCGTAAAACAGGGGCAAGGGCCTTGCGTTCTATCGTGGAAGAAATCATGTTGGACTTCATGTATGAAGCCCCTAGTCGTGAAGATCTAAAAACGGTGCATATTACGCCTGAAATGGTCAAGCAAAAAACCATTTTAAAAGTGGTGGATACGCCTGAAGAAGTCGTCGCTCCTGAAGTGACGGTGGCTCCCAAAAAAGTCGCTTCTTAATTATAGTGTTACATTACCGTTTCTAAACCATAATGCAACCCATGCTCTAGCGAACGTACTTTTTTGCAGCATAACGCAATGCCTGCCATAAAGCAGTCTCGGTTAAAACTGTCATGGCGAATCGTGAGCATCTGACCCAAGTCGCCAAACAAGACTTCTTGGTGTGCGACTAAACCAGGCAAGCGAACCGAATGAATGTGAATCTTTCCTTCGGACGTCGCACCCCTCGCACCAGCGAGCGTTTCATGTTCGATCCCGTTACCCACCGCAAAATCAGGACGCACCGCTTGCATCATCTGCACCGTGCGAAGGCTTGTGCCACTAGGGGCATCGGCTTTTTGGTTGTGATGCAACTCGATAATTTCCGCATGATTGAAGTAACGGCTGGCTTCTGCGGCAAAACGCATCATCAAGACGGCTCCAATCGAAAAGTTCGGCACGAGTAAGCCTGCTAACTTTTTCGCCTTTAATTGAGCGTCAATCTCTTTTTCTTGCTCTGTGCTTAACCCTGTCGCCCCAATCACGGGGGCAATGCCTGCGTCGATCATCGCCAGAACGTTGGCATACACCGTGCTTGGGTGCGTCAACTCCACCCCGACCGTCGGCGGATGCGTGGCGTGAGCAATCGCCTCTTCCACGTTGGCATGAGCGTGAACATCGGCTTGCGGATGGATTTTCGTCCCCGCCAAACGACGGCTGGTCGTGGCAACGAGGCACAGTGCGTCATCGTCCAAGCAGGTGGCGACAAAGGGCGTCCCCATTTTACCGCTGGCTCCTGCAATTAAAATGTATTCAATGTTCATAAGGCTTTCCTTTGCGTTTAAATCGTGACGCTTTTATGTTAGCATAAAAACACCCTATATAAGGAGATTTCACCATGACCCGCAACCCAATTCAAACAAGCCTCGTTGATTTTGATGCCGTCGAATCAGGTGCTTCGTGCATCTATGGACCTGTGAAAAGCTGGCGACTGGGGGCTAGTTTGGGGGTGGATTTGCTCTTGAATCATTCGATTTGCTCGTTTAATTGCGTATATTGCCAGTTGGGCGATATTCAAGTGAAAACCGCCGAGCGTAAAATCTATGTGCCGACAGAAAAAGTGGAGCGTGACCTGCGTTTAAGCGACTGGGAATCCGCCGATTTGGTGACCATTTCAGGTAATGGAGAACCTACGCTTGCCTTGAACCTTGGGGAAGTGCTGCAAGTGATTCGTGAGTACACGGCAAAGCCTAGCACAGTACTAACCAATGCGACTTTGTTGAACGATCCTGCGGTACGAGCGGATTTGAACTATGCGGATCACGTGGCGTGTAAGCTCGATGCTGCGAGTGATGCCGTTTTACAGCGGATGAACCGTCCTGTGGCGGGCATTGATATGGCGTCGATTGTGTCGGGAATTAAGGCATTGCGTCAGTCGTATGACGGCAAACTTTCCTTGCAATGTATGTTTATGCCCACCAATCACGATGATGTGGAAGCACTGGTTGAGCTGGTGAAGGATTTGGATTTGGATGAGATTCAGCTTAACACGCCCAAGCGACCTTACCCCATGAGCTGGCTGGTTGAAAATCGGGGGAACCATGGTGAAGCGATTGTGGAAAGTCGTGTGTTGAAGACGATTAGCGAAGACGAAGCTCAACGCATTGAGTCGCTTTTTGGTGATGCCAGCCAAGGACGCATCCCCTTGATTTCGATTTATCGCTAGAGAATGTATGGTTTTAGAATTGGTATAGCCGAATTAATAATTTTCTGTACAGTGTCTATACGTTGTCGCTACGATTATTTTGTTCTGTTATGTAGGTCTGTCTACACGCCCTCACAAAATAATCTAGGCTCCTAGTCTAGCCTACTGTACAAAAAACTCTAAATTCAGCTATATTATAGTTGTTTTTAGACACTAGTCGATCTGTTAAAAATCGTTCATACTGAAGAAGAGTAGTTCCTTCACCAATCGATGAAAAAGCCGTTTCCCTTTCAAATGTGTGTGTCAGAAATCGAGTTTTATGTGTCGGAAATCAGGGTTTCGTGTGTCAGAAAAGCAGGTTTCGTGTGTCATAAATCGGTATTTTGTGTGTCGAAAATGAGGGTTTTGTGTGTCAGAAATCGAATTTCGTGTGTCGTTAATAGCCACGCAGGGAGCGGAAGCGAGCAGCGGTCCGAGCTTCTGATGCCGCCAACGATTTGTCTCGATTGGCTTGAGATTTGGCTTCTTCAACAGCCGTCGTCTTCACCGAGGCTCTTCCCCCTGTGTAACGATCGTTTTGTGCTGATGCACTCACGGCTTCGTCGAGCTTGCCCTTTTTCTTTAAGTCCAACAACGCCTTAAACAATTCAGTGACAAACTGTAGTAAACGCTCGCCACTAGCCCCCATGTGCTTAAAGTGAAGCGTCGCAAAGCTATGCCCTTCATTCGATTTGGCAGGTGCCACCCACCGCAATTTCGGAGCGATGCCAACAGGCAAGAGCTGTTGCAGGTGCATCCACTGCTTTAAGCCATACGGCACGCTGATTTTAAGCTGTTCTTCATCAGTTCGTACCAAGGGAATATCCAGTTCGGTGGATTGCACACGCAAGCGAGCCAAATGCACCAACTGCTTGGCAGGAGCAGGCACCTTGCCAAAGCGATCTTGCCATTCAGCGACGATTAAATCCAACTGCGTTTCGCTTTTCGCCGCCGCTAAACGACGGTATTCCTGTAATTTTACGTCTCGACTGCCCACATAAGGCTCAGGAATAAAGGCGGTGATGTTGAGATCAATGACGGCAGGTTCTTGCGTTTGCTTTTCCAAGCGTTCGCCCTTATGAGCCGCTTCCACCGCTTGATTCAACAATTCGCAATACATTTCAAAGCCGATTTGCATCATGTGACCATGCTGTTCAGCCCCCAACAAGTTACCCACGCCACGAATTTCCATGTCTCGCATGGCGATTTGGTAACCACTGCCTAAGGCGGTGAACTCTCGGATGGCACGCAGGCGGTTTTTGGCATCTTCGGTAAGCACCTTATCCGCATCGTGATACAAATACGCATAGGCCTGCACATCGCTTCGCCCGACCCGTCCACGAATCTGATACAACTGAGCCAGCCCGTAGCGATCCGCATCATCAATAATCAGCGTGTTGGCGTTTGGAATATCCACCCCACTTTCGATAATGGTGGTGGCGACCAGAATATCAAACTGCTTATTGGCAAAATCCAACATGGCGGTTTCCAGCTCATTCGGTGGCATCTGCCCATGGGCAACCCGCACCCGAGCTTCAGGCACAATTTTTTCCAGTTCCGCACATCGATCGTAAATACTTTGGACTC
>JBILSS010000113.1:0-7261 GCA_044371965.1 Vampirovibrionales bacterium
GCAGTGCCAGTGTGGGTACCGTGCTTGAAGGCATCGATGCCGTGCTTTCCATGCCAGTGGGGAGCCTGTCGAAGTTTCAGTTTTTCAAATACCTCGTCGGCGATTTACGCCTGCGTCATTATGACGCAGTGCTTTCGACAGGACGCAACCCCTTTATCGCTGTAGCCATGGCTTTTTCAGGTGTGCCGTATCGGGTGGGCTATGCCAGCAAATCTTGGGCGAAAGGCTTTTTAAGCCATGTCACCACCGTTAAATCCAGCAGTTACGCCAGTGTCATGCACCTTGAATTGGCTCGCAGCTTTTTGAAACCCTTGTTTGGGTCAGACTATCAATTCGGCAAGACGCCTGCGTATCCGCACGCTAAAACACTAGAAACCAAAACCCTCGACGCCATGGAAGCGCTGAAAATAGAGCGTTTGCCCTCGCATAAGAAGCATATTTTGATTCATCCTGGGGTCAGTGCGATGTCTCAAGCCAAGGGCATTTATAAGGGATGGTCGGCGAGTAAATGGGCGGATTTCATCTTGCAATTGTCACGCAATCACGCCGTTTACTTGGTGGGAGCCAAAGACGATGAAGCGATTATCACTGATATTCTAAGCATTTTGCCTGAATCCTTAGGCACGTTTAAAAACCTGTTTGGGCAGACCAAATCTTTCGCCGATTTAGCAGGGCTGATGTCTTGTATGGATGCGGTTTGTGCCGTGGATTCGGCTCCCATGCACTTGGCGATTGCTTTACGGCGTCCGACGCTTGCCTTTTTCGGCCCAACGGATCCGCAATTACTCGTTCCGCCTGCTGAAAATGTCGAAGGCTTGATTAAAACCGTGTATCGTAGGGATTTAGCCTGTCGTCCTTGTTTATGGCAGCATCGCCAAGTCAATTGTGAGACATCCGACTGCTTAAATGTATCGGTGGATGCGATGCTCACAGCGGTGGAAGATTTAATCGAAGAAGCGTATCCTCAAGAAACACATCACTAGAATGACTTAAAAACACTTGGAAATACTCAGAAAGGGCTTTACAGATGAACACGATTAAAAAAGTAGCCGTACTCGCTGGCGACGGCATTGGACCCGAAGTCATCGCCGAAGGATTGAAGGTCTTGCAAGTCTTGGCGGATGCCCTAAGCATCACGCTAGAAACCCACGATGCCTTGATTGGCGGTATTGCCTACGAATCCACAGGCACGCCTTTGCCTGAAGAAACGGTGACGATCGCCAAAGATTGCGAAGTCGTGCTTTTGGGAGCGGTTGGGGACTTTAAGTATGACACGTTGCCTCCGCATTTGCGACCTGAACAAGGCTTGCTCGGCATTCGTAAAGCGTTGAATCTGTACGCCAACACACGCCCTGTTAAAGCTTATGACGCCTTGTTGGATGCGTCTACCCTCAAGCCTGAAGTCATTACAGGCGTGGATTTGCTCGTGGTGCGAGAACTCACGGGGGGGCTTTATTTTGGTCAGCCCAAGCTTCAAAATGAGAATGATGCCGTGGATACCCTAACCTATACTCGTGCGGAAATTGAACGCATCGCCAAGACCGCCTTTGAACTGGCTCAACAGCGACGCAAACAGCTTTGTTCGGTGGACAAAGCCAATGTGCTAGCCACCTCTCGCTTGTGGCGTGACGTGGTGGATGCGATGGCTCCGCAGTACCCTGATGTGGCGGTGTCTCACATGTATGTGGACAATGCAGCGATGCAACTGATTTTAAACCCTCGTCAATTTGATGTCATGCTCACGGAAAATACCTTCGGGGATATATTGTCGGATGAAGCATCGATGTTGACAGGCTCTTTAGGCATGTTGAGTTCCGCGAGTTTTGGCACAGGGTCGTACGCCTTGTACGAGCCTAGTCATGGATCAGCTCCGACGATTGCGGGGCAGAATATCGCCAACCCGATCGCCACGATTTTGTCGGTGAAGGAACTCGTTGCGGTTTCATGGGAGGCTCCTGATTTAGCCAATTTGGTGGATGTCGCCATTGAAAACGTGCTGGCTCAAGGCTTACGCACGAAAGATATTGCCCAAGCAGGCGATACCGTTGTGGGGACTCGTGAAATGGGCGATGCGATTGCAACAGCCTTGAAGTCCTTAACCTCTTCATATTCTTCTGTTGTTTAAAATACTAGCAATTATTGTATAAATAAAGTGTAATCAAATGACCCTTTGTAAATCTACCCATGCTTGCATAAGTAGACGTCCAAGCACTAAATCCGAGCGGGTGAGCGTAAGCGACCCCTCGAATGCGGACGTCGTGGCAAGGCATGATGCGACGAGGTGGGTAAAGGGGGTGGATTTTCAAGGAGGGGGAAAAGGGAGGAGAAACGCAATACGTCCTCCCTCCCCCCTCCTTGAACCGCCTTTAGAGGTGTTGGAGACCTTTGGCGGAGCAAAGGTCTCTGACGACGACCAGCTAAAAACAGACGCTAAAAATCCCAAAAAATCTAACAAGGAAATAAGAAATGTCTCGATTTGCTAAACGATTCGCTGAACTCAAAGCTCAAGACAAAAAAGCATTCATCCCCTTTACGCTCTTGGGATTCCCCACGGTTGAAGCGAGCAAAGGCATCCTAAAAACGCTAATTGACGCCAAGCCAGCCGCCCTAGAGCTAGGCTTTCCCTTTAGCGATCCTGTTGCGGATGGACCTGTGATTCAAGCGGCGGTGACCGAAACGCTTGCCAATGGCTATAAATTGCCTCATGCCTTTGAAAGTATTGCCTATGCCCGTTCCTTGGATGCCGACATCCCGATTGGGGTCTTGGTCTATTACAACACGATCTTGTCCGAAGGGGCGGAAAACTTCTTTCAAAAGCTTAAAAATGCAGGAGCGGATGCGTGCTTGATTGCCGACTTACCCCCTGAAGAAGCGGAAGAAGTCAAACCTTCGGCGGATCTGGCAGGCATCGAGCTGATTTTCATCGTGTCGCCTCTCACCAGTGCGGATCGTTTTGCGTCTTTTTCGAAATACGCAGGAGCATTCTTATATGTAGTGTCTCGCTTAGGCATTACAGGCACGGAAGAGCGTTACGACAGTCGTTTGCAGGAACTCATTGGCACGATTCGCCAACATAGCGATTTGCCGTTATGCGTGGGTTTTGGGATTTCAACGCCTGAACACATCCAGCAGATGAAAGCCGTGGGTTTTGACGGCATGATTACAGGTAGTCGTATTATTCAAGTCATTCAAGAAGAAGCCAGTGGTAACGGGACTTTGGCGGACTATTTGGCGACGATGATGCAAGCGGTCTAGTGTATGCCTGCTTTGTAGTACTTGAACTTTAAAACGCTTACGATATAATACAGCGAGCGAACACAATTTTTAAAAGGATGCGATGCTTCTCTCATGAGTTTGCTCTTGAATCCCCCTTCTCAAATGCCCATTCATACAGAAATAAGCACCCTTGTTCCGATGCCTGCCTTGCCTTTGGCGTTGAAAAAACGGCGTATTCTTATTTTGTCGTCTCTTACAGGGTGGGGGCATAAGCGAGTGGCGGAAGCCTTAGCCGAAGCGTTTCAGACCCATGGAGATGAATCCTGTGAGTTTGTGGTGCATATTGAAAATGTGCTTGAAAAATCGAATGTGGTGAATCAAGGGCTTTCGGGCTTGTATAACTGGTTTTTGCGTTATGCCCAACCGTGGATGTTCCTTTACTATCATTTCATCAATCTCTTTCACCTGTCGCATCAACCGATTTTGCTCGAGCCTATGACGCCGTATGCCAAGCGTTTGTATGCCGAACATCAACCCGATCTACTGATTTCGGTGCATCCCATGATGCAGTATTTCGGCGGGATTTTACAACGCATTCATGCCAAAAAACATGATACTACCCTGCCCCTCTTTACCGTGGTGAGCGATCCATGTTATGGTTTTTGGAACGATTGGGTGCGTGCTAATGTGGCTCATTATTTTACGGCGACCGCTGGAGCTACCCAACAACTCAAAGATTACGGCGTTGAAGCGTCTGACATTAGCGAGCTAGGTTTGCCGACGATGCCTCATGCGAAACGGTGGACGTCTGCTGAAAAGCAGGTGATGCGTCGTGCGGTGTGGGGTGAAAATGCTTCACGTTTAACGCTGTTTTTCAACGCAGGTTGGGCGGGCGGTGGCACGATTGAACGGTTGTTTAAGGCATTTTTAGCGTCTGATGTGGCGAGTGACATCAACATTGTGTTTCAAGCAGGAGCCAATCGACCCCTTCAAAATCGTGTCAAGGCTTTGGCTGCTCAACACCCTGAAGCGTCTGTGCTTTTAGCCACCGCCGAAGACGATATGCTGAACTTGTATGCCCTAGCCGATGCCATCGTCACCAAACCGGGAGCCGCCACCGTCTTTGAATCCTTGCATCACGGGGTGCCGTTGTTGATTGATCGCCAAGAACGCTTGATGCCTCAAGAAGAGGGGACGGCGGAATGGTTATTGTCTCAAGGGGCTGGGTCGTGCATCGCCCATGCGGATGCCTTGATTCAGACGATCCAACAGTGGTTAAGCGTCCCCACGGAACGCCACGCCATGAGCTTAGAAGCGAAGCGACTTTCTCGTCAAAGCTCTGCCGAAGCCCTTTGTGCCTCGATTTTGAATAAGGTGTCGACAATTTAAAGCTAAGCCTCTAATTTTTTGGATTTTGAGCTTCCGTTTTGAGCTGGTGCTTGGATTTCTTGTTCCATTTTTAGCTGGTGCGTCAGAGACCTTTGGACGCACAAAGGTTCTCCGACGACCGACTAGCTACAAAAGAAAACTAGAAATCCAAAAAACTAGAAATCTTAGCAAAGTACATTTTATCTAAAAAAAGATATAATCTAAAAACGACCGTCTTTGGCATCGAGGACATCCGCCAAATAACGCAAACGATTCGTTTTTTCAGGTGCGTTGAATTGCTTAAGCACGCTTGCAATGTATGCCTGTGCACGTGGAGCTAAATCTGACAAACGTTTGGACTTCCACCCATTGTTAAACACGGCAATGGATTCAGCATCCGTATTTTCACCATGAGCTAAAAACCACTCGCCGATTTCGGCATCGCTGGCACCTGTGGCGATGTAAGCTTCAAGAGCTTGTTGATCAAGAGCAAATTGCTTGAACAAGCTTTGATCAGCAGTAGCACCGTACTCGTAAACATTCAGGTCGGGAATAAGACCCACCAATTGCGAACGGCACTTGTCAACTACACGAGCCAATAACATCACATCGGCAATTTCAATGTTATAGGGGCTTCTTTGCCTAAGTCTTTGGCAAGAGTTTTGACTTTGTTCAAGTCTTGGGTGGCAGTACTCATCATAGGAGTTTTTCCTTTTCGTATCAATATAAAACGCCTTCCTAAGGAAGATTTTTTTAAAATAGCATAGGAAATGCTTTTTAGACGAGATGTTTCGGAAGTTTTAAGAATTGCCTTGCGAAAGACGAGATTTCAAAAAAATCGTTTTCTTTTGCATTTTCTTGATATAATAAGGGGGTCTATTGTCGTGTCTGAAGCCCTACTGCGGGCGAACCCTTAAAGAAGGAAAGTCTAAAATGGAAAACAAGCAAGAAACCCTCAAACGTATTCGTTCGCATTATGAAAACGCTCGCAAAAAAATTGCCCAAGCCAAGCAACAACTCGGACGTAACACCCTCACCACCGCAGAAAAAATATTGATTGCTCACGTCGATGACATCAATACGCTAGAAGGCATCGATCGTGGTGTTTCCATGTTGGCGTTGCGTCCTGCTCGTGTGGCGATGCAAGATGCCACCGCTCAAATGGCGATTTTACAATTTATGCAAGCGGGTCGTGATACTGTTGCCGTGCCGTCGACTGTGCATTGCGATCACCTCATTCGCTCCAAAGTTGGGGCGGATATTGACATGGTGCAAGCCAACGAAGAAAACAAGGAAGTCTACGCCTTCTTAGAATCTGCTGCCAAGAAATACGGCATGGGCTTCTGGGGTCCTGGTAGTGGAATCATCCACCAAGTCGTGCTTGAAAAGCACGCTTACCCTGGTGGCATGATGCTAGGAACGGACAGCCATACGCCGAATGCAGGCGGACTTGGCATGGTCGCTATTGGTGTAGGTGGAGCCGATGCTGCCGATGTTATGGCAGGTTTGACATGGGATGTTCGTGCGCCGAAAATGGTCGGTGTTCACTTGAAAGGCAAGTTAAACGGTTGGACGTCGCCTAAAGATATTATCCTCAAAGTGCTTGAAATCTTGACCACCAAAGGTGGCACGAACAAAATCGTCGAATACTTCGGCGAAGGGGCAACCGCCATGAGTTGTACAGGCAAAGGCACCATCACCAATATGGGAGCTGAACTCGGTGCAACGACGTCTTTATTTGCGTATGATGCGAGCATGGAACGTTACTTGCGTGCCACTGAACGAGCAGACATCGCTGATTTAGCCAACGAATACGCCGAAGACTTGCGTGGCGATGCGGACGTTTACGCCAATCCGTCGCAATACTTTGATGAAGTGATTGAGATTGATCTCAACGCCCTTGAGCCTTACTTGGTCGGTCCTCATAGCCCTGATCGTGCCAGACCGATTTCCAAGTTTTCTGCCGAAGTAACGGAAAATGAATGGCCTGAAGTCTTTAGTGCAACCTTGATCGGTTCTTGCACCAACTCAAGCTATGAAGATTTAGAGCGTGCAGCGGTGATTGCTCGTGCATCGATTAAGCGTGGCATTAAATTGAAAGCCCCTTTGTTCATTACACCGGGTTCGATTCAAGTCTATGAAACGATTAAATCCACAGGGATTTTAGCCGTTTTTGAAGAACTCGGAGCGGTTGTTTTAGCCAATGCGTGTGGACCTTGCATCGGTAACTGGGACAGAACCAGCATGCCAGCAGGGCAGAACGCTATTATTACGTCCTTCAATCGTAATTTCCCCAAGCGTAATGACGGTAATGCAGAAACCCTTTCCTTCATCGGAAGCCCTGATTTGGTGATTGCCTATGCTTTAGCGGGTTCCACCCATTTTAATCCTGTCACCGATGAACTCGAAGGCGAAAAATTGCCTGTGCCCACCGCTTTGGATATTCCTGAACAAGGCTTCACCATTAGCTGGGAAGGCTACACGCCTCCCCTTGAAAAGCGGGATCACCTCACCGTTGTGGTGGATCCGCAAAGTCATCGTTTGGAGATCTTACAGCCGTTTAAGGCGTTCAACACCCAAAGCGACTTCACGAACGTCCCTGTACTCGTTAAAACCCAAGGGCAAACGACGACCGATCACATTTCACCAGCAGGGCGTTTTTGGTTGCCGTTGCGTG
>JBILSS010000114.1:0-7209 GCA_044371965.1 Vampirovibrionales bacterium
CTCCATTCTTTCTGTCCAAGACTTTTATTCTATTGTGACAAAAGAACACTTTTTCTGCTTACTTTACCAACAAGTTTCAGTTAATTGACGTATAATGAATCCTATGTACTTCTCATTCAAAGTCATTGAAAAGGAATCCTTCCATGCCTCAACTCAATGTTCCCCTACCCACCCGCCAACTCGGACGCACCGATGTACAAGTTCCCCTGATCTGCCTAGGCACGATGACTTGGGGCGAACAAAACACCCAAGAGGATGCCTTTGCTCAAATGGATCTCGCCCTTGAGCTAGGCGTGAACTTTTGGGATACCGCCGAAGTCTATGCCGTGCCGATTCGTGCGGAAACCTCAGGTTTGACGGAAACCTATATCGGCAATTATTTTGCTTCTCGAAACGTGCGAGATAACGTCTTTTTGGCGACGAAAATTTCTGGACCTAGCGAGCGTTTCGGCTGGATTCGTAACGGTAAGCTTGATTTTAGTGCCAGTAGTGTCAAGCGTGCGGTGGAAGGAAGCCTCAAACGACTTCAAACCGACCGCATCGATCTCTACCAGCTCCACTGGCCCGATCGTGCGGTGCCTGTTTTCGGACAACGAGAATACGTCCATGCCGAAACGCCCGAAAACCCCGTCGTGCTAGATCGCTTTTTAGAAACCTTGAATGCCTTGGATGATCTCATTAAAGAAGGTAAAATTCTGCATGTGGGGCTTTCTAACGAAACGCCATGGGGAGCCATGCAATACCTAAATCTTGCCGAACAGCACAGCTTGCCTCGTATGGCATCAATCCAAAATTGCTATAACCTTTTAAACCGTACCCAAGAAGTGGGGTTGACGGAAGTCATGCATCGTGAAGACATCGGCATGTTGGCGTATTCTCCCTTGGCGATGGGGATTTTAAGTGGGAAATACTTGAACCACCAGCATCCCAAAGGCAGTCGTATGGAACTGTTTGGGGAATACTTTGCTCGTTATACCACGCCTAAAGCTCAAAAGGCGGTTCAGCGTTATGCGGATTTAGCCCACGCCCATGGCTTAACGCCTACGCAATTGGCGTTGGCGTTTGTGAATCATCAGCCCTTTGTGACCAGTAACATCATTGGTGCCACAACGCTTGAGCAATTGGAAGAGAACATTCGTAGTGTGGAAGTGACGTTGACGGCGGACGTCCTTGCTGAAATCAACGCCATTCACGAAGACTTACCGAATCCCTGTCCCTAGTTTGTGTCAATAGGTTCTTCAGACCTATAAAATCGTTGCATAAGCAGACGTCAACGCACTAAATGCGAGGCTTCCGAGACATTTTGCGGACGTCGTGCAAAGGGAATGATGCGACGAGGTGGGGACAAAAACCTTCTTATTCACGAAGTGAATCTTCACCTTTAGGAAGGAGAGGTTGGGAGAGGAAACCAACGGTTTTCTTTCCCAAGAGAAAAAGTTTTAACTTTTTCGACATGAAGGGGGGATTTTCAAGGGGGGACGAAGGGGAGGAGAAACGCAATACGTCCTCCCCCGTCCCCCCTTGAACCGCTTTTAGAGGTTTGGAGAACCTTTGGCGGCACAAAGGTCTCCAAGCACCAGCGTTAATAGGAGCTAATAATCCAAAGAATCTCTAATCCAGCGAAACGAGATCATCCACAAAATCGTCTAGCGACGCCCCTTCCCCTAAGGATGCCTTGACATACGCCAAGCCCTCTCTTGCTTTTTCAGACGCTGGTGACTGCGGATTCAAAAAGTCCAAGACGTCTTTCGCTAATACGGTGGGGGTGCATCCGCCTTGCAGGCGTTCGGGCAAAATCGGGGCATGTTCAAACGGCACTAAAAGGTTAGGCAAGCCAATAAACGGCACCATAATAATTTGTTTCGCCACCATGGCACTGATCCAATCCACCTTATACGCAATCACCATGGGCGTTTCGTACAACGCCGCTTCTAAGCTCGTGGTGCCAGATGCCCCTAAAATCAGATCGCTCGCCGATAAAATGGCATGATTCGCATTCTTTAAAATCGTCAGCTTCAATTGAGGAAAAGGCTTGAAGGCGTCTCGCACGGCTTTTTCCATAAAAGCATCCGACAAGTTGGGGGCTTGAGCCATCACGATTTGCAAGCTCTGCCCTTTTTCGTCTAAGACGCCATGCACTTCGGCTAAGGCTTTGGCGAAGACAGGCAACATTCGTTGGACTTCCCCCACTCGAGAACCTGGAAACAGCCCTAAAATCGGCAGATTCGCTTCAAGGTAATGACGCACGCAGAACTCCGTTTTAGTCACAGGAAACGGCAAGCTCCGTGTCAAGGGATGCCCCACAAACAAATGCGGGATGCCCGCCTGCTGATACAAGTCATTTTCAAAGGGAAAAATCGTGTAAACCTTGGTGATAAAGGCTTCAATGCTCTTCATACGCTCTGGACGGCTTGCCCACAATTGAGGCGGAATATAGTAACGCAGGTCACAAAAGCGAACAAGCAGGCTCGCCAATTTGAGGTGAAACCCACTGTAATCCATAAACAAGACACGATCGACTTTATCTTCTACCACAAAGCGTTTTATTTTTTGAGCCAGTTGCCAATGCCCCCAAATGCCAGCCACAGCAGCGGAAATGCCCCAGCCTCCCATGCCAATCTCGTCATGGTGAGCCAGCAAGGTCGCCCCCGCATTTTGCAATTCATCATTACCCACCGCCGTGATGCGTACATGAGGGTGACGTGCCAAAATCGCCTTCACCAAGTCCGCCGCATGATGAGCCGCCGATGGATCGCCTGTGCAAATCAGCAAATGTTCAATGGTATCTAAGTCATTCGTAGACATAAGTCGATCCTCTTTCACACGTAGCGTCTTCTAATGATGCAGGGGAAAGGGTTGCGTTTGTC
Organism: Vampirovibrionales bacterium; assembly: GCA_044371965.1. Lineage (GTDB taxonomy): Bacteria > Cyanobacteriota > Vampirovibrionia > Vampirovibrionales > JAJTHC01 > JAJTHC01. Next base: position 2,868 of record JBILSS010000114.1, read on the forward strand.
TTGGTTTGACGTTGAGCCAAACGCTCTCGCCACGACTGAAGCCCTGCTTCAGTCACGGAAAGTAAGGTCATGCCATGCGATTCGGCATAGGCTTTCATCTGTTCAAAGGCATCTAAAAATAGAGTCGAACCTGCTTCGGTAACCAAAATGTTTAAGCCGTTGTCTCGCATGGTTTTGAGCGTGCGTAAGCCCACGGCAGGCACATCAAAGCGATCGTCCTGAAAGGGTTTGGCGACTTTGGCGACGATACCGCCTTGCTTGCGTTGGAGCTTGCCTGCTCGTTTGAGGCATTCATCGGTGCCTTCAATGGCTTCAATGGCAATCACCATGGTCTCATTCACGACCACCGTTTGCCCCACATCTAAAGCCGCCATGGCTTTTGCCGTGTCAAAGCCAAAGCAAATCCCCAGCCAATCGCTGTCGCTCAAGCGATGCCCTTCGGCGAGAATCCCTTCAGACTGAAACAGGTCTTGCATAAACTTCACTTGAGGCAAGGTTTCCATGCCCAAATACGCCAAGCCTTCGATAATATAGTGCATGACGGCATCATCATTTTTACGAGGTATTTTTTTAAGCAGGCGTAAGGAAAGGCTGTCCAAATTAAGTTGCGTAAACAACAACCATTTGTTGACCTTACCTGCAAAGCACACATATTTAATCTGATGCCCCCTAAAGATGTTCATCATGCGTCGCAATTGCCCTAAGTGATAGGGGGCTACCACATCGGCAAAAGGCTTATATCGAGCCATTTCTGCCCAATTACCCCCAATCACAAACACATGCACGGTGTAGCCTTGTCGCTTGGCATCTTTGACGGCTTGCAAGGGAAGTGTGCCTTCGCCTGCAATGATGGCTAAGTGTGAAGCCTCCCCCTGCCAAGGCTCGACATCGGCAAGAAGCTCATTGAAGTTGTAAGAATAAGGCGTTTCGCTCATATAGCCGTCTTTATAATTTCCTGTACAGGTTCTATACGTTGTCGCTACGATTATTTTAATGTAGGACGACACATTTCTAGTAGTATACCATGAAAAGCACACCTATACTTGAAGCAAGCCCTGTTCTTTGGCATAACGCTGTAAATAAAGCCCATACGCACTTTTGCCCAAGGCATTCGCCTGTTTTTCTAGGGCGTTCAGATCCAAAAAGCCTTGCTCATAAGCGATTTCTTCTAAGCAGGCGATTTTAATGCCTGTACGCTCTTCAATAGCCTGCACGAACTGAGACGCCTGCAATAACGACGCATGCGTGCCTGTGTCAAACCACGCCGAACCACGCCCCAAGACTTCCACATTCAGCGTGCCTGCTTCCAAGTACAAACGGTTGACATCGGTGATTTCAAACTCCCCACGAGCCGAAGGAGCCAAGCTTTTCGCATACGCAGGGGCTTCTTCATCAAAGAAGTACAAACCTGTGACTGCCCACGAACTCTTGGGATGCTCGGGCTTTTCTTCAATCGATGTGGCTTTTCCTGTAGCGTCCAGCGTCACGATGCCGTAGCGTTGCGGATCGTCCACATGTGTCGCAAAGACGGTAGCCCCCTTACTTTGCTGGTTGATGTGCTGAAGTTGCGTCGGCAAAGTGGCTCCGTAAAACAAGTTGTCGCCTAAGATCATCGCTGAGGGATGCCCATTTAAGAAAGCTTCGCCAATGGTGAGGGCTTGAGCCAAGCCCTTCGGCTCGGGTTGTTCGGCGTATTCTAGGCGGATGCCATATTGCGATCCGTTACCCAACAATCGCTTGAAGAGGGGTAAATCGTGAGGCGTGCTAATCAGCAAAATCTCTTGAATGCCTGCACTCATCAGAATTGAGAGGGGGTAGTAGATCATCGGCTTGTCCCACACGGGGAGCAATTGTTTCGATACCGCCAGCGTACAAGGATGCAAACGAGTCCCTGATCCACCTGCCAAAATAATGCCTTTACGTTTTTTCATGGGGATTTCTGCTTTCTAAATTAGGGAAGTGTATCGTAGCGACAACGAAGAGACCATAGATGGCTTTATCTAACCCCTAGACGTTGCGTATTATAGGTCTTGTCCAAAATCGGTTGCCACCAGTCTTGACGGCTCAAATACCAGTCCACGGTTTTCGCCATGCCCGATTCAAAGCTTTCTTCAGGCACCCAGCCCAGTTCTCGCTGAATCTTCGACGCATCAATGGCATAGCGGAAGTCATGCCCCGGTCGATCCGTCACAAAGCGGATCTGCGAACGAAAGCTTGTGCCGTCGGACTTAGGGCGTTGTTGATCCAACGTATCACACAAGGTATGCACCACGTCCAAGTTCGTTTTTTCGTTATGCCCCCCGATGTTATACTTTTCCCCAACGATGCCCTTTTGAAGCACCGTGTACAAGCCCTTGACGTGATCATCCACATACAACCAGTCACGCACATTAGACCCGTCACCATACACAGGCAAGTCCTTGCCTTGCAAGGCATTGATGATGATGAGTGGAATCAATTTTTCAGGGAAGTGATACGGTCCATAATTGTTCGAGCAATTCGTCATCAAGACAGGCAAGCCATAGGTGTGATGCCACGCCCGAACCAAGAAATCGGAGCTAGCCTTACTCGCAGAATACGGCGAATTTGGGGCATACGGCGTTTCTTCCGTGAACAAGGCGTCTTTGCCGAGCGTGCCGTAGACTTCATCGGTGGACACATGCAAGAAGCGAAAACCGCTTTGCTCTTCACGAGACAAGCCTTCGTAGTAGGCACGGCTGGCTTCTAAAAGCGAAAACGTCCCCATGATGTTCGTGTCTAAAAAAACGGCGGGTCCGTCGATGGAGCGATCCACATGGCTTTCAGCGGCAAGATGCATCACGCTGGTGGGTTGAAAGTCTTGAAACAAGACGTTTAAGGCAGAGGTATCCGTGATGTTGACTTGCTTAAACGTATAACGAGGCGACGATGCTACATCCGCCAAGCTAGCCAAATTAGCGGCATAGGTCAAGGCATCGACGTTGAGGACGTGGGCATCAGTGGACTGGATGAGATAACGCACGAGGGCGGATCCGATAAAGCCTGCTCCGCCTGTGACTAAAATGCGTTGAGTTTGTGAAAAAGTGTTCATGTGAGTGTCCTTTATCGAAAGGGTTTGTGGATTAAAAATAGGAAGCAGTGGCATCAAAGAAGGGCAGGGTTTCATCTTTGGGCGAAAGAATCGGGCTATTACCGTCTAAATGCCAGTCGATGGCAAGGGTGGGGTCGTTCCAGCGAATCCCGCTGTCATGCGACGGCGTGTAAGGCGCCGTGGTTTTATAATGCACCAGTGTATTCGCTTCAAGGGTGACAAAACCATGAGCAAACCCTTCAGGGATGTAGAGCTGGTGCTTGTTTTGGGCGGAAAGTTCCACGCCGTAAGCCTTGCCAAAAGTATCAGAGGCGTTTCGTAAATCGACCAGCACATCCCAAATGGAGCCTTGTAAAACGGTAACGAACTTGCCTTGTGCGTAGGGAGCCTTTTGAAAGTGTAAGCCTCGTAACACGCCTTTTTCAAGGGAAAGGGATGCATTGTCCTGCACAAAGTTAGGCAGTGCATCAGGCATGCGAGCTTGATTGTAAAGTTCAGCGAAAAAACCTCGGTCGTCTTGAAAGCGAACGCCATCGAGCAGTAAAACGCCATCAATTTTGTAATCTTGCAGTGCTAAGGGCATGGAAGAGTCCTTTTTGTCCTGTTTTTCTTGACAATTATAATCGTTTACAGTTTACCACAAAGACGCCAAACCTGCTTCCAAAGAAATCTTCGGCTCCCAGTTAGGCAGACGCTCCACCCCTGCTGGAGGCACCAAGACTTCGTTGGCTCGAAAGGGAAAGGCACCGTAGTCCGCCGTCAAGTCCACCTGCCACGCACGACCCATGGTCTGCACCACGCCTTCAATGCCTATAAGAGCTTCATCGGGACGCAAGGCATAATGCGAAAAAGCCCCTGCTTCCTTACTTGAGGCTTTCACCAAGCGACGGCTGGCTTGCACAAAAGCCTCTGCAATATCCGCCACATGGACAAAATAAAACTGCTTTTCTTTACCGACCAGCCTTAAATGGCGTTGCCCTGCTTGCACTTGGCTCAACAATTGAGGAATTAACTTCTTGCGAGTGTCCCCCTTGCCGTAGCTTTCGTAAATCACCAAATTCATTGCCTGAAGCCCCGATTCGTGAACATACGCCGTTACTATGGCATCTAAGGCGGATTTAGATGCCGCATACAAACCATTGGGATGAAAAGGGCTGTCGCCTCCATATTGCCACGCACTCGCTGCATTGAGCCAAGTGTGACACCCCACCTGCTTCATGGCTTCAAGCAAATGCACCCCAAAACCGATATTGCCTGTGAGCAGTAGATCCA
>JBILSS010000015.1:0-23840 GCA_044371965.1 Vampirovibrionales bacterium
TAAGGAATTGTCTTGAGATTTGGACATGGTTAAGGGGTCTCCTTTTTTATATAGTATTTTAAATAATTTCCCCTACAGTGTCTATACTTTGTCGCTACGATTATTTTGTTCAGTCATGTAGGTCTATCTACACTTCTTCACAAAATAATCTAGGCTCCTCGTCTAGCCTACTGTATGGAAAACTCTTTAAAACACTATAGTGTTGATAAAGTCTACTTTATTAGTTTAGTCCTTTTTTAGCATTTTTGCAAACATTCTTTATAAAAAATAAACAGTTTAAGGGGCGAAGGCGAATTACCCTCTAAAATAAATCGAGAAAATGGTGTACAATAGTTTAATATATAGTGTTTTATAGATGAAATGAGCTATTAGACTATTCTAGGAGCCTAGATTTTTTTGTGAGGGCGTGTAGACAGACCTACATAACGGAACAAAAAAATCGTAGCGACAACGAAGAGGCAATAGAACGTTTTATCTATAAAGTACTAGAGAAGGAAATGATGTATGCCCCTGTTCCAAGCCGATGTGCTACCGCCAGCGGTAGACTACCCTGAAATCACCCCCTATAAAACCTATCGCCTGCCTGTGTCGAACTTGCATACGCTTTATGTCGAAGAAAGTGGCAATCCCAACGGCGTGCCTGTCTTATTCTTACACGGAGGCCCTGGTTCAGGATGCAGCGAAAAGCATCGCAGGCTCTTTGATCCCACGCTGTTTCGCATCATCATCCACGATCAACGTGGGGCAGGACGCTCCACCCCTCACGCCAGCTTACAAGAAAACACCACATGGCATTTGGTGTCCGATATTAACGCCATTCGTGAGTATTTGGGCATCGACCAATGGATCGTCTTTGGGGGATCGTGGGGATCGACGCTTGCCTTGGCGTATGCGCAAAGCTTTCCACAACATTGCTTGAGCTTGGTCTTACGAGGCATCTTCTTAGGCACGGCGGATGAAGTCAAGTGGTTGTATCAAGAAGGGGCAAACGCCCTGTCGCCTCACTTGTGGCACGATTTTGAAGACCTTATTCCCCCTGAAGAGCGTCACGATATGGTGCGTGCCTATTATAAAAGGCTTACAGGGGTCAACAAAGCCCAACGCCTCGATGCCTGTAAACGTTGGGCAAGGTGGGAAATAAGTAATTGCACTCTACAAGTCGATGACGCCTTTTGCAAGCAGTTTGAAGCCGACGATCACGCCATTTCGCTGGCTCGTATTGAATGCCATTACTTTATGAATAATTGCTTCTTTGACGCTAAAAATGAGCTGTTGAATCCCCAAAAGCTTGATGCCATTCGACACATTCCCCTAAGCATCGTACATGGACGCTATGACTTGGTTTGCCCCCTGAAGAATGCGTGGCTCCTGTATGAAGCCTTGCCTCATGCGGATTTTTACTTGGCGCCTGAAGCAGGGCATGCCAGTTCTGAAAAGGGTTTACGAGATGCCTTGCATTATGTGGTGCATCGTTATGGGGAAGCGGTGCATCAGCAAAGTGCAAGCCAAGCAGGCTAAAAGGACGTCCCCTAGATGATGAATGCCCGAGCCAGCACCCAATTTTCGACATGGTTTTTGCGTCGCCTGATTGAAGGCACCGTGACCTTGTTTTTTGTCTTGCTCTTGACGTTTTTCTTGCTCCGCTTGATGCCTGGCAATCCCTTCGATGGCGACAAGGGCTTGTCTCCCTTGGTGAAACAAGCGTTAGAAGCTCGTTTTCACCTGAATGAACCCATGTGGATGCAGTTTTGGCTTTACCTCAAAGGCTTGTTTCACGGCGATTTAGGTCCTTCGCTCACCCAAGAAGGGCGTTTGGTGGGGGATATGCTCAAGGAATCTTTGCCTACTTCCTTTGGTTTGGGGTTTTTCGCGCTTGCTTTGGGCGTACCTTTGGGCGTAGCAACAGCCGTTTGGGGCAATGAAACGCCGTCTAAAAACGTCATCGGTGCCTTGGATTCGATCGCCTCTTTATTTCTCGCCTCACCGAGCTTTTTGGTCGCTGGTGTGTTGATTTTAAGCTTTAGCGTCGGCTTAGGATGGCTCCCTGCCGCAACGCTCACCACGCCCTTGCACTGGATTTTGCCTGTGGTGACCCTTGCCATTGTGCCGTATACATTCACGTATTTGTTGCTCAAGCAGTCCCTTGCGGATGAATCTTCCGCCCTGTACTTGCAAATGAAGTACGCCGCAGGCATTCCCCATGCTCAAGTCTTGATGCGTCACTTGTTGCGAAATGCGTGGTTGCCTTTGCTTTCTTTGGCGGGTCCTCTCGTCGCCAACGTCATGACTGGTTCTTTTGCGATTGAAGTTTTGTATGCGATACCTGGATTGGGACGTCAATTCGTTTCCGCCATTATCAACCGTGATTACACCGTCGTGATGGGATCCACCCTGCTGTATGCGACTTTATTGCTTGTGATGAACCTGCTTGCGGATATGTGCATCGTGGGCTTAGACCCCCGCCGTCGGGAGGCTTAAGCATGACTCGAAAATCATCCCCTATTTCCGTGAGCTTATACATCGCTTATCTCATTTTGGCATTGACGCTCGCTTTAATGTGCGTCGCCTTTTTCAGAGACGCCACCACGATCCACCGCTTCGATGCTGGCATTTTGCCCTTTAAAACGTGGGCGTATCCCCTCGGCACCGATGATTTGGGGCGTGATTTGCTGGCTCGCCTTTCGGTTGGCACGCAAATTTCGATGACCGTCGGCATCGCCACAGCTTTGGTTGCTTCGGCGTTTGGCAGTGCTTACGGCTTGTTGGCGGGTATGCTCGCTGGTCGTGTCGGCGATGCCCTCATGCGTGTGGTGGATGTCCTTTACAGCTTACCAGGACTCATGGTCGTGGTCTTATTAAGCGTCTTTTTAGAGCCGTTGTTGTTAAACGTGGTTCCGCCTGCGTTGGCTCCTGTGGCGAAATTGAGCAGTTTGGTGATGGCGTTGTCCTTCTTTAGCTGGCCTGAATCGGCACGGCTCATTCGGGGGCAAGTCTTGGCGTTGAAAGAGCAAGACTTTGTCGCCGCCTTTTATACGCTGGGTGGGGGCTTGCGTCGTTTGATTGTGGTGCATTTTTTGCCGAATCTGGTACCCTATGTGATGATTAGCATCATGGTGGCGGTGCCTCGTGCGATATTGACGGAATCGACGTTGAGCTTTATCGGGCTGGGCATGGAAGCCCCCTTGAGCAGTTGGGGGACTTTGGCGTATGAAGGCTGGTTTTTGATTCGGGTACAGCCTCATGTGGTGCTAGAAGCGTCGTTGGCGATCGCCTTGAGCATGTGGACGATGAATACGCTCATCCGAGACCTGAAGGCTCGTTGGGCGGTATAGCTCACACGATAGGCTCGTTCTATGCTAGAATAAAGGTTAAAAGAGGAGTTTTTATCCATGATTGAAGGCAATGCACTTAAAATTGAAAACAATGTAGAAGTAAACAATACGAATCAGTTTACAGGTATCCAAGCGGATTTAAATCCCTTAATTGAGACCGTTAATCAGGGGCTGCGTGAAGACTTTAGGCAATATATCTCCTTACCTCTTTTTCAATTATGTAACTTGAACATACAAGCTCTTTTTGCGTATCAACTTAATTCCAATCCTCACCTTCAAATGGTTTGTAAAGATAAGTTCATTCCATTTTTAAAAGACGATGTAGCTCCCAAGCTTTTTGAAATCCCTGTAGAAAAAAGAATATCCCCTAATATACGGGTTGCTAAAGGTGTATTTGAAAATGTGATTGATTTAGAGGTAAACGAAACGACCCTGAAAGAAATGTTTGCCAATTTGCTCGCTGGCAGTATGGACAGCCGTAAAAGCAAAGGGGTTCATCCGTCGTATGCCAAGCTGATTTCTGAACTTTCGGAAGAGGATGCTCGGTTTTTAATGAGTTTGTACGAGAGAAAAGAAATACCTGCTTTAAGATACCACAATGACAACATTCAATACTATAAAATCTGTAAAGACACAGTAGATTATGGAGATCAGTCCTCTGTAATGATTAGCCGTATTGAATCAAAAGAGCTACTTGACACAGAAAGTAGAGGTTTTGCAAATTCTTATCATAACCATGTTTTTACAAACTATTTTCAAGAAACGGAAGAACTCTTAAAGACTGAATTAGGAAACACACGGCTAAGCACACAAAGATTGTGTCTTCGCTTGACAGAATTAGGTCAAGACTTCATGCAAGCCGTCACGTTAAAGGAGTCCTCCACCGATGAAAAATCGTGAAGAGATTTTAATCCTGCTCCGACAAGCCAAACCGTACCTAAAAGCCAAATGGGGCGTTGAACACGTGGCGGTCTTCGGCAGTGTGGCTCGCAATGAGCAAACCCCCACCAGCGATGTCGACTTGATCGTGGATTTTAGTATGCCCTTAAGCTGGGGCTTTTTTGACTTAATCGACGAGCTGGAAGCACTCTTAGAAAGCAAGGTCGATGTGATTAGTCGTAAGCAAATCAAGCCCAAAGCATGGGGCTACATTGCCGATGAGGTGATCGATGTCTAAACGCTATTTGTTTTAAACGAAAGACTCTCATCCAAAGGTTTTACTGGCAAAGGGACGCTCCTGAAAGGGGGATTTACCCCTTGAACCGTCAGGCTGTGCAACTCTCGTAATAGACGGCGTTGCTCATCCAACATCGCACGAGTCATCTTCATTTGCGTCAACACCTTGTGACGTTGCTGGCTTTGGGGATCATGCAATAAGGTATACGTACTCATCGCTTGATTCAGTTCGCTGTCCGCTTGAAGCATGATGGCATTCACCCGCTTTAACTGAGCCGAAAGGGTGTCTCGCATCTGGGGCAGGCGTTGATTCAACTCGTGCATGTCTTCTTGCGTGGCTCGCATTTCTTGGGCAATCCGCATTAAATCGGCTTGGCGATGCTCGGTGGGAATGGCGTCCAACGATTTGCCTAGGCTGGTTGCCCCTTGCCTTAGAAAGTTTGCCATTTTTATTTGAGCATCCCACATATTTTTTTGCCGAAACGGACGCAAGACCTGTTGTTTTTCTTGAGCCTTGCCTTCGGCTTGAAAAACATCGTTAGGGCTTTCGTCTAAGGTAAACTCCAAACTCTTTGCTCCGCCTAAGCCAGCGGCGACAATCAAGGCTTCCGCTTCTTCGGGAATCCGCATCTGCGGATCGTTCAAGACATAATCCACCCAGACGGAATCGTCTTTCGGATTGAGTTTGACCTGCTTCACATAACCGACAGGGACACCCATTAAAATAACAGGCGATCCCTTCATTAAGGCGTAGGCATCTTCCACATATAGATGCAGGGTTTTGGCTTCTTTGGATGCAAAAGGCATATTTTTAAAGTCCATTGCCAAAATACTGATGACCAATCCAATCGCCAAGCAGGTCCACAGCACCATATCTGAACAGAAACAGAGGCTTCGTTTGAAAAGGGATTGGCATTTTTGGATTAGGGGCATGGGTATCCTCAACGGTTTTTATAGCTAAGTTTATAATTTCCTGTACAATGTCTATACTTTGTCGCTACGATTATTTTGTTCTGTTATGTAGGTCTTACTACACGACCTCACAAAATAATCTAGGCTCCTCGTCTAGCCTACTGTACAGAAAACTCTAAACTCAGCTATATCGGGAAGGCTTATTGTTTCTTGGCAACCACAACGCCACCTGAAAGCGTAAGACCATCTTTTTCGGCAAGCGTTTTGCTTCCCTGCCAGTAAAAGACGCCAGCGTCATGGTAGTAATCGGCTAGAGCTTCGGGCAAAGCTTCGCCTAATTCTCCACGATACGCCATAGCCAAGGTTTCCACATATTGAGCAGGGTTACCAATATCGCACCAAAAGCCTTCGACTTCTTGTGCATAAAGAGGAAGATTCGCTTTTAAGCACATATTAAAGACATCTTGAGCGAAATCAAATTCCTTCAATTCCGTTGGAGGCGTCTCGTTCTTGGCGTTTGCTTCGGCTTGAACAGCCTGCAAACGTTCTTGATACCACGTTTTCAAATAAGGAAACAGGCTCGGTGCCAACACATAAAACCCTGTGGATGCCAAACGGCTACTGCCTGCTTGAGCCAAGCTGGGTTTTTCTAAAAACGTGCGAACTCGCCCCGATTGATCTTGGGCATCGGTGGAATGAGTGGCGACGATCCCAAATTTGGGGACGTCTTCATCAGCGACGATTTGGCATCCCACAGTCGCAGAAGCCTGATTCGCTTCATGTACATTCACCAAAGCGGCTAAGTCCACATTAGAAACGGCATCGCCTTGTAAAACAAGTAGGGGTTCCGCAGGATTAAAGCTCGGGAACTCGTTCAAGTGATTCAAGATATGAAGCACGCCACCCGCAGTACCTGTGGGGCGTTCTTCAGGGATTTCAAACCATTCAACGCCATGGGTTTTGGCGGCTTCGTTTAAGGCATTCTGCACCGATTCACGTTGGAAAAAGGTATTGACATAAATACGTTCAATGCCTTGTTTGGCGAGCAATCCCACCAAGGAGCCAATAACGGTGGAATCGCCAACCCAAGGGAGGGCTGGTTTCGCAAGGCTTAAGTAGTCTTCGGTCAACGGCAAAATGCGAGTGCCTAGGCCTGCACCCAAAATCATGGCTTGCTTGGTAAAGCCTTGTTGAGAAGCCGTTGTTTCGGGCTTTTGTTCGGCTTGCACAGGCGGAAGCGTTTCACCGAATAGGGTAATTTTAAAGCCGTTTCCTTGTACGGTGGCTCCTGGTAATAAGAAGTACACGAGGCTTGAAGCGTCGTTGGAAGTGCTATGTAAAACGCCGACGTCTCCACCACGGCTGGCATAGGCTTCAAATTGAAGCCCTTTGGGCAATTGACCTTCAATACATGCGACAGGCGTTTCTTCATCAAGGCGTTTAATGAGGAACTGATCTTTTTTGAGGGGAGATTCGAGCAAGCGATATTCTTGCTTGGCACCTGTTGCATGAAACAAACGAACACCTTGAAGTTGGGTTTGGGTAGCAATCATAATTAAAAGTCCTATCTATCGGATACTATAAGCCTTAGCTTCTTTAAGTATACCCTGAAAACACAAAAAAGGGAGCAAAAACTCCCTTTTCTCTTATAAATATAGAGGAACTAATTCCAGTACGCTTGGGAAAGACTTAAACCGTCAGACACTTCTTCACCCAGTTCAGAGGCGATCGACACATTATTGGGCGTAAAAATAAAGACACCTTCACCAATGCGTTGCTGATGCCCTTCAATGGCATGAGTCGCTCCTGAAAGGAAATCCACGACACGTTGAGATTGATTTGTATCCAACAAGTGGAGGTTTAGAATCGCTGCTTTGCGAGCTTTCAAGTGAGAGACGACTTCTAAGGCATCTTCAAATGAACGAGGCTCAATCACAATGACTTGACTGAAAGAACTACTTGTTGAATTCACGGCACGCACATGAGAAGTGGGACGCACTTCACTAATCACCCGAGTGTTTTCAGGCACATAAGCAGGCGTATGCGTTTCCATTTCGCTCATGTATTCTTCTTCTTCAAAGGGGTCACCCGTGACCCAGTTTTTTAATTTCGTCATAATGTTTGACATTGTATGTAAAACCTCCCTATATTGTGGACTGTATGGGCTTTTGTAAGAAGGCAGGAAAAAAACCAATCACCTTGCTCACCATATTCACTACTATCATACCTGAACGACGATTTTATGCAAATAGTTTCGTTCCGATACGAACTATTGTAGCACCATTTGCCAAAGCTTGGCTATAGTCATTTGACATTCCCATGGAAAGTTGTGGAACTTCAATGCCCAAGCCTGTTTCAAGCGTTTCTTTAAGGCGTTTGAGTTCCTTAAAACAGCTATCAATGGTCTCAAAATCTTCAGTATTGGGTGCCATAGTCATTAAACCAACGACCTTTACCGCAGGGGACAATGCCAAAATCTTCTCCACCAAATGGAGGAGATTTTCAGGATCCACCCCTTGTTTCGATGCTTCGCCTGATGTGTTGACTTGCACCAAAATCGATTGCTCGATGTTTAAGGCTCGTGCTTTTTCAGCAATGGCTTCAGCAAGTTCGAGGCTGTCTACACTGTGGATTACATCATAAAATCCCACGATTTTGTTGAGCTTATTGCGTTGAATATGCCCGATGAAATGCCATTCAATTGCCTCATTCACGTCTTTCGGCAAGGTGTTTCGCTTGGCGAGGGCTTCAACCGCCTTATTTTCACCCATGGCGAGCAAGCCACAACGCACCGCTCCTTGAATGGCGTAAATATCGGCGTGCTTGGTGACCGCCACCAGCGTGACGCCCTTCCAATACGATGCCGTCGGGTAGCCGAGAATCATGAGGTTTTCTTGAATGCATTCTTGCCACGCTTGGATTTGGGCTTCAGCATCTTGAGGGAAGTCCTTTTCAAGCGTGTCGTTTAAAAAGGCGTCAAAGGGATTCATTACCTTAACGTCCCTTCCCATGCTGGGTTTCGCCAAATCACTTCGGCTTCGGTGCAGATGCCCCCACGAGGCGTAAACTCACTATGCACACGCAACCAACGAGGGTTCGCCGCAGCGATGATATCATCGGTGATTTTGTTGGTGATGTTTTCGTAGAACATGCCCACATTACGATACGCCAGCATATAATATTTGAAGGCTTTGAGTTCGATGCACACGTCATTGGGGATGTATTCAATGGTAATGGTGCCAAAATCGGGCAAGCCTGTTTTGGGGCAGACGCTGGTGAACTCTTCGACTTTGACGGTAATGGTGTAGTCTCGATGGGGGTTGAGATTTTCCCATATTTCAATCGGAGGATACACCGCTTTTTCAGCAGGAATCGAATGAATGTAGTCGGTGGTGGCGATCATGTGAGTGTGTCCTTAAAGTGTATTAGTAATAGAAGATTATTATAATATAAACGATGCTGGGTAGCATCTTTTTTTGTTTGCATGGTTTTATGAACATGATACAGAAGAAAGGATTGTACCATATTATGATTAAAATTAATTTCTTAGATTCTAGAACTCACTCACTCACTCACTCACTCACTCACCCGAAGCCATTACGAAACCAGTATGATGTTCCTCGTGTCTTATACCATTTTTCACTTGGTCAATACACAGATTCTATTCTTCAGAATGGGTTACGTTGTATGCAACATAACAACAAAGAGTCGTATCCCTGTATTTTTGCAGTAGATCAATATAATTTTTCAAAAACTCAATGTAAACGTCCAGAACCCGAAGCTTGTAGTAAGCTAGAGAGTTTGATTTTCTATATTCAAAATAAATTAGGAAGAAAAAAGGTAGAAGATCAAGGTTCAGATTCACTATCTTTATTTCGCTTGCACATAGAAGATGAAGATGACCTTAAAATCAGAGACAAAAGAATACATCATTTTCCGAACGAAGGACGCCCTGAAGAAGAAAAGAGACGCTTATGCAATGAAACGTTGTATTCTCGTTCGGATTACGAGAGACATCCGACTTTAGCGACAAATGGAAGACTGGAGTTTCTTCTTTTTAATTCAATTCCTGCTGAACGTATAGAGCTAATGAAGCAAGTGCATTCTAACGATTTACCTTCTGCAGTAGAGTGTAAAAAACCATGGGTGTTGGATAACAATAAAAAGATTTTGGATGCTTTTGGTCTCGACATTCGTTCTAAAAATCCTTGGTAAGCAAATTATTCAGACCCTTGTTCTAACAAGAGCAACGCCTCTTCCCCGACCTTTAGCCCCAAGCTATGCTGTGCCTGCTGAAAGCTTTGTTCTGCTCGTTGCGTGGATTGCTTGGCATCATTCAACATGTACCGCATCAGTTGTTCCGACGGATTAAAATCCGTCGTCGTGGCTTTAGTCGCCTCGTTTTTGGGAGCCACAGCGTACGTTTGCTCCAAAATAGCAAGCTTTCCCTTTTGCAAGGCAAGAACATCTTTACTTTGCTTGTAAGTGAGGTATAAATCCAAGAGTTCCTGCTGGAGGTTGTCCACCGCACGAGCCAAAATCACCATGTCCGCATCGGTGACGGGACGTGTACTAGTGGTGTTACTTTGATTGACAATATCGTTGACCAACGCCCCTGAAAGCAAGCCAATCGGCGTGCCTGAAACGATAGACGCCGCAGCCCCCCCGACTTGAGCCGTCGTATTGATGAGACGCTTTAAGCCTGTTTTGTTTTTAACAGGCTTACCAGATGCATCCTGACGGCTGAGCTTTTCAATCGCATAGCGAATCGGCTGGCTACGATACACCGCCGCTTGCCACAACAGGTTCATATCTTTACCTTGTTGTTCGGCAGTGTCCAACGTATTTTCACGGATGCGTTGAATCGAGGTTACCCACTGTGTTTCATTTCGTTTTAAGACCGCTTGCTGTTCGGGAGGCAAACCGTCCAAAAACTGCAAAACTTTTTGGTGATAGGTCGCATCTAAATTGGTATACGCATTTTTTTGAGACGCTTCAATCGCCTTGCTCAACTGACTGTCTTTAGATTTTAGGACTTCAAGTTGTTGAGGCGTGACTTGAGCGTTTGCCAAAGACGCCGTAAACACGAGCGTTAAAAGCCATAGCCCAAAGGAGGCAACATAGTTTGCACGTATCATTAGAGCTTAGCATCCTCCAGCAAAGCAGGACTTTTTTTGGGATGAGTGGACTTCGTCGACGGAGCCTTCAACAGTACATCATCAATCAAAGACAAACGCTTGGCTGTTGTTTTAGGTGGACTTTTCTTAATAGGGGCGGCGGCTCCTATTAGAACACCTTTGGCTTTAGCCACTTCGGTTGTTTTCGTTTCGGGGTGAATCGCCACAAACGACGCTTCTGGACGGATCCCTAAGGCGAGGGTATCCACTGCTTGAGCGCCTGCCATACGCTCTAGCTGAATGCGGGCATTTTCGGCTTTATGCTGGGCGTTTTGTAGATTTTCACGATACCCATAATAACGCTGAATCGCCAAAAACTTTTGGGTGGCATCGGGGGTGTTTTGGAGCTTTTGAAACTGGGCTTCTTCAAGCGTTTCTTGGCTTTGCAATTGATTCAAGTTATATAAGGCTTGCTGATAAGCGTGGTAATGTTTCACCAAGGATTCTTTTAGCTCATCAATTAAATAAGAGAGTTGAATATGTTCCGTCGGCGTGAGTTCGCTGAGGGGCTTGTTGCGTCCCATAATATAGTTTTGGGCGACTTGCGAACCCGTCATCATACCCATGCTTTGATAGCCACCGACAGGGGCGACTGTGCTGGTTGCCAAGGCGGCTCCTGTAATCAAAACGCTTAGGGTTTTGCGTAAAAATTCGCTGGAATGGCTCAGGTGACGTTCAGACGGCAGAGCGATTTTTTCCAACGCAAAACGCACCACGGCATTGCGTTCAATGGTGGATCGCCACAAGTGTTTCAAGTCCGCTTCGGCGACTTCGCTTTGTAGCTTAAGCAGTGTGACGGCATTATTTTGACTGGCTAAGCTAGGCGTTTTTTGAATATCTTGAACAGACAAGGCTGTAACGACTTTCATGTTGGCTTTGGGGGCTTGACGCAGTTGTTCTAGGCTTTGATTAGGTTTGACGCCTTCAAGGGTAACGACTTCATCTAAAGCGGGAGCGGAAACATCTTTGATGCGTCTTGCTTCTGTTGGCAGGGCGTTATTGGGCGAAAGTAAGGCTGGTACAAAGCTTAATCGAGCCGCTTGGGGGAGGTTTTTCGCTGTTTTCGCTTCAAGCGTCGGCAAGTGGAAGCTCATCATCACGGCACAGCCAAGCATCACGACGATCGGGGCGTGAGCAGGGTTTTTCCATAAAAAGGGGCAAGTCATTTTTTTCATATGCGTCCTATTATAACACGAGCCAGCCAAAAACAAAGCGACTCCCTTAATCAAGGGAGTCGCTTTGTTTTAAGAGTTTCAAATCCTAAGGGAACGTAGCCCCCTTCAAGCTATTGAGCGACCTTAGGATTGGCGTTTAGACGAGACTGCTAGAGAGGGATAAAACGATTCGAAGAGAGAGCATTAATAGACATAAAAAGTTCATGGTAGAACTTTCGTAAGCTTATTTAAACAAAACCATGCGTGGATCAAAGCAATTGTAACAAAATGATACTCAAAAAAAGAAAAGCTTGAGTCTTTTTTATCTTTGGGTGTAAATAGAAGGGCTACATAGGGTTCAATTTAGTATTTGCTGAAACATAGGGCTTGTTTTTTATGCTTCATGTACTAAAATTGTATTGAGGTGTATTGATTGGACGACTCATTTCAAGAAATGGGTGCGAAAAAAGATACATTTTAGTTTTATCCTTTCTGGGCCCAATAAAAAGGAGATTTGATTTTATGATGATGGCTCGTGAAAAATTTAAACGTGACAAGCCTCACGTTAACGTTGGAACCATTGGTCACGTTGACCACGGTAAAACAACGTCTACCGCTGCGATTACGGCAACGCTCGCTGCAGTAGGTTATGCTGATTTCAAGAAGTTCGACGAAATTGATGCTGCCCCTGAAGAAAAGGCACGTGGTATTACGATTTCAACCGCTCACGTGGAATATGAGACGGACAACCGACACTACGCTCACGTGGATTGCCCTGGTCACGCCGATTATGTGAAAAACATGATCACGGGTGCGGCTCAGATGGACGGTGCGATCTTGGTTGTGGCTGCCACCGATGGTGTTATGCCTCAAACTCGTGAACACGTTCTTTTGGCACGTCAGGTTGGTGTTCCTAAGATCGTTGTTTGGTTAAACAAATGCGATATGGTAGAAGATGCCGAACTGATCGAATTGGTTGACATGGAAGTTCGTGAATTGTTAAGCGAATACAACTTCGATGGCGACAATGCGAGCATTATTCAGGGTTCAGGCTACAAGGCTTTAGAAGCGTTGGCAGCAAATCCTAAATTAAAGCGTGGCGAAGACAAGTGGGTTGACACCATTTGGGCATTGATGGATGCCGTTGATGCAGACATCCCTACGCCTGAGCGTCCTTTGGACATGCCGTTCTTGATGCCGATTGAAGATGTATTCTCCATTACGGGTCGTGGTACGGTTGTAACAGGTCGTATTGAGCGTGGTATTATTAAAGTGGGTGAAGAAGTTGAGATCATTGGTCTTGGTGACACTCGCAAGTCTGTTGTGACTGGTGTTGAAATGTTCCGTAAGCTTTTGGATCAAGGGCAAGCGGGCGATAACGTCGGTGCATTGTTACGCGGTATTGACAAAACAACCATTGAACGTGGTATGGTTTTGGCAAAGCCAGGTACGATTACGCCTCACACGAAGTTTACGGCAAACGTGTACGTGTTGAAAAAAGAAGAAGGTGGTCGTCATACCCCATTCTTCTCTAACTACCGTCCACAATTCTATGTTCGTACAACGGATGTAACAGGTTCTATTACACTTCCAGCGGATACCGAAATGGTTATGCCTGGGGACAACGTCATTATGACCGTTGAACTCTTGACGCCTGTTGCGATTGAAGCAGGTATGCGTTTCGCTATTCGTGAAGGTGGTCGTACCATCGGCGCGGGTGTTGTGGATACTATCCTTGAGTAAATGCTTAAGGAAATCATAAGTTAGAAAGCTGTTTCAAAGCAGCGTTACTATTAGAAGGTTTAAAAGGAATTATGGCTCAAAAGCAAGCAAATCAAAAGCAAAACCGTGTTCGTATTCGTTTACAGTCCTATGATCATCGGTTGATTGATACATCGGCCGCAAAGATCGTGGAAGTGGTAAAGTCTTCGGATGCCAAGCTCGTTGGGCCTATTCCCCTTCCTACGCAACGCCGTATTTTCTGTGTTCTTCGTTCACCTCACGTGAACAAGGACTCACGGGAACATTTTGAAATTCGCATTCACAAGCGTTTAATTGACATTTTGGATCCTGGTGCTGATTTAGTAAGTCAACTTAGTCGAGTTGATTTACCAGCAGGGGTTGAAATTGAAGTGCGTTTGTAATAGATTGGTTTTAGAAGGTGCGAATAAGTCTTTTAGATAGGTTCGCATCTTCTTAAGTCTACCCGATAGACACCCTAGCGTGTGGACTTAATTGATTGTTGTCTTAAATAAAGTGAAAGGGAAAGTGGTTGTGACTGCTCCTGGATTTTTAGGACAGAAGCTCGGTATGACCCAGGTGTTTGATGAAACAGGGTCCGCTATCGCAGTAACTGTAGTTGAAGTACTTGACATGACGGTAACGCAAGTCAAAACAAAAGAAACTGATGGTTATGATGCCATTCAGGTTGGTGTGATTGAAGCAAAGCCCAAGCATTTAACCAAAGCCCGTCAAGGGCATTTGACGAAAAATGAACTGCCTTTGTTTCGTACGTTAAAAGAGTTTCGAGTCAGTAAAGAAGTTGTTGCTACTTATAAAGTGGGCGACAAGGTAGATCTTTCTTTCTTGGAAACACAGGGCTTGCTCTTGAATTTTACGGGTCAGTCCATTGGTAAAGGTACGATGGGTTGTATCCGTCGCTGGGGTCACCATCGTGGACCCATGTCGCACGGATCGAAAAACCACCGTTTACCGGGTTCCATTGGGGCTGGTACGACACCGGGTCGTGTTTATCGTGGGCTTCAGATGTCTGGTCGCACAGGTAATGCCACGGTCACCGTTCAAAATCTCCCTGTGGTTCGCTACATTGCGGATAAAAACG
Source organism: Vampirovibrionales bacterium (assembly GCA_044371965.1). Classification (GTDB taxonomy): domain Bacteria; phylum Cyanobacteriota; class Vampirovibrionia; order Vampirovibrionales; family JAJTHC01; genus JAJTHC01. The sequence continues at coordinate 14,594 of JBILSS010000015.1, forward strand.
TGGTACTGGTTAGGGGTTCCGTTCCTGGTGCTGAAGGCGGTTTGTTAATCGCTAAAGTTCGTTAGTTATAAGATTAATAAGGTCAAATTTTAATGTCGATTCTATTGAAATCAGTTACATTAGAAGGTCAAGAACAAGGAACGGTTGAAGCACTAGAAGCAGTTTTTGGTGTGGAACTCAACCGAAATGCCTTATTTTTGGCTTTACGTCGTGAACGCATTAATGCAATGCGTGGCACGGCAAACACGAAGACTCGTTCAGAAGTCAGTGGTGGTGGTCGTAAGCCATGGAAGCAAAAAGGGACTGGTCGTGCGAGAGCAGGATCGATCCGCAGTCCGTTATGGCGTGGAGGCGGTGTGACCTTTGGTCCTAAGCCTCGCTCAATTAGCATTAGCTTAAACAAGAAGTTGGTTCGCTTGGCACATCGTTCTGCATTAACCAACGCCTTGTCTAAAATCTCCGTACTTAAAACGACGGCATTGCCTGCTCCTAAGACGGCAGCTGTAGTTAAAGGTTTGGCAAAGTTGAATATCGGTTCATCTGACAAAGTTTTGATTGTGATCTCTTCTTACGAGTCCAATGAAAACTTATTGCTCGCAACTCGCAACATTCCTTATGTGTCTGTTCGTGTGGAGTCTGCTTTGAGTGTGCATGATATTTTAGCCTCTAGCCAAATTTTAATTGCTAGTGATGCTCTCGTGAAAATCCAAGAAAGGCTTACCGCATAATGTCTAAAAAAAGCCTACACCAAATTATTAAAAGTCCTATTTTGACTGAAAAAGCTTTCGGGCTTTCTCAAATAGGTCAGTATGTGTTTGAAGTTGATGGCACGGTCAATAAAATTGAGCTTGCCTATGCTTTTGAGCAATTGTTTCCTGCTCGTAAGGTTTTAGAAGTGCGTACGATTCGTATTCCTTCTAAAAAGAAGCGTGCGGGTCGCAAGCCGACCTATCGTAAGCCGTACACAAAGGCCGTTTTCAAGATTGAAGGCGATCCTATTGAATTGATTCCTGGAGTATAACATCATGGCAACAAAGCAATTAAAGCCGACTTCAGCTGGTGTTCGAGGAATGTCTAAAATTGACAATTCGGATCTCACCTCATCAGCGCCTTACCGCCCTTTACTTTCTGCGTTAAATCAGAAAGCGGGTCGTAATAACAATGGTCGTATTACCTGTCGCCACAAAGGCTCAGGTCACAAGAAAACCTATCGTATCATTGATTTCAAGCGGAATAAATTTGATATTCCTGCTCGTGTAGAAACCATTGAGTATGATCCAAACCGTAACTGCCGTATTTCATTGGTGTGCTACACCGATGGAGAGCGTCGCTACATTCTTCACCCTGAAGGTCTTAAGGTCGGTGATACCATTACCAGTGGTAAAGACTCTGAAATCAAAGTAGGTAATACGTTACCTCTTCAGAATATCCCCCTTGGTTCTGTGATTCACAACGTGGAATTGGTTCCGGGTCGTGGTGGACAGATGGTGCGTAGTGCAGGAACTTCTGCTCAGTTAGTAGCTAAAGAAGGAAAATATGCAACCTTGCGTATGCCTTCTAGTGAAATGCGTAAAGTTCTCATTAACTGTCACGCAACCTTGGGTGTCTTGGATAATGCCGAGTTTAAGAACATAAACATCGGTAAAGCGGGTCGTAAACGCTGGATGGGTGTTCGCCCTACCGTGCGTGGTTCGGTTATGAACCCTTGCGATCACCCTCACGGGGGTGGTGAAGGGAAAGCACCGATCGGTCGTCCGTCTCCTGTTACACCTTGGGGTAAGCCAACACTTGGTAAGAAGACACGTAATAATAAGAAATCGTCAACGAAACTTATTGTTCGTCGTCGTAAGTAATCAAAAGGTTTTTATTTTATGGCACGTTCTTTGAAAAAGGGAGTGTATGTACACCCCAAGCTACAAAAAAGAATCGATGAAGCGAATGCGTCAGGTTCTAAATCTGTTATTCGTACATGGAGTCGTTCTTCGATGATAACACCTGATATGTTGACACATACCATTGCGGTTCATAACGGACGGGTACATGTGCCTGTGTTCGTCACTGAACAAATGGTCGGTCATAAATTAGGTGAGTTTGTTCCTACTCGTACGTATCGTGGTCATGCCGACGATAAAAAAGTCAAGAGAAAGTAGTGTTATGATGTCTGTTTCTAGTCAACGAAATATAATGACCACAGCACGCAAAATGCGACGTGTCATTAACGAAATACGTGGAAAAAGTGTTAATGAAGCGTATATTCTTTTGAAAACCATGCCTTACCGAGCGTCTGAAATTGTATTGAAGAAGCTTGTAGAAGCGGTTGCCAGTGCTCGTCAGCAACAGGGTTTAAATCCTGATGAATTGTTTGTGTCTGAAGTCTTTGCAGATGAAGGCCCAACAATGAAGCGTTTCAAGCCAAGAGCTCAAGGTCGTATTTACCAACGTTTACGTCGGTCTTCACACCTAACGCTTATCGTATCAAGATCACGAAAAGGAGCATAATTGTGGGACAAAAAGTACACCCCCGTGGCTTAAGACTCGGTATTATTGAAGACTGGCAATCTTCTTGGTATGTTAAATCTTCTTTAGAATTTGCAAAATACATTAAAGAAGACGAAGTCTTGCGTCGTTATATCCTGAAGAAGCTGAAAGCAGCGTCTTTGAGTTCAGTACTAATTCAACGTAAAAGTGAAAAAGTGGTGGTCTCCATTGTCACAGGTCGCTCAGGCGTTGTGATTGGTCGTGGCGGTCAGAACCTTGATATTCTACGTAACGAATTGTTGGCATTGGTCACGACGAAAGATCTTCGCATTGAAGTCTTAGAAGTCGACAAGATCGATGTGGATGCTGAATTGGTTGCTCAATCGATTGCTCAGCAATTAGAGCGTCGTGTGGCATTCAGACGTGCAACGAAGCAAGCCATTCAAAAGGCCATGCGTGCAGGAGCTAAAGGCATCAAAATTATGATCTCAGGTCGTTTAGCAGGAGCAGATATTGCTCGTTCTGAATGGGCGAAAGAAGGTCGTATTCCTTTGCATACCTTTAAAGCAGGGATTCAATATGCTCATGCTGAAGCCCATACCTTGTTTGGTGTGATTGGTGTGAAGGTTTGGATTTATGGTGGTGATTGTGATACGAGAGTATTAACGCTTCACAATATCCGTCCAGCAGGTTCTAAGCCTCAGCAAAATCAGCAGGATAAAGATGGTGCTCGTCGTAAATCGACCCGTCGTCCTCAACGTAACGCAAAGTAACACATTTTAAAGTTGTCTTGAGTTTATATATTCAGGCACTATAATTAGTTTAATGATGTTTAGGAGTTTTGAAAATGTTAATGCCAAAACGATCCAAATATCGCAAGCAGCATCGTGGTCGGATGACGGGTATTGAAACTCGTGGTACGCAACTCGAATACGGTGATTTTGCGATTCAGGCAATGGAGCCTGGTTGGATTACAAGTCGACAAATTGAAGCGGCTCGTCGTACGATTGCTCGTGCGGTAAAGCGTGGCGGTAAAATTTATATTCGTATTTTCCCTAACAAGCCTGTAACGAAAAAGCCACTTGAAGTTCGTATGGGTTCTGGTAAAGGAAGTCCAGAGTTTTGGGTAGCGGTTGTAAAGCCAGGTCGTTTAATGTTTGAACTTGCTGGTGTGCAAGAAGGGCTTTCGACGAAGGCGTTAAAGCTTGCAGCTCAAAAGTTTCCCATTAAAGTCCGTGTTGTTAAAAGAGATCAATTATCGAAAGCGGTGACTTAGATTATGCTAAAGAATGAATTATCTGAAATTCGGGAACTCAGCATAGGCGAGCTTCAGGCAAAAGAACTCGATCTCCAAAAGTTTTTATTTGATTTGAAAATGAAGCAGAAGACGATGCAGTTGAATGACTTGTCTCAATTTAAAAAGACTCGTCATAAAATTGCGTTCATTAAAATGCTCATTACACAAAAATCCCTTTCGGAGGTGGAAGTTTAATGGCTACTCGTGAATTGCAGGGTGTGGTATCTTCGACAAAATCAGACAAAACCGCCGTGGTTTTGGTGACAAGTCGTAAATCTCATGCCAAATATGGTAAAGTTGTTCAGACGAGCAAAAAATTTCATGCCCATGACGAGCTTAATGAGCTTAATGTGGGTGATGAAGTCGTTATTGTGGAGTCTCGTCCGTTAAGTAAGTTGAAGCGTTGGTCGCTGAAACAAGTGGTACGTAAAGCAGAAGTGCTATAAGGGGTTGTTATGATTCAACAAGAATCAAGATTGGTTGTGGCAGATAATACAGGTGCTCAGGAACTACTCTGTATACGTGTTTTAAAGCGTAAACGGGCAAGCGTGGGTGATCGTATTATTGCAACAGTGAAATCCGCTTCACCCAATATGCCTGTGAAGAAGTCTGATGTCGTGATGGCGGTTGTCGTCCGAACGAAGTCACCTTTACAGCGTGCGGATGGTAGTACAGTGTCGTTTGGTGAAAATGCTGCTGTTATTATTAACAAAGAAGGGAACCCTCGTGGAACCCGTGTCTTTGGTCCCGTTGCTCGTGAGCTTAGAGATAGCAATTTTATGAAAATTGTGTCTTTGGCTCCAGAAGTACTCTAAAAGAAAGGCTAGCAAATTATGAAAGCTTACAAAAAAAAGCTCGTCAAAAAACAATCTTCCTTTCATGTCAAGCGTGGTGATAACGTGTTTATCTTAGCTGGTAAAGACAAGGGTAAGCAAGGTATTGTTCGCTTAGTGGATAGAGATGTGACAAAAGCAGTCGTCGACGGTATTAATATCGTTAACGGTAAAGAGCGTTTGATTCATATTTCTAATTTAAAGGTTGTAACCGAATAGATTAGGTGCTTTATGAAAACGTTAAAAGAAATATATCAAGACGAAATCTTCGCTTCCTTAAAAGAAACGTTGGAGCTTTCGAATGTTCATGAAGTTCCCCGTCTTGTCAAAGTGGTTATTAATGTGGGTTTGGGTGAATCTGCTCAAAACGCCAAGTCGTTGGATGAAGCCATTCAACATTTGACGTTGATGACAGGTCAAAAGCCTTTGGTTACTCGTGCGAAGAAATCTATTGCGGGCTTTAAAGTTCGTGAAGGGATGCCGATTGGTGCGATGGTGACCTTGCGTGGTGATCGTATGTATGACTTTGTTTCAAAACTTGTCAACGTCGTATTGCCTCGTATTCGTGACTTTAGAGGCTTGAACGATCATGGGTTTGACGGGCGTGGTAACTACAACCTTGGGTTGAAAGACCAGCTTATTTTCCCTGAAATCGATTATGATATGATCACAAAAGTGCGTGGCTTGAACATCACTGTGGTTACTTCATCGTCTTCTGATACAGAAGCCCTTTCTTTGCTAAAGAAATTAGGCTTTCCATTTGTAACAAAAGCAAGTACTTAGGAGTGGTCGTTCATGGCTAAGGTTTCCATGGTGGTCAAAGAAGCACAACGTCAAGAAAAAGTGGCAAAGGGCAAATACCCTAAGACACGTTTACAGAACCGTTGTTCTATCTGTGGTCGTCCTCGTTCTTATTATCGCCAGTTTGGTATTTGTCGTGTGTGCTTAAGAAAAATGGCTCACGAAGGCAAGTTGCCTGGTGTTACAAAATCAAGTTGGTAGTGTAGAAGTCACCTTCTTTCCTATGATTTGGGAATACTGTGAAGGTTACTTTGTAATAATTATAGGTCTTACACTTATGTATTCTGATCCTATTTCTGATATGCTTACAAGAGTCCGTAATGCACAGCGTGCAGGGCATCTTGAAGTAAGCGTTCCACTTTCAAAACTCAAAGTGGAAATTGCCAAAATCTTGGTTCGTCAAGGTTTTGTGAAAGAATATCGTCTTGAATCTGATCGTCATTTTGTGGTTGTGCTTAAGTACGATCATAAATCGGGCGAGCCTGTCATTCGTTGCCTAAAAAAGGTTTCGAAATCAGGTTTGCGTGTCTATTCAAGAACAGATCGTCTTCCCCGTGTTTTGGGTGGTTCTGGTATCGCCATTATCTCGACGAGTCGAGGTGTTTTGACCGACCATGAAGCCCGTAAACTAGGTGTGGGTGGCGAAGTTTTATGTTACGTATACTAAATTTTCAAGAAGGTATAGATTATGTCAAGAATTGGTAAAAATCCAATTAGTATACCCTCAGGTGTTACGGTAACCGTTGATGAAAATTTGGTAACGGTTAAAGGCCCTAAGGGTACGCTTTCACGTCAGTTCAGACCTGAAATGAATATTGTTATTGAAGACAATATCATTCAAGTCACCCCCAATGGTGAAACTCGTTTGCACCGTTCTCTGCACGGTTTGACTCGTACGCTCATCAATAACATGGTCATCGGTGTTTCTGTTGGATTCACCAAGAACCTTGAATTGGTTGGCGTTGGGTATAGAGCAGCAGCAACACCTAAGTTGTTGACTTTGCAATTGGGTTACAGTCATCCTGTTGAAATTGAATTGCCTGAAGGCATTGAAGCGAAAGTAGAAGCCAATACTAAGGTTGCTATTTCAGGTATTGATAAGCAAGCCGTTGGTGATATTGCTGCATTGATTCGTTCCAAACGTAAGCCTGAGCCTTATAAAGGTAAGGGTGTTCGTTATTCGGATGAAGTGGTACGTCGTAAAGCGGGTAAATCAGGTAAGAAATAACGGATCGTATTGATCTTGAAATTTAGGATTATTTTATCATGTTTAAACAAATAAACCGTAAGCAAATTTCACGCAAGCGTCATTTACGGGTTCGTAAAAAAGTGTCGGGAACGGCTGAGTTCCCAAGACTTGCAGTGCATCGTAGTGGCAAGCATATTTATGTGCAGGCTATTGATGATGTGGCAGGTGTGACATTGGCGGCGGCAAGTTCTTTAGACAAAGAACTTAAAGTGGCAGTGAAATCTGGAGCAAACGTTGAAGCGGCGAAAGTCGTTGGAGACCTTGTGGCTAAGCGTCTTTTAGCTAAAGGCGTCGAGTGTGTTGTTTTTGATCGTGGTGGCTTTCTCTATCACGGTCGTGTGGCAGCCCTTGCGGATGCCGCTCGTGAAGCAGGACTTCAGTTCTAGTTTTAGAAATTAGACTTTCCTATATTGAATACACCGTGTATGCTATATACACGGTGTATTTTTTATGAAAGGGTAGGGTATGTTTTTGATCCGTACACGTATTTTTGTTTTGGGATTCTTGTGTTTGTATGCCTTAGGGATAAATCGCTTGTATGCCAATGATACCTTGCCTTATATCTTTCATACCCTCGATAATGGTTTGACGCTGGTGACGTATCAAGTGAAAGGCTCTCGTCAAGCGGTAGTGGATACTTGGTTTGGGGTGGGTAGTGCCAATGAATCCCCAACTTATAACGGGATGTCTCACTTTTTGGAACATGTGATGTTTAAATCCGCTGAAGGCAAGCCGTCCTTTGATGTGGAGGTGGAAAAATACGGAGGCTATACCAATGCCGCCACGTCTCGTGATTATACCCATTATTACTATGTCGTTCCTGCCACACAGCTTAAGCAAGCCTTGAGCTTACAACTTTCGATGCTCTTTGAGCCTGCTTTTCCCACGCTTGCGGTGAAAGAAGAACAGCCTGTCGTGCAAGAAGAAATTCGCCGAGCGAAAAATGCCCCCTTTAGAGCCTTATTCGACACGCTTTATAGCAAACTTTATGTGACTTCCCCCACTATCGCTCAAACGATTGCAGGGCCTGTGCCTCAAATTGCCAGCTTTGATGCGCCTAAAGTGCGTGACTATTACGGACAGTATTATTTCCCCAAGTCCGCCAAGCTTTTAGTCGCAAGTCCTTATGAAGATAAACAAGTTATTGAATGGGCGAATGCTTTTTTTGCCAACAAATCTATCGAAGCAGGTCGGACGATTCCGCCGATTACCGATAGCATTTCTTGGGAGACTTTATCCCCCCAACTAGAAACCATCTACGCCCCTACGGTTCCTCTGCCAACAATCTTATGGGCGTTCCCTGAACCGCCTCAATCCGCCAGTATTAAAGAACGTTTGGCGTTGGAATTGTATCTCTATTTGTTGGCAGGGCATGATGAAAGTGCCTTGAGCCAAGCCCTCTTGCATCAGCAAAATCACCCTGCCTATGCGGTTGGGGCGTCTTGGATGCGTCATCGTTTTGAGGGCTTTAGCTATATTTATGCCATGACCGAAGCTGATCATTTAGCTTTGGCGAAACAACGTATTCAAAGCGTTTTGAGCAGCGAGTCTTGGCTTTCTACCGCAAAATTGTCTCAAGCTAAAAAGGCGATTAAGTTGGCGTTGGCGCAAGAGCGAAGTCAGCCAGCGTCTTACTTGAACGGCTTGGGTGAAGCGATCGTGCAAAATACGCAAGACGAGCGAAACGCCCAATTTGAAACCTTAAATGCCTTGACTTTGGATGATATAAAGGACGCCCATCGGGCGTTATTGTTGCGTTTACAGCGTAAGACGCTGAGCCTATTGCTGCTGCCCGAAACGGCAAAGAAGACACCCCCTTCCATTTTTAACAACCCATCACCAAACTTGGCAGGCTTAGCGGTTCAAAATACGTCGCTTCAATCAAGCGTTGCCAAACTTAAACCACTTCAGGCAAAGAAGATCCCAAGCACTCCCACAACAGTTCATGCCACGTCTATCGGATCATTTCCAGCTTATGAAAAGATCTTGCCAGCATCGGAACTTTTGGGCGTGGCGTGGCATTTCCCTTTGAACCAAAGCACCCTAAACGATAAAACTGCGTTAGATCTTCTGAGTGCTTTATGGCTTAAAAGTCCTTTAAACGCCCAGAAAAATGTCTCCATTCAAGCATATTTGGATGACTTAGGCGTAACGGCAAGCTTTCGCTACGGCGAAGACGGCGTGAGCGTTTATTTTGAAACCACGCTAGACAACGTCACCGCCTTGGTGCAGGCTCAAACGGTGTTGTTGAAGGAAGCTCAAGGCTTTATTTTTGACGAAAAAGCCTTTGACAATGAACGTCAGCAAGCCATTAAGTCGATTAAGCAACTACCGAGCAATCCACAAGGCTTCTTACAGGCTCACGCTCAATCAATCTTGGGTAAGGGTATGGCTGTGGGTATTCAGTTGGACGAAGCGGAAAATGCCTTAAACGCCTTGACCTTTGAGTCTGTGCAAAACGCTTGGCAGACCTTGTGGCAGAAAAGCCCCGTGGGGCTGGTCATAGCAGGGCCTGAAGATGCCGTAACGGCTTTAAAGACGGGCATGGCTTTTAGTGGCGTCCTTAAAGGGCATTCGCCTGTGGCGGAA
>JBILSS010000115.1:0-7047 GCA_044371965.1 Vampirovibrionales bacterium
CGTTGTCGCTCGGGTTCTCGATGTGCTTATGTACGTCTCTGTACACCTCACCCATCTGCGAGTCTAGGCTCCTAGAATCCACCTATACGCTATTCAATCGTTTAAATGGTATCATTTTGACAGTGTATCTCTCTTGAGCTTATCTAAATTATCTACAGACAGACCAAAAACAAAGAAAAATACACTTGGTTGGAAGCATTTCGAACTTCTTTAACCGAGACTTCCCCCACTTTAGGGCGTCAAATGACACAGCTTCTTTCATTGGGTTGACCTGAAGAAACAGGGTGAAATGTTGCTTTATGTTATAATATAAAAATGACTTACAATGAAGAAAATACCAAGAAAAATATCGTCAACCCTAAACTAGAAAAGACGGGGTGGTTTGAGCATAGCTGGCAAGTGGATTTAGAGTACCGAATCGCTGATGGGAAAATAGAGTTTGATGGATACCGTGGAAAAAGAGATAATCCCCTGTTTGTAGACTACCTCTTAAGATATAGACGTTCCAAACCTATTGCGGTGATCGAAGCAAAAAAAGAGTCATTGTCTCATCTTGAAGGTGAAGCTCAAGCGAAGAAGTATGCCACGAAGCTTGGTGTTTATTTTGCCTATGCCACCAATGGACATCAAATAGAGTTCTACAATTTAAAGGCAGGAACTCAAGAAACCGTCGATGCTTTCCATACACCTGAAGCCCTGTGGCAACTCTATTTACACGAAACAGGGCTTGAAAAAGAAAGCGTGGATCAAACGGCTTTAATCCATGATTACTATGATGAATCTACGATAGGACAAAAGCGAAAACCTCGCTACTATCAAGAAAAAGCGGTTAATAATGCGATTGAAGCGATTTTGCAAGGTCAAAACCGTGTCTTGATTGCAATGGCAACAGGCACAGGTAAAACCTTTACATCCATTCAACTGGTTTATAAATTATGGAAAGCAAAAACGGTTGAAAAAGTCTTATTTATTGTGGATCGTAACATTTTAGCTCAACAAGCCTATGAAGATTTTGATAAAGCCATGGATCAACATGCTTGCTTTCGTTTGGAAGCGTCACAAGAACAGTTTCCACTAGGACGAGATCTTTATTTTGGTATTTATCAAACCCTTGTTGGTGTGGATGATGAAGAGGCACAATGCGGAAAGCCTGATCGCTTTAAAGAATTCCCTCCTGATTACTTTGATTTAATCATTATTGATGAAGCCCATCGTGGGGCAAGACGAAGCCAAGACGGTCAAGACAGTAGCTCGTGGTATCGCTTGCTTGAATACTTTGATTCCGCAATTCATGTGGGATTAACTGCCACCCCTAAGCGAGATGAATCAAACGACACTTACGCTCATTTTGGTGAACCTGTGGTGATCTATTCACTGAAAGAAGGCATTCAAGACGGTTACTTGGCTCCCTATGTGGTCAAACGGGTGACATCGAACATAGATGCCCTTGGCTATCGTCCTGAACGTGTCGGCTTGACTGATGTGCGAGGTAAAACCCTAAGTGTGCAAGATTACCTTACCCCTGATTTTGAACGCTTGCTTTCAATCCCACAACGTACAAGAGCCTTTGCCTATCACTTGCTAAGACATCTTTTTGATACTGATCCACTTGGTAAAACGATTGTGTTTTGTGTGAACCAAGAACACGCCTTGGATATGGCAAAGTATTGTAAGGAAGCCTTTCAGCAGTTTAAAGAACGCTATGGCTTGAAAGATTACACAGGTGATTATGCCGTTCGTATTACGGGAGCAGACAAGGACAACAAAGGCAAGTACCCTGAACTTGACAAGTTTAAAGATTTCGATGCGTTTGACCCTATCGTGGTGACGACTTCTAAATTATTGACCACTGGCGTGGATGTGAAAAATGTGAAGAACATCGTGATTTTTCGCAACATTGGATCAATGACTGAATTCAAGCAAATTATCGGGCGAGGTACACGGATTTATGAATCAACGGTTAAACAAAAACAAAAGCTTGGCTTCTATATTTTAGAATATGCCAACTATTCCACACAATTGTTTAGTGACCCTGATTGGGACGATGAACCTGTGGACTTCATTAACGAAGGAGCCTTAGTCGTTTCTGAAGATCCCTTAAATGTCGATGCCGTTCCCCTTAGTGAAGCAGAACTTGAAGCACATTCCCCCACAGAAGACGGACTTTATGCCGAAACCGATGAAGAACGACTCAATGAACTCAAGTTCCGCATGAGTGAAGCCTTTCTTTCAGGACGCATTGAAATCGTGGCAGAAACCACTGAATACTGCGGAGCAGACGGCAAGCCTATTAGTCCTGAACAGTACGTCATGTACCAATCCACCCAATTTTTGCAAGCCGTTCCAACACTCGATGACTTTCATCAACAGTGGACTGACCTTAGAAAGCGAAAAAAAATCTTGCATGGCGTGAGTGGAGAACAAGGCTTAGAACTCGACAAGTTGACGACCTTGTTTTTTGATCGGCATAAAATCAAAAATGTAGATACTTACGACGTCTTGGCTCATTTGGTGTTTCAGCAGGCTTTTTTAACGAAAGAGCTTCGCATTCAAAAAGCCCGTGAATTGAATCCGCAAGTCTTTGTTTCTCAAAACTCTAAGCAAGAAGCCTTTATTCAAGATGTGATCGACTTGTATCAAGCACAGGCGTTTAAACCGCTGGATTTTTCGTCCGAATTTTATACGCTCCCCCAGTTTCAAGAATACGGGGGCTTTGACGGTATTAAAACACTGATGGGGGGCTTTGATGCCTTGAAACAATTCACACAAGATTTTACAAAAGCACTCTATGATGAAAGAATACACGCCTAATGACTGATGACGCCTATTTCGCTGAATTAAGCCTTCATAATGCTTACACGGCTTTACGCTTGGAACTTAGTCCCCAACGTGTTCCTGAAGTTCGCCCCTTGGTGCTTGCGACCATGAAAGCCCTACTAACAGGAACAGAAGTCCCACAAGATCCGAAAGGCTTGGTGGATGAATTCGCCTTGCAACGAGAAAAACAAAAGCTTAAGCAGGTCTTCCCAAACCCACAGGCTTTGCAAAAGGCGTTTACTTGTGTCGAAAATTACCGTAACGCTCAACGGCTTTTACAAGAAATGAACATCAATACTACCTTATTAAAAGAATATGCTTACCTGTATTCAAACAGCCACACGGTGGATGCCTTTGATCTTTACCAACATTTACTGTTTAATGCCCCCTTGCATAGCAAAGAAGCACGCCTAAAGGCAAATCGCTTATGTGTGGAAGAGCATCCGTATTTTCAGGCGGTTTTTAATGCGTATGCCTTGAAGCATTATAGTCCGATTCATCTTGAAAAAGATTTCATCGAAGAAAATGAAACCCTAAAACAGTTATTTCAAGAACGCCACTTGCTGAACACCCTAAATCAATTGTGGCAAACATGGTACGCAACAAAACCACACGCTGAAATACGCCATGCGGTTTTTTCTTGATGATACAATGAACGTGTGAGAAAGAGGTAGCACAATGGTACTTGAAAACAAGCTGAACATCCGTAATCAGGTTGAATTGAATCAGACGGAAGAACGCATTAGCAAGCAAAAAGCCAAGCAACTGTTTGAATCAGGCGACATTGAACGCATTGAAGTCGGTACCTTTGCAGGGCTTGCGTCTATTCATGCTTACCTTTTTGAGGATGTCTATGATTTTGCAGGCTTAAGTCGCACGGTGAATCTAGCCAAAGGCAATTTTCGTTTTGCCCCTGTGATGTATCTAAAGCAAGCCCTCGAACATATTGACGCCATGCCACAAGGCAATTTTGATGAAATTATGGATAAGTATGTGGAAATGAATATCGCCCACCCGTTTAGAGAAGGCAACGGCAGAGCCACCCGCCTTTGGCTGGATTTAATACTAAAAAAAGAACTGAAGCAGGTGGTGGATTGGAACGAGGTTGACAAAGACGCCTATTTAAGTGCGATGGAACGTAGTGTGGTGAATAGCCTTGAAATTAAAACCTTGCTGAAAACGGCCTTAACGACCCAAATAAACGACCGCACCCTGTTTATGAAGGGGCTAGATGCTAGTTACTATTATGAAGGCTACACGCAATTCAGAACGGAAGACTTGTAAGATGAAAAATATAAAGAATCAAGAAAATAGTGTAAAAATTCAACAAATACAATTGAAAATAATAATAATGTATTCTATAATAGTATTAATAGAACCCCTCAGGGCTATGAATCCGTTATGCGTTTATCCACTGAGGGGTCGCTTTTTTATGTGGGGAGCGAAATGAAAACCCCAGCAGTTTATATTTTGACGAACATACACCACACCACTTTTTACACTGGTGTTACAAGTCATTTAGAACATCGTATGATGCAACATCAGGAACAGGTGTTTAAAGGTTTTTCTTCTCGATACAATCTAAATAAGTTGGTTTACTTTGAAGTGGCTTCTGATATGCTTTCAGCCATTAAACGGGAAAAGTACATTAAAGGTAAAAAACGAGCCTTTAAAATTGGGTTGATTGAGTCGTTTAATCCAGAGTGGAAAGACCTAGCCACTAGTATTTCCCGTCATGTTGAGTGCAACGAAACATCTCCCCCCAACGAAGTCGCAGGTGGTGGGGACGGAAAGGGGGAACTTGTATGACGACGAACAAGCACGAAGTCGCAGGTGGCGGGGAGATTCTTTTCTGTCATCCTGAGCATAGCGAAGGATCCCCCGAGCGGGGAGCCGCAGGTGGTGGGGAGATCCTTCGTTGCACTCAGGATGACGGCGTGGTGAGGGATGACGGCGTGGGGGTGGTGGAACACCCGCCGTTTGAGATACCGCCTTCGTGGGTGTGGACTCGATTGGGGGAGGCTTTTAATCTTGTCGGAGGTTCCACGCCTAGCACTTCTCAAGCTAGATTTTATAGTGAAAATGCTATTAAATGGCTAACCCCAGCAGACTTATCAAAATTAGACGATGTTTATATTTATTCAGGGAAAAAGGATATTACAGAAGCAGGTTTGAAAAGTTGTTCTTCCCAAGTCATTCCTAAAAATTCGATTATCTATTCAACAAGGGCACCTATTGGACACATTGCTATTGCAGGTGTTGATTTATGCACGAATCAAGGCTTTAAAAACATCGTCATCGAAAACCCTATTCTGTCTAAATACACGTTCTATTACCTAAAACATATGACCCCTTATATTCAATCAAAAGGAAGCGGTACTACTTTTTTAGAAGTTTCTATGACTGTAATGAAGCAAGTGCCTTATTGCTTGCCCCCCCTAGCGGAGCAGAAACGCATCGTGGCAAAGGTGGATGCCTGCTTCGCCAAGCTCGACGCCACCGATGCCCAACTGGCTCACGCTGAACGCCTTGTGGGGCAATGCCGTAAAAGTATCCTCAATCAAGCGGTGCGGGGGCAGTTGCTCCCCCAAGATGCCAACGACGAACCCGCCATCGAATTGCTTAAACGCATTCAGGCGGAAAAGCCTGTGAGTAAAAAAACTCGTCATCCTGAGCATCGCGAAGGATCCCCCGAGCGGGGAGTCGCAGGTGGTGGGGAGATCCTTCGTTGCACTCAGGATGACGGCGTGGGGGGCGTGGAACACCCCCGTTTGAGATACCGCCTTCGTGGGTGTGGACTCGCTTGGGGGAGGCTTTTGATGTTAGAGATGGAACACATGACACACCCAAGTATACAAATACTGGTGTTCCGTTAGTAACAAGCAAACATTTAAATGCTGGAAAAATTGATTTCTCTAATGTGAAATTCATAAGTGAAGAAGATCATTTAGCGATTTCCAAACGTTCTAATGTACAAGTAAATGATATTTTATTTGCAATGATAGGTAGTATCGGAAATCCCGCACTTGTTCAGGAAAATAAAACATTTAGCATTAAGAATGTGGCTTTATTTAAAGGTCATAATAAAACGTCCTCTCCTTTCTTATTATTATTTTTAAAAGCCACAGAACATGCAATGAAAGTTAAAAGTGCAGGGGGATTACAACCTTTTGTTTCTTTGACTTTTTTAAGAAATCACCCCTTCCCCCTGCCCCCCCTAGCGGAGCAGAAACGCATCGTGGCAAAGGTGGATGCCTGCTTCGCCAACCTCGACGCCCTCGCCGAACAGCTTAAAACCCAGCGTCAACACATTCAACACAGTAAAAAAGCCCTTCTACAACGGGCGGTTTCAGGGCGTTTGGTGCCACAACACGCCGAAGAAGGCACAGGGCATGACTTATTGAAGCAAATCCAAGCCGAAAAACAAAAACAGACGAAAGCCACGACTAAAAAAGGAAAATCCCTATGATGAAAAATGAACTCACCCACATCATCAAAAAATGTTGCGACATTCTCCGCACGGATGACGGCATCAGCGGGGCGATTCATTACACAGAAGCCTTGTCGTGGTTGTTGTACCTGAAGTTTTTGTCGGATCGAGAAACACAACTCGCCGAACAAGCCGACATTTCAGGCGACGATTACAGCCCCTTGCTTGAAACAAAGTACCAGTGGGAATCTTGGGCGGGTAAATCCAGCACCATTTCAGGAGCGGACCTGGTTCCCTTCATCAATGACGAGTTATTCCCCTATTTAGCAAGCTTAGAAGCTCATAAAGACTGCGATTTAAGGGCTGTGGTGGCGTCGATTTTCAAGAACAGCACGAACCGCATCAATAGCGGTTACTTGTTGAAGGACGTCATCGGCGAAATAGAGAAAATCCACTTCAATGACAACGACGAATTTCACACGATGGCTCACATTTACGAAGAGCTATTAAAAGACATGGGCGAAGGTGGGGGCAATTCAGGGGAGTTCTACACGCCTCGCCCATTGATTGAGTGCATGGTCGACTTGGTGGATCCGCAATTGGGTCAAACCGTGTATGATCCTGCTTGTGGTACGGGGGGCTTTTTGGCGGAAGCTCATTCGCATATGCAAAGCCAAGCCATAACGGAAGCCTTACGCCGAGTTTTAGATACAGAAACCTTTTACGGCATTGAAAAAACGCCTTTGCCTTATTTGTTGTGCTTGATGAACTTGACGCTTCACGGCATGGAATCCCCTCGT
>JBILSS010000116.1:0-7037 GCA_044371965.1 Vampirovibrionales bacterium
TAAGCCTTTGGGTGACGCCCCTATTAAGCCGTTTTCTCTTAGGGGCTGGGCAAACTTGGCTGGCAAAACTTACCGACAGGTGGGATCACGCTGATCTCATTGAAGAGCAACGCCTCGCTTTGGCAGATGTCCGCATACAAAAAAAATCAAGCGAAAACACCGTTTTAATGGTCGGTTACGGACCTGTGGCTCAACAGTTGGCAGAAGCCTTACGTTCTGAACAAATTACGTACCATGTGCTTGAAAATAATGCAACAACTGTCAAAAGCCTTAAAGAAGAGGGGGTTTCCGCCATTTATGGAGATGCGACTTCCCCCCATGTTTTGGAATCCGCAGGGGTTAAAGCTGTCGATTTATTGGTGGTAACGGTTCCTATTGTCAAAGTGGCGACGGCTATTCTCTTTCATGCTCGAGAGCTAAAACCCGAACTCACCATTGTCGCTCGAGCCAAATACCGCACGGATGTCGCCCCCCTTTACGAAGCAGGAGCCGATGCCGTCATTTACGATGAGCTTGAGTCGGGGCATCGTTTCATTCATTACAGCCTGCTTAAATTAGGCTTTTCCATGCAGGAATCGCATAGTATGGGCTTATTGTTAAGGCATCAGTTTGAAGGCGAGTTTCATCCGCCTGAAATGAGCGGTAGCTTACCTGAACTGTCGAGTCGCTTGGCTTTGGTGGGCGATACCCTGCTTGAATGGATGCCTGTGCCTAAAAAGTCACCCCTAATTTGCCAAAGTTTAGAAGGAGCCAAGATCAGACAACGCACAGGGGTAAACATTGTCTCTATTATTCAAGCCGAAACCCTTGAGCGTCGGGATGCTGTTGCCAAAAGCGTCCTCAACGCAGGAGATGTTCTCATCGCCCTTGGTAAGGCGTCTCAGCTCGATGCCTTGCGTGATGTCTTGAAAAACGAGAAATAGCCCAACACGCTATTCATTCGCTTGAATGCTTAAGCTTTGCTTGACTTAGAGGCAGATTTGGTTTTAGACGTTGCTGGCTTCTCAGGCTCTTTCACGTCTTTGGCGATGGCATCCTTTACAGCATCCACAGCATCACGCTTAAGCTTAACAGGAATGCTCGCCATCAATGCCACTTGATTCGTCTCAGGATCCGTCTCCAAATTAAGTTCAATATCTTCCTTATCCACTTCAATGTATTTTGAAATCACCATAACCAGTTCATCTCGCATGGCTTCAATGACGTGCGGTTCAAGTTGTGTACGGTCGTGCATCAACACCAAACGCAGGCGGTTATAAGCGGAAGAGCGTCCTGAATTACTGGAATCATCCGCATCAAAGTTTCTATCTAGCGGGTTTACAGAAATGTTGGCTTGTTCAATGGTCGTCAAGCCAAATAAATTGAGGAGTTGTTTAAACATGTGTATAGACCTTTCTATCGTAATCGGTAAATGAGCGTTTTTTATAACTTACGCTTGCTTACGACTCCCTTTAAATAAGGCTTTTAACTTGTCTACCCATGAATCAGGTTCATCCAAATTCAAGAAAGGCACGTCTTCCCCAGCAATACGCTTGGCGACATTACG
This sequence comes from Vampirovibrionales bacterium, assembly GCA_044371965.1. Classification (GTDB taxonomy): domain Bacteria; phylum Cyanobacteriota; class Vampirovibrionia; order Vampirovibrionales; family JAJTHC01; genus JAJTHC01. The sequence goes on from JBILSS010000116.1 coordinate 1,547, forward strand.
GTAGGCTTGACCTGAAACACTTTCTTCGATGTTCACAACAGGTTCCCCACGGTTGGTGCTAATGATAATATCCTTGTCTTCAGGAATCTGCCCCAAAAGACGAATCGATAAAATCTCTAACACATCTTCGGTGGACATCATATCATTCATTTTAACCAAAGCAGGACGCACACGGTTCAACACCAAACGATAATCTTCAATTGTGTTTTTCGCTTCCAGCAAGCCAATTACACGATCAGCATCCCGTACGGAAGACATTTCAGGCGTCGCCACGACAATGGCTTCATCCGCAGCGGCAATGGCGGTTTGGAAGCCTTGCTCAATACCAGCAGGGCAATCCAGCAACACAAAATCAGCCACTTCACGCAACTGCTTGCAGATTTCCACCATATGCTCTTCATTCAAAGCACTTTTGTCTCGGGTTTGAGCCGCAGGTAAAAGCGTCAAATTCGGCAGGCGTTTGTCCTTCACCAAGGCTTGTTGCAAACGGCAACGCCCTTCTAAGACATCAATCAAGTTATAAACAATGCGGTTTTCAAGTCCCATTAGAATATCCAAGTTCCGCAAGCCAATATCGGTGTCAACCAACACGACTTTAAAACCTAAGCGTGCCAAACCCGTTCCAATATTGGCGGTTGTGGTGGTTTTTCCCACACCACCTTTGCCCGAAGTCACCACAATGACTCGGCCTTTGGGTTTAGCAGACTTCTTTTTGGGGGCTTTTTCAGTGGAATCCATCAAATCTTTTTCGACTGTCATGGTGTATACCTCGTAAATACAAAGACAAATACATTAAGTTATAGAGCAAAATGCCGTACGTATTTAACAAATCCATTAGTAACGTAACTATTTAATAGTATACGCCAAAGGGTATCATTTTGGTTGCGATTGTAAAGCCTTTTACTAAAGATGTTACATTTTAGGTCTTTTTTGAAGTCATTAAGGCAATTTTCAACCCTGTCACTTCTTTATTTGATTAAAGTACAATCCAGAAAGAGTCACCCACCTTGCAAGATACCTTACACCTCCGATCCCTTCGCACGTTTCTTCAATACTGCTTTGCGTTGCCTTCATGGGTGCATGGGACTTTGATGTGCGTGGCGTTAAGCGTGTATAGCATGATGTCTCCCTTATGGGAGCTGATTAAAACGGCTTTTGCCCCTTACTTGGATTTAAGCGTGTTTACGCAATCGCCTGAACAGGCGATGCAAGCCTTGACGCAATTTGCCGACTTTATTGAGTTGAATCCTGATGCTGTTCAAGACTTGCAGTTGACGCTCATCACCTATTTGATTTTGCATCTCATTTACATGATGCTGATGTGGAAGTTCACTTTGTGGACGGTTGATGTTCTGAAAGAACGAGTTTTAGCGAAGTAGGTAGTGTCGACATTCAGCCCACTGTGCAGGAAGCGTGAGTGATTGAGGCAATCAAGCGTTATGTACGCCTATGTACATATATAGCCACGTTTAGAGTTTTATAGATGACTCTGTTTTGTCGACAAAGCCACTATTTACAGTCTGTCCCTTCTTGTATTAAAATAAACCCATGACTAACACCCCTCGCTTTGCAAAACAATCACCCAAAAACAACCTGCTAGCACTTAAAACCGCCCCGAGCTTCCTCCACTGGTGGCAGGGTCTTTACGCCCCCCTAGAGGCATCCCCCGTTCAAGGCGTGGAAGAACTCAAGCGGTGGATCGCTTTTTTAAAGCTCCCCACCTACGAAACCCTCGCCTATGTAATGACCCCCAAAGAAGCCTACGATGCCCTTTCGCCCAAATGGGAACAATGGCATCCCCTGCTGGAAAAACGCCTAAACGACCGTGTACCGATTCAATATCTGCTAGAAGAAGCCCCCTTCTTGGGCATGACGCTGGTGGTGCGTCCGCCGTGCTTGATTCCACGCCCCGAAACCGAATTGCTCGTGGAAGCCGTGGTGCAACGACTCTTGGCTTTGTCCCCTCTCCTTAAAGGGGATGGAGCAGGAACGCTTCACATTTGGGAAATAGGCATCGGCACAGGGTGCATCAGCGTAGGGATCCACCACCTGCTAAAAACGCATCCGCAAAACAAGGGGCTTCACTATTATGGAGGCGATCTTTGCCTCCACGCCTTACGACTGGCTCAAGAAAACGCCGACACGCAAGGGCTTGCGATTACCCTGTTTGAAAGCGACTTACTCGCAGGATTTCCCACTGATTTGGCAACGCCTGATTGCATCGTCGCCAACTTGCCTTATATTGATAGGGACTTGTATTCAAGCATGTCGGTTGAAGTGCGAGACCATGAGGGGCATCACACGCTATTTGCGGAAGACGAGGGCTTTGCACTCATCTTCCGCTTGATTGAAGGCATCGACGCACGCTTTGGGGACGACTGGCAAGGACTTGTGGGGCTTGAGTTTGGACTTGGCATGCACGAGCGTCTAAAAGGCAAGCTGGATGCTCACGGTTTTACGCATCAAGCATGGATTAGCGATTATGGGGGCATCGTGCGTCATGTTTTGGCATCACGTGTTGCTTTGACGTCTTAGCTTTTGATTTTTGTGGTATCTTAAAAAGGTAAGATAGCCCCACAAAGAGGATTCCCCCATGAATGCCACGACATCCCTAAGCCCTGAAAGCCTAAAAACCCTAGAAAATCAAGCGATCGCTCAACTCAATGCCTGCTCAAACTTAGCCGAACTCGAACACGCCAAGGTCGAATTGTTGGGACGAAGCGGAAGCCTTACCCTACTGAAACGTGGCTTGAAAGACGTCCCTGCGGAAGATCGCCCCAGTGTCGGAGCTTCGCTGAACGCCCTGTCTCAAGCCGTGGAATCCGTGCATGACGAGATTAAAGCCCGTCTGGATGCTGACGCCTTAAATGCTCAATTGCGGGAAGAAACCATTGATGTCACCTTACCTGGTCGGGTTCTGCCCGTAGGGAAGGTGCATCCGTTGAGTCAAATCACCGAAGACGTCTGCCGTTTGTTTGAAGGCATGGGTTTTAGCGTGTTAGACGACAACGCCTGCCCCGAAGTGGAAACCGAGTTCTTCAACTTTGAAGCCCTCAATTTCCCAGCGGATCACCCAGCTCGAGACATGCAAGACACTTACTATACCGAAGTCGCCAGCAATGTCTTATTGCGGTCGCAAACCAGCAATGCTCAGATTCGTCATATGAGCCAGCATAAGCCTCCCATTCGTGTGATTGCACCAGGGCGGGTGTATCGTAACGAAGAAGTGAGCAGTCGTAAGTATGTGTTGTTTCATCAGATTGAAGGCTTGTATGTGGACAAAAACGTGACGTTTGCGGATCTAAAAGGCACGCTCAATGCGTTTATCACGGAATTGTTTGGTGGCAATGAACGCCCCACTCGTTTTCGTCCGAGCTATTTTCCTTTTACAGAACCCAGTGCGGAAGTCGATGTGCAATGCCTCTTCTGCCAAGGCGACGGATGCAAGGTGTGCGGTCATAGCGGATGGCTTGAGATTCTAGGGGCTGGCATGGTTCACCCTAACGTGCTAGAAAATTGCGGGATCGATTCGAGCGTGTATCAAGGCTTTGCCTTTGGCATGGGCGTGGAGCGTTTGGCGATGTTGCGAGACGCCATTGATGACATCCGTATTTTTTACACGAACGATCAACGTTTTCTGAAGCAGTTTAAGCCTAAGTACTAAATTTTGAAGGATTTTATGTATAGAAAGCTCTGCGAAAGTGGCTTTATACCATTTAAACGATTGAATAGCGTATAGGTGGATTCTAGGAGCCTACTGTACAGAAAACTCTAAACTTAGCTATAGCAGATCTTCCAAAAAAAGAGACTTCCACAAAACGCCTGTTTTTGATAAGCTAAATTCATTCTAAATCATAAAGGAAACAATTATGCTTAAAGCTGGTATTGTCGGATTGCCAAATGTCGGAAAATCAACCCTCTTCAACGCCCTTACCTCAACGTTTCAAGCCGAAAGTGCCAACTATCCCTTTTGTACGATTGAACCGAATACAGGCATCGTTAAAGTGCCAGACCCTCGCATGTATGTCTTGCAAGATTTAGTAAAGACGGAAAAAGTCATTCCTGCCGTGTTTGAGTTTGTTGATATTGCGGGACTGGTTCGAGGGGCTTCCAAAGGCGAAGGCTTGGGCAACCAATTTTTAGCGAACATCCGAGAAGTGGATGCCATTGTGCAAGTCGTGCGTTGCTTTGAAGACGACAACATTCAGCACGTTGAAAATAGTGTGGATCCTTGTCGTGATGTAGATACCATCGTGCTTGAGCTTTGCATGTCGGATGTTGCTTCTATTGAAAAACGATTGCCTCGCTTGCAGAAGTCTGCAAAAGTCGAAGCCGATGCCAAATCAGAACTCGCTTTAATGCAACGTTTACTGCCTTTCTTAGAAGGTGGTGAAATGATTAGTCAACATGCCCATGAGTTTGATGCGGACGAAACGCTTGTTTTAAAGCGTTCAGGCTTGTTAACGGTGAAGCCGTTAATTTATGCAGGCAATGTCGCCGAAGAAGAATTGGCAGATCCCTTAGCGAATCCGCATTACAAGGCGTTGGTGGAACGTGCCAAAGAAGAGGGGCGTCCTGTAGTGGCGATTTCGGCTCAAATTGAAGCGGAACTTTCGGCGTTGGACGATGAAGCCGAAAAGCAAAGTTACTTAGAAAGCTTGGGCGTAAAAGCCAGTGGCGTGGATTCGCTCATTACCGAAACATATCGCTTATTAGGCTTGTATACCTATTTTACAGCTGGAGTGAAAGAAGTGCGGGCTTGGCCGTTTGAAGCAGGCTTTACGGCGCCACAGTGTGCAGGGGTCATTCATACGGACTTTGAAAAGGGTTTTATTCGAGCCGAAGTCACCGCATATAATGATTATGTGCAGTTTCAAGGCGAAAAAGGGGCGAAAGAAGCAGGCAAGCTCCGCCTTGAAGGCAAGGAATACATCGCCAAAGACGGTGATGTCATGCACTTTAGATTTAACGTTTAATTGGTATTAAATACTATATATAGTGTTTTATAGATAAAATGAGCTATTAGACTATTCTAGGAGCCTAGATTTTTTTGTGAAGGCGTGTACACAGACGTACATAACAGAACAAAAAAATCGTAGCGACAACGAAGAGGCAATAGAACATTTTATATAGAAAATACTATACAGAAGAACCCACTAGCTAATACGTTCAAGGTTGGCGGTGTAAATGGCTCGACACACAGGGATGCCGTCTAAAATGTAGTCCACCTGCAACTCGCCTTGGGCTTTGTTTTCTTCCATGTACACGATCGTCAAAGTTTCTAAACGCTGCCATAGGGTGTTGTCGGGGTAAGCGTAGCGGGTCGTCACAAAGGCGACATTGCCGACAATGCGAGTAGGAACCGAATCAATCAAGCGATGCTGACTGCGTTCTTCTTCCACATTTAAACCAAAGGTGTCGTACTGAATTTCACGCAATTTCAACGATTCACGCCAATCGCCTAAGAAGCGACTGCCTGCAAAACCCTGAC
>JBILSS010000117.1:0-7022 GCA_044371965.1 Vampirovibrionales bacterium
AAAATATCTGAAACAAGCTGGTATTGCTCTTCGGTAATATCGCTGGGATAAGGCATTGTAAAAAACTCTCTTGACAAACAATACCTAATTATACACCATTAACCACTTTCATGAAGATAGGTTCTAAAACGTTGAACTACATAGTGTTCGTTAACGTAAACGTCTAGGTTCGTCATCTCGCAACGGACGTTGCCAAAAATGGCTACCAATCATCACCAAAACACACAGAATCATCAAGCCCAAGGGTGACCATGTCGGCACATTATTAAGGTGATTCATATAAAACAAGCCCCCCATCACCGTTGCGGACAAATAAGACGCCACCGTCCCACAGAGCATCGCCTTAAAGCCAAGCATCGCTATATCACTACGGCGTTCAGGTACCATAGCCCCGATACCGCCCAGCTGAATGGCAATCGAACCCAAGTTGGCGAATCCGCATAAGGCGACGGACAAAATGGCTTGCGTCACAGGCGCCAAACTGTTTTGCTTGATGAGCGGAACCAATTGAGAATAGGCGACAAATTCGTTGATGACCATTTTCGTTCCTAGCAGGCTCCCTGCGGTGAGGGCATCAGGCGAAGGCACGCCCAAGCCAAGTGCCACCAAGTAAAACAACTTTCCCAAAATAGAAGACATGCTCAAATGGCTTAAAGAAAGACCTAAAAAGTCAGGAGCCACGCCCCACGCCATGAGTTGTTTCCCCAAGATGCCAAAGCCAGCATCCGCAAAGGCGACCAGTGAAATAAACGCCATCAGCATCGCCAGCACGCTCACGCCGATATGCCATCCTTCAGACGCACCTTGAGACGCTGCATCAATCACGTTGACGGCTTTTTTTTCAACATCTAGCTGAACACTGCCTTGCGTAAGCGGAGTCTGCGTTTCAGGGATTAAAATTTTCGCCACCGCAAAACTCGCAGGGATCGCCATGATCGATGCTGTTAATAGATAGCTCGCTGAAATCCCCATGCCGATGTAAACCGCCATCATACCGCCTGAAATACAGGCAAAGCTCCCTGCCATCATGGCGAGCAGTTCGGATTTGGTGACGCTTTTGAGATAGGGCTTCACCAACATTTGAGCTTCCACCTGCCCCACGAAAATACTGGCACAATTCGACAAGGCTTCGGCTCCTGAAACGCCCAAAACGGCGTTGACCAGCCGTGCGACGATTTGCACCACAATTTGTAGGATCCCCAAATAATAGGCGATTGACACCAAACTGGCGACAAAAACCAGCACAGGTAAGAGTTTTAAGGCAAAAATAAAGGCTCCGTTGGCACCAAAGAGGCTTTTTAGGGCTTGGGGACTGGAGATGAATCCGCCGAAGACGAAGGCGGCTCCTTGATTGGCAAAATGCTGAAGACTTTCGATGCCTTGCCCCACGGAAAGCATGGCGACTTGGGCTTGAGGCACTTGCGTTAAGAGCAAGGCAAGCAAGATTTGCAAGGCAATCGCACGCAGGATGAGTCCCCAATCGACACGGAAGCGATGTTCTGAAAAGCACCATGTGGTGGCAAGAAGGAGAAAAATCCCGATGGCGGGGGGTAAAAGCCAATAAAAGTTCATCTATAAGGCATCCTAAAGGGTTTGCGACTATTCTTTTAGGAGTCTAGCATAAACATTTAGCCAAGGGTATCAAGTCCGTGTTCTTTTTGAAACGTGTCGATAATTTGTCCTGTGTTGTTTCTAGGAAAAAGAATCGTTCCTTTTCGTAATGCCGAAATACGCTGCTTTACTTCAGTAGAAATACGTTCAAATTGAGTAGGATAGTCGCGAGAAACATGAAAACTACGCTCTAAAGAATTTTTCACAGCAGGGTCGCTAGGGTGCCGTTCTTTTAAGACATTGGCTTGTTCAAGAAGTTTTGTCCATACATCATTGAATACATCGTCGTCTAAAGTCTGCTTATAAGGATACTCGGGATCTCTGAAAATATTTGCAAGTGCAGATAGTTTTGAACTTCGACGCTCCCCTCTTGTATAGGCTAAGCGTCTAAGTTCCTCAGCGATTTGATCAGGCGTTAGAGACCCCTGACGTTGCAGAGTCGGTCGTGGGATCGTGGGGGGGGCAATCGATTCAATTGCATCTGTGTTTCCTTTAGTATTTCTTTTGAGGAGTAGGCTTCAGCGTGAGTTCTTCAATCAAGCCAAGTAGCCTGTTTTTTATCTTAGGTACAAGCAACGACATTGAACCGTAGCTTCCATAAGTATCTATATCACTTTGAAGAGTTTTTTTTCTTTCCAGATAAACATCGATCGTAGGTATTTTTTGCTTGTAGGCTTCTTCCAAAGAAGTCATTTGCTCAGGCGTAATGGATGACCCAAAACTCTTTTCTAAAGAAGCCAGTTTTTGAGGATCCGTCCGACCTTGTACTTTTTCCTGATATTTCTTTTCTCCCCCCCCTGTCGCTGGATATTACGACCTGATGAAGCAACTGTTAACGGTGCCAGTGGACTAACTCTCATGAGGGGGTTTCCTTAAATACAAAACACAAAACACGACAAAACACAGGGAATCTTAGTAAACACAAGGGGTGCAAAACTTAGTGTGGATTCAAAACTAAGTCTTAATAAAAACTTAATTATACGGATTTTAAACGCCTTGTCAACTGTGTAACAGTTTTGTAACAATTCTTCTGAAAACCATCTTAAAATGGCTCTTTCGATCAATCTACAAAAAAGATGCAAAATGTCACAGAAAAAGACGAAAATCGTCACAAAGACGTCACATAGTGTGTTGTATTGTGGTCTTGTGAAGGTGGTTAAACGTCATTCACTCCCTCAGCCCTCCAACATAGGATGAAATCTCCCATGTCCATTAGTTGTTCTTATTCGATGTTCAACAATAATAACGGCAACCTTCACAGCAATGTGAGCCGACCCTTGCGTTCCGCCAATAGTAATCAGCCTGCCATTAAAACATCTTTAGATCTAAGTGTTAATCCCAAATCAGGTTTGATGCCTTTTGTCGGTGTTCCTTCTAACTTAAACCCGAGAGTCCAACGTGAAGGAAACGCCAAAAAATTAAATCTTGTAGGTTAAGTTACCGTTCAATCCATGTAAATACTTTGACCAGTAAGTAAATGTTCGTTTTTGTTCCCCTTTTATTTTGAGAAAAATGTTTTATTTATAGTTCAGGAGGCTTCCCCAAGCCTCCATTTTTTTATCTTGCCTTGCGTTAAATCCTATGACAAAATAAAAGAATCACCTAAATAAAAAGGATATATTGATGCCCCCCGTTCCTCCCCAACTTCAACGTATTTGCCTGCACTGGACGGCCGGCGGATTGATCCCCAATGCCGTCGACAAGCAACATTACCATTTTATCGTCGCAGGTGACGGCACCGTGGTCGCAGGTACTTACAAGCCCGAAGCCAACGGCAAGCAACTCACCAATCGAGACAAATACGCCGCCCACTGCGGAGGAGGCAACAGCTTTACCATTGGCATCGCCGTTTGCGGAGGACCCAAAGGCTTTAAGGCAGGCACTTTTACCCAAGCCAGCCTTGAAGCGGCATGCCAAAAAATCGCCGAATGTTGTAATTATTATGGCATAAGCGTCACGCCAAACACGGTATATACGCATTATGAATTCGGACTTAGAAATAAGGGAACAGACAGTTCAGGCAAAATCGATATTAACCAGATTCCTTGGGAACCGTCTATTGCTCCTCAAGCCGTGGGCAATTACATCCGTCAACGGGTTTCGTCTTACTTGTAAGGTGTGAATTATGATCATAACTCACCCGAAAATTGAATCCGTTTTACTGAATATGTATGGGCATCGCCTGCGTTATGGCTTTTCGACAAAGCCCGATTTCGTCGCAGGCACAGAAGCGGATGCGTCGCTTTTAGACGAGCATCGGCAAGCATGGCTTCGTGCCTTTGGTATGACGCCCACTAAACTTGCCTACCCTACGCAAGTTCACGGCAACGACTACTTCGCCGTAAGCCAAGCCCAACACGGTAACGTCGATGCCATTCTCGTCGACCAGCCTAAGCATCCTGCGGTGGTCTTTAGTGCCGATTGTACGCCTGTGATTTTGTATGCCCCCGATATTCATCAAGGGGCTGTTGTGCATTGTGGATGGAAGTCTACGGCGTTGGGCTTGGCGCCTAAAATGGTGGATGTTTTGGTAGAAGCAGGTGCGGACGTTTTTCAAATGATTGCGGTGATTGCCCCTGCCTTGTCGTTAGACGGCTTTGAAATCGACGCCGATGTTTTGGCTGAATTACAGGCGTCTATTGCGTGGGAAAGCCAAGGACTTTGGTATAGACGATCGACGCATCACGCTAACAAATATCATGCGGATGTGCCGTTTGTTAACGAGTTACAATTGCGTCACGCTGGGGTGAGACGAGTCGAACGGCTGGCGATGGCTACCGACACGCATCCCGATTTGTTGTGGAGCTTTCGATCGGGGGACTGGCAGCGTCAGGGGTCGTTTTTGGAATTGCTGTAAAAAAGATGCAGATTTACTCCGATAAGGGGTTGAAATAGTCGGCTTGCTTTGCTATACTAGAAATATCATCCGATAAGGAGTAGATTTGTTGATTAGATTTAGCAAACAAGCGGAAAAGCAATTTAAAAAAGCCCCCGTTCATATTCAAGAACGAGTCGCTTTTTGGATTGAAAAAATGGAACGCTTAGGACGGCTACTCATACGGCTTCAATATAAGTCGTTTCATGATGAACCCTTACAAGGCGATCGAAAAGGGCAACGTTTCATTCGGCTCAACAAGCAATGGCGACTCATTTACGAAGAACAGACCCACGAAATTATTGAAGTACAGGAGATTACGGCACATGATTACCGAACACGATGATTCTTTTGAAAGCGTTCCTTATCAAGACGTTTTGCGTTCTGTGGGAATTGATCCTGATGCCCCATGGACACTAGGGCGACAGTTAAGGGTGTGCCGTCGTGCAGAAGAATGGAGCCTAAACGAGCTTTCTGATCGAGTCGGTTGTTCACCACAACGCTTGAGTGATTATGAACATGGACGGCGTGTCCCTAGTTTTCAAACCGCTATAAAGCTAGCTGAAGCCTTGGGGTTTTCAAGACCTCACATGATTCAACTGGTGATTGAAGAACAACTCAAGCGAGAAGGCTTAAACCTTCAAGAAGTGGGGCTTTATTTCAGTCAAGCCCCTAAATCTTCCCGAAAGGCGAAATCGTAATGAAACATATTTACCTGCTCAATGGTCCGAACTTGAACATGCTGGGCTTACGAGAACCTGACATTTACGGCAAAACCACCTTGCCTGAACTAGAACATCAGTTGATTCGCCATGCCAATGCCAAAGAAAAAGCCACGCTGGTGCATGCGCAATACAACGACGAAGCCCAAATGATCGACGCTATTCACGCCATTTTTCATGAGTCCCAAGCCGTTGGACTCATCATCAACCCCGGCGGCTGGACGCATACCAGTGTCGCCCTGCGTGATGCCTTGGCGATGTTGAGCATTCCCATTGTGGAAGTGCATATTTCCAACATCCATGCGAGAGAAGCCTTTCGCCAGCAGTCTTATGTGTCAGGCGTTGCCACGGGCGTGATTTGTGGGCTGGGTTTAACGGGCTATCACTTGGCATTGGACTTTCTTTTGAGTAAGATATAGTATCCGCTATATAAAACGGTCTAAGGTCTCTTCGTTGTCGCTACGATTTTTTTGTTTGGTTATGTACGTCTATGTACACGCCCGCCCAAAAAAATCGAGGCTCCTAGAATAGCCTCATAGCCTGTTTCATCTATCGAACACTATAGACAAGTAGACAATACTATAGAAAGTAAACCATGCCCTTTGAAACCACCGCCCTTGTTTTGCAAGATCCCACTACGCCGAATGCCCTCTTGTTCTTAGGACTCTTGGGCTTGATTGTCGGCTTTTTATCAGGACTCTTGGGCATCGGCGGAGGCTTACAAATGGTACCGGGGTTGATCCTCATCCCCCCTGCCTTACTCGGGGGGGACTTGGTCAGTATTCAAGCCGCCACAGGTATTGCAGCGGTGCAAGCCCTCGCCAGCTCCATTTCGTCCACCTATGTGCATATTCGCAATAAGGCGATGAAAAAACGACTGGTGCTTTTATTTGGCGTGCCTTCCGTTTTGGGTGCCTGTGTGGGAGCCTATTTTTCAGCCACATGGTCACGATCCCTAATTTTAAGTATTTTAATGATTGCGTTGACGGCAACTTTAGCTTTAGGTGTGCGGAAGTATCTACAAGTCGTTTTTCATAAAAATGTGGAAGAAATTCACGAGTTCATCACCGATTTTAATCTCCTATGGCAAAAGTGGTGGCTGATTGTACCGTTTTCAACCGCCATTGGAGGACTCGCAGGCATTGTCGGCATGGGGGGAGCCGTCTTCCTCGTGCCGTTTATGACAGAAGTTTTGAAAATGCCTGTGCGTCAAGCCATGATTACAGGGACTGGTGTCGTGATTTTGACGTCCTTGGGGACGGTCTTGGGTAAATCGCAAGCCCATGTCGTGCCGTGGAAGCTCGCCTTGGGCATTTCCGCCATTGCCTTTGTCGGCGGATGGCTAGGGGCAAAGGCTCAAGCCAAGCTACACAACAAGCATTTACGCTTATTACACTTGCTTTTGGTGACGTGGGCAATGATCGAAACCCTGCGTAAGATTTTTGGTTCTTATACCAATTAAACGATTAAATAGCGTCTGGCGTCTTCGTTGTCGCTCGGGTTCTCGATGTGCTTATGTACGTCTCTGTACACCTCGCCCATCTGCGAGTCTAGGCTCCTAGAATCCACCTATACGCTATTCAATCGTTTAAATGGTATTATACCTAGGCGGATTCAAGTAACAAGTGTCGCAGGGGGTGGCGGTTAAGCCACAGCATGCTGTACCTCCCACGGGGTCTTGAAATTCAAGCACTTGCGAGGACGATTGTTCAGCAAATACGCTATTCGTGCAAGCTCCGCTTCCCCCACATTAGCAAAAGAACTCGATTTCCGCAAGTACTGACGAATCAAACCGTTCGTATTCTCATTCGTCC